>LKMO01000014.1 GCA_001563905.1 Nanohaloarchaea archaeon B1-Br10_U2g19
TACAGGATTCTAACCTGAAGGGAACGGCTTAACTATTAAAGTTTAAAAGGTCTAAAACCTCGGTGTGAAACTCTCAACACAGGCAGTAAAAGTTTTAGAAGAGCTTAAAGCCGAGTCACCAAAGTCTGTTCAAAAGTTTGAAAACGATGGATACGACCAGGCAATGGTTAACAGAGCCGGTTTAGAGCTGAAAGAACAAAACCTTGTGAGAATTGAGGAAGAGGAAGAGATAAGCTATTCTCTAACTGAGGAAGGAAAAAACGTAACTGAACAAGGATCGCCTGAACACCAGCTTATCAAGAGATTAGAAGACGGACCTAAAGAAATGGGTAGTCTACAAGACTTAGAGCTTAACGTAGCACTTGGTAAGGCAAGACAGAAGAACTGGATAAATATTGATCAAGGAGAAGTGTCACTTACTGAAGAAGGAGAAAAAAATACTGGGACTGACTCAGTAAAACTGCGACTAGAGAACGAAGAGTTTACAGAAGAAGATGAGGAAAGAGGACTAGTTGAGACAGACTCCAAAACTCTTAGAACACTAGTTATTACAGATAAAGGCGAAGAACTAGATATTAACGAAGTAGTTGAAAAATTCAATGTTGAAGCAGATGTGAAAACCCCTAGAACAGGTAAAAAACATTTTTACAGAGATATTGTGGACTTTGCCCGTAAAAAATGGGTTGAAATGGGTTTCACAGAGATGAACGGTGGCTTCGTAGTTCCAAGTCTACTAAACTTCGATGCACTCTACACGCCACAAGACCATCCGGCCAGAGAGATGCACGACACCTTCTTTATGAAGACACCAGAGAAAACAGATCTATCGGAGTACGGCGACAAAGTAGACCATATCAGAAAGGTCCATGAGGACGGCTGGACCACAGGAAGTAAAGGCTGGAACACAGACTGGAATGAGGAAGAAGCCAGTAAAAACGTTTTAAGAACACATACTACAGCGGTATCAGCTAAAACACTTACAGAACTATCTGAAGAAGATCTGCCTAAAAAATTCTTTACAGTATCACGGAACTTCAGAAATGAAACTGTGGACCGCCACCATTTAGCAGAGTTCCAACAAACCGATGGAATCGTAGTAGGAAAAGATCTCAGCTTCAAGAACCTGAAAGCATACATTTCAGAGTTCTTCGAGAAAATGGGTTACGAAGAGTTCCGACTAATCCCGTCATACTATCCTTACACAGAGATGAGTGTAGAAGTACAGGTCTACGATGAAGAACACGGCTGGATAGGAATGGGAGGAGCAGGAATGTTCCGACCAGAAGTCGTAAAGCCTCTACTAGGATTTGAAGCAACAGTACTGGCCTGGGGACTAGGAATACCGAGGATAGCAATGGGTGCAGCAGGAATAGATGATATACGAGAACTTTACAGAAACGATGTTAAACTACTTGAAGAAACACCTGTCTGGAGGCCGGAGAGTGATCAATAAATGGCATATATAGAGATAGATAAGAAAGAGTTCGAAGAACTTTTAGGAGAGAAAATAAGCAGCGAAAAACTTGAACACGAAGCATCGTTCCTAGGAGCACACTGGAACCATGAAGAAGGAGACACATGGGATGTAGAAGTATATCCTAACCGTCCAGACCTACTATCTGTAGAAGGTTTGGCAAGAGCTTACAGAGGATTCTTCAATATAGACAAAGGACTGCCCAATTATACAGTCAATGAAGGAGAGATAAATGTAAACGTCGACAGCTCCGTAGAAGAAGTAAGACCGTATATCGGAGGAGCAGTAGTTAGAGAGCTAGAGCTTACCGAAGACGTTATAGACAACCTGATCCAGTTACAGGAAAAACTACACCAGACAATGGGTAGAAGACGTGATAAACTAGCTATAGGGCTACACGACCTCTCTGAACTAGATCCGGACTTCACTTATACGGCTGTGAAACCTGATGAGGTATCCCTGATCCCTCTAGGAAAAAGCAAGGAGATGCAGCTTGGAGAGATACTCGAGAATCATGAGAAAGGAAGAGACTACTCATGGATACTTGAAGACCACGAAAAATACCCTATAATAAAAGACTCTGAAGACCGAGTACTAAGCTTCCCTCCCATCATAAACAACCAGCTTACAGAAGTCGACTCAAAAACATCGGAAATCTTTATCGATGTAACAGGAAAAGACAAACAAACAGTTCACACATGTCTAAACATTATAGTTACTGCGTTAGCTGAAAGAGGAGGCCGTATAGACTCCGTAAATATTGAAGGAGAACAGCTTCCGGATCTAACAAGCTCACGTATAGAGCTGGAGACAGAGTACGCAAAAAATGTTTCAGGACTAGAACTATCGAAAGAAGAGATAGGAGAGCTCCTAGAAAAAATGAACTACGGAGTCAAATACGGTGAAGAGATAGGTGTCGACATACCTAGCTACAGAACCGACGTTATGCACCAGTACGATCTTATCGAAGATATGGTTATCGCATACGGCTATAAGAACATAGAGCCGGAGATACCGGAGATCGACCAGATATCAGAACAGAAGCCTGTAGAAAAGTTTACAGACGTAGTCAGAGATATACTCGTAGGTGTAGGAGCAATGGAGACACAGACATACATACTCTCCAACAAAGACAAGCTGTTCGGAAGAATGGAAAAAGAAGAAGAAGAGATAGCAGAGATGGACAACGCTCTAACAAGCGATTATACGGCTGTAAGGAACTGGCTAATGCCTTCACAGCTAGAAGTCTTAAAACAGAACAAACACCATAGCTACCCACAAAAGTTCTTCGAGGCAGCAGATGTTGTAGAACTCGACAGCTCTTCTGTAGGAGCCAGAAACGTTAGAAAACTAGTTTACCTTGAATCAGATAACTCTGTAGACTTTACAGATGCAAAACAAGTTATACAGGTCTTAGAAAGGGACTTGGGATTAAGTTTTGAAGTAAAGACTGATCAGAAACCTTTCTTCAAAGAGAACAGGTCTGCAGACCTATTTCTCAACGGGAAAAAAGTAGGATTCATAGGAGAAATATCCAGGGAAGTACTTGAAAACTGGGAGCTAGAGAAAGAGGTTACAGGTTTCGAACTTGATCTGGAGAAGATTCAAAGTCTTAAATAATACTGGCGGCGGATGAAGAGCCCTGCGGGACCAAACAAAAATTGTTTGACTTTGAGTGCTGACGCCGCCAAACCTACTTAGTCTTCCAGAAGCATGTCGAGACTTCCTACGAGCTCGAAAAACTGTTTGATCTGTTCTTCAGTTTCAATTTGAGGTATGTCGTAACTATAGGAGTTACGTAGCTCTACGAACTCTTCGGAGTCTTCACTAAACTCTGTTCTTAAGGTGTAGCAAAGCTGTTTAGACTCTGTGAACGCAAGATTTTGCAGTTTAACTTTTTCAGGTCCTTCATAGTTTAAGGGAGTAGGTAGAGGTGTTACTTCTGATTCACCGTCTTTTTCAAAGTAGTAGAGATCTGATTTTTCTTGTTTTTCTTCTCTGTACAGCTCAGGTTCTCCGCTGAAAATGTTTTTCATATATTTTGAGGCGTCGTCTTTGCTGAAACTGTAGGAGGTAGCTCCGTTATCTGTGACGTACAACGCGTTTACATTGCCTAGAGATACTCTTTCGATGATATCTGCTGCGTATTCGGGGTCTACTGTTCCGGAAACGTTTACTTCGATCTTAAAGTTCTCCATAAAAGGTTTTGGAGAGGCTGGTAGAACAAAATAAATTATGTGTAAGACCACAAGGGTGTGGTTTTTTTTACAGCTCGGACTCCGTAGGGATTATCAGCCAAGCTATTAGATAGACTAGAGGTGATAGCCCTGTGAAGATGAGTAGAACTACTATTAGTCGGATAAGTGAGGGATCAAAGTTGTATACTTCGGCTAAGCCTCCGCATACTCCTCCCAGCATTCTGTCGGTCTCGGAACGGTAAAGCTTTGTCATGAGAGAAATATGGTTGTCAAATCCTTTAGAACTTATGGAAGAAAAAGATAAAGAGTGAAGAAGTTTTAACGTACTTCTTCTTCTCCGGTGTGTACGTATTCGTGTAGTTCGTCTTCTTCGAACCAGATACTGATTTCTTTTTCTTGTTCTCCTGGCTCTGATGCGTGGATAATGTTCTTGTAATGTCTTCCTTCTTCATCAGCGTGTTCCATGGACATGTGCCCGTATTTTCCTCTGATTGTGGATGGATGTGCGTCTTTTGCGCTTGTGTCTCCGACAATTTTTCTTACGTTCTCTGCTGCGTGTACGCCTTCTAGTACGATTGCCACGATAGGTCCTTGCTGCATGTACTCTGCGAGTCCTTCGTAGAACGGTTTGTCGACGTGTTCTTCGTAGTGCTGTTCTAGTAACTGGTCTGTTGCTTGCACCATTTTCATTCCTTGGATTTTGAATCCTGCGTCTTCGAATGTGGAGATGATTTCTCCTACTAATCCTCTTTTGACTGCGTCTGGTTTAATTGCTACAAAAGTCTGTTCAACATATTCTGCCATTGTTTGATACCTCTATTAACAGAAAGTTATATTGAGAACATTTTTAACTTGGTGCTAAAAACGTTAGTTGAAGATGTTGGTGTTGTTGTCTTCCATTTCCCGGTAGAAGGTGTCTTCACACTCTAAAAGTGTTATCTCGTCTTTCTCTAACCATTCATCTCCGGACATGTTTTCGTATTCTGCGTGTTCAACCCAGTCCATGCCTGTGACTTCGTCTCCGTCACAGATATTGTATGCTTGAAGCATTAGTTCGGCTTCAGCCTTTCTGAAGTAGTCTTCGCTTCCTTCTTCAGGACTGGTGTAGTTGTCGTAGTTATGGGTTGTATGGGTTTCTTGTTTGAATCCCCAGCAGATACCGGCTTCGATACCGGTACACTCTACATCAAGCTCTACAGGCCCTACTTCTACAGGTTCTGGAGTCATAACGTTTCCGAAGCCTATAAACAGGACTAGTATTACACCGGTTATTCCTAGGTAACGTACTTTTTCCTGTAGGTCTTCGGTTAGCTCCATTACAAGTTACTGTTACGGTGGACAGATTCTTAAATCACTGGCTTCTTGTATTGAAGAATTTATGAATATGCGAGTTCACATGGTTAAACAGGATGCAGTTAGGAACAATAGAAGGCGAAGTAAACACTTCTTCATTCAAGTTTAGAGCGACTGAAGAGGTAAAGAAATTTGACTTTATATCGGTCAAAAGCAACGGTAAATGGATACTAGGACAGGTAGAGGAAGTTAAGAAACATCCTGATGGAGAAACCATTGCAAACGCTAACATTATCGGTTACCGTGATAAAGGACTTACTAAAGCACCTAGAAGAGTTATTGAACCAGACTCTATTGTTTACAGAGCTGACCAGGAACTTATCTCGGATACGCTTGGTCTAGAAGAAGACGGTTTAAGAATAGGTAACTTAGAGACTAACGAAGATATAGATATTTTCATCAATAAAGATGACTTCTACAAACACTTCGCTGTTTTAGCACAGACAGGAGCCGGTAAGTGCGTGACTCCTAACACGAGGGTTTTGATGACTGACGGAGACCTAAAGCCTATAAAACAGATTTTTGATAGCTCTGACCGGATTTTGAAGCAGGGGAAGAATGAAGAGCTACGACAATTAGACTCTTGCTCTGTAAAAGCACTGGATGAGGAATATAAGCAGACTGACGCAGATGCGCTGTATGCATATAGAAAAAAGGCGGATAGAATAATCAGGATAAAGACGGAATCTGGTAGGGAGATCGAGGTAACTCCAGAACATCCATTGATGGTTGCAGAGAATAATTATGACTTCCAAGAGGCAGATGAGGTAGTTGAGGAGGATCATATAGCGGTTCCGCGCCAAATTAAAAGTTCCACAAGTAAAGCAATCAGTATATCAAAACAAAAACTTTTGGAAAGCCAGGAAATTAGTCAAGAAAGGCAGAAACGTCTGGAAAACTATCAAAAGTATAAGGAATTAGAAGAAAACGGTTCAAGTCTTAAAGAAATTGAGAAAACGATTGATCAGCCTAGAGGAACTATAGAAAACTGGAAATATAATGGCGACAAACCTAAAGAAGTAGGCGGATTTCTCACATCAATTAACTCAGAAGGTATAGAAATACCAGAAAGATTTGACACTAAACTATCGGAATTTTTATCGCTTGCTATAGCCGAGGGAGCAGAACAACAAGCAGAAGGAAGCTATAGGATAATATTCACTAACAATGATGATAGGATTATTGAAAGATTTACAAGCCTCGCTAAGGACTTATTTGGTCTTGAAGCTTCGGAAATGAGAGATAACGCAGTTTATATAGATTCGACTCCGCTCAAACAGTTTCTAGAAGAGATAGGTTATGAGCCTTTGGCGAAATCAAGAGGTAAATATGTTCCTATCGCAGTACATAAATCTTCGAAAAGTAATAAGAGACAGTTTCTAACGACGTTATTTGATTGCGAGGGCTGTTTTGAGGATCACGAAATTACTGTGTCTTCAGCAAGTGAAAGAATGATAAATGATATAGCATATATGCTTCTAGAGTTCGGGATAGTGGGCAGATTCCATACTAAAGTGAAAGAAGCTACTAATTCCGACCATGAAGGAGATACTTACTATGAGCTGTCGATCAGTGGCGTAGACTTTCTGAAAAAGTTTGCTGAAAATATTGGTTTTGGCATAGATAGGAAGCAGAATAAGCTTGAATCCTACTTGGAAGCTAAGCAAGGAAACACTAATACAGATGTAGTACCTATTGACGGAGAGTACTTGAGGAGAGAGAGGAACAAACTTGGACTATCTCAGAAAGAACTAGGAGATGTTACCGATTCTCATTCGACACTTATTTCTCTATATGAAAGAGATAAACGAAGACCGTCTCGATCGAAGTTTAAGAAAATTTCTGAGAAGTTGGACAGTCAAATATACTCAAAACTTGCTGATTCTGACGTCTTTTGGGATAAAGTTGAATCTGTAGAAGAAATAGACTATGAAGGGTATGTTTACGACTTAACTGTCCGAGAGCATCATAACTTCATAGCGGGCAAAGGGGGTATAGTGTGTCATAACAGCTATCTTACTGGTGTTTTGATTGAGGAAATGCTTGAACAGGATTTACCGGTACTTATACTCGACCCTCATGGAGAATACAGCTCTCTATCGCTTCCTAACGAGAACAATGAGGAAGAGGCCAGGAGTTATACGATAAGAGAGTTCTCACCTAACACTAATATCAACCAAGATGCTCTACCTTTAAGCTTCTCCTCTGTTAATATGGAGAAGAAAGAGCTACTTGACGTCATACCTGACTCGCTGACAAACTCTCAGATGGGAGTACTTTACAACGCTTTAAAACGGTTGAGGGAGAAAGAAGAAGACTACACATTAATGGATCTGATGGATGCTGTTTCGCATGAAGAATCAACTGCCAAATGGAATCTGCTTAACTCTATGGAACAGCTTGAGCAGTCAGGACTTTTCTCTGAAGATCCTATAGATTTAGAAGATTTGGTAAGACCGGGAGAAGCAACTATAATCAATTTGAGAGCTGTAGAGCCTAATCCTACAGAGATAACTGCTTACTCTCTTGCAAAAAGACTTTTCGACTTAAGGAAAGAGAACCGTATCCCTCCATTCATCATGGTTTTGGAGGAGGCTCACAACTTTGCTCCGGAGAAAGGTTTTGAACAGGCTCTTTCTAACAAGATTCTGAGAAAGATTGCGTCAGAAGGAAGAAAGTTCGGAGTAGGTATAGGGGTAATATCTCAGAGGCCTGCGAGAATAGATAAAAACGTTTTATCACAGTGTAATACACAGTTTATATTGAGAGTTACTAACCCTAATGACTTAAAAGCTATTTCAAAGTCTTTTGAAGGAATAACTTCTGAAGTAGAGTCTATGATAAAGTCTTTACCTCCAGGAGTAGCATTTGCGTTAGGAAACGAGTATCCTGTCATGACAGATGTTCGTATGAGGAAGTCTAAACACGGAGGTACTACTCAGACTGCGGACAACTATGTTCAGAAAGAAGATATCATGATGTTTAAGCCTGAGAGAACTATTGAAGAAATAGAGACAGAGAAAGGAACTAAATATGAAACAGCTTATTATCCGCTCTACCACGTTGAAAAAGAACATAAAGAGGTATTGATTGATGCTGTTAATGGTGAAGTTAAGGCGGAGAGACAGAAGCTTTCTGAAAGAGAGGAAAATGTTCTGGAAAAACTTTCTAAAGGCTTGAACAAGAGTGAGGTAATGGAGGATTTGGATATAACTCTGGCACGAGTAACTAATACTGTTCAGAAACTTGAGGAGAAAGGGTTTTTGAGAAGTGATGGTGAGCTTGAAGAAACGCTTTTTGACAAGGAAATGGTTGATGAACGTGTGGAGGAAGAGAAGCTTATTGAAAGAGAGGTTAAACCTGAAGACCTAGGCTTGGAGGATTTTGAGACGGTTTACTACGTCTATTATTCGCGTGATGACGAGGTTTACGATCCGATTGTGGCGAAGGAGATCTGACTTTTTATTTTATAAGATTGAAGGTTCTCAAATATAGTTACGGGTTCGTGGTCTAGTTGGTTATGACGTCGCCCTTACAAGGCGAAGATCCCCAGTTCGAATCTGGGCGAACCCACTTTAAGCGTTTGGTCGGAACAAACAGGTTCTGTTGTCACCGACAAGTACTTAAGAACTAATGCTTAATTGTAGTGATAGGGCTCTATGAAATATAAACAGGCTATTGTACTCGACACCGACATCAATATGTCAAAAGGCAAGATGGTGGCACAAGCATGCCATGCATCAGTAAATGCCTACAAGAAAGCCGACAAAGAGTCCCGAGAAAACTGGGAGAAAGAAGGCCAGAAAAAAATAGCTTTATCAAACAGCGAAGAAAAACTTGAAGACATATTTAACAGAGCCAAACGTAATAAAATACCAGCAACCCTAGTTAAGGATGCAGGACATACCGAGGTAAAACCCGGTACAAAAACCGCTGTAGGCATAGGGCCTGCAAAAGAAGACGAAATAGATGATATAACAGGACACTTGGAGCTGATAAAATAAATGATAGAAGAGAGAATGGAATGGGAATACTATACAGATACGCCAGGAACTAAAGGCGAAATAAAAGAACAAGTAAAGGACTTCATGGTAACAGAACTAGCCAGCCATGACTTGGATGAAGATGGAGACCATCTTATAATCAAATTAAGAAAACAGAACATGACGACAATGGAGGCAGTCTCAAAACTCTCCAACATGCTCCATATCTCCAAAGGACGTATAGGATATGCAGGAAACAAAGATAAAAGAGCAGTAACCGAGCAACATATCTCAGTAGAAGGCGTAGGCGAAGAAGAAGTAAGACAGGTCTTTACAGACGAATTTGATCTAGAAGTTGTAGGAAGAAACGGACATATAGGACTAGGAAACCTACAAGCAAACAGGTTTGAAATAACAGTAAGACAGCTCAACCTTCCGATAGAAGATCTAAGAAACAGATCACTGAAAATAGTTGACGAGCTTGAAGGGAAGTTCCCTAACTACTTCGGAAGACAGAGATTCGGGTCTGCAAGACCAATAACGCATCAAGTAGGAAGACTAATACTACAAGGCGACTACGAAGAAGCAGTATGGACATATATCGCCAAACCTTACGATGAAGAGTATAAGAGTATTAGAAAGATAAGAAACGAGCTTTGGGAAACAAGAGAAGTTGAAGGAGCGGCAGAGAAGTTCCCAGAACACTTCAGATACGAAAAAGCGCTGCTATACCACTTAACAAAGAATCCTGGAGACTACCAAGGAGCAATCAAAAGACTTCCAGAAGGATTACAGACACTTTTCATCCATGCATACCAGTCATGGGTATTCAACAGAGCGCTTTCCAAACTAATTGAGGAAGACTGGTTCGACCCAGAGTACGAAATCCCGTTAGTAGGATACAAGACAGATCTGAAAGATAACAGACCGGAAAACCTTGTAGCAGAAGTTCTAGAAGAGGAAAACGTTTCCCAAGAAGACTTTAGACTACAAGAGTTCCCGGAACTAAGAAGTGAAGGAACTTACAGAAGAGCATTCGCAGACTTCAGAAACTTTGAAGTTCTAGACATCGACTCTGACGATCTTAACATGAACCAGAACAAGATGACTGTCAAGTTCGACCTGCCTAAAGGAGCTTACGCAACAGTCTTCCTAAGAGAAATCATGAAGAACGGATAGAAACCCGTTTGACATAACCCATTTATTATCCCGTATACACTTTCTTTTATTACAGGTGGAAGAACCGATAATATCAGTTATAATCCCTACATATAATGAAGAAGAGAATATAGGGCCGTTCCTAAACGATTTGTCTGAAGTAATTGATAATGAGTTCGAGTTAATCTTGGTTGACGGAGATTCTACGGATAGAACTGTTCAGACGGCAAGAGAAACAGGTATAGAACAGTTAAAAATTTTTGAACAAGATTTTCGGAAAGGTTTAGGATCTGCTATAAAAAAAGGTTTATCTGAGGCTTCAGGAGAGATAGTCGTCCAGATAGATGCCGACTTTTCTCATCCAACCGAGAAGATACAGTGTCTTGTAGAGAGAATTAGTGAAGGATACGAAGTGGCTATAGGCTCTCGTTATGTTGAGGAAGGTGAGAGAAAAGATCCTTTACATAGAAGACTGCCGCCTCTTATAGGAAGCTATCTCTACAGATATATGATAGGATCTACTGTAAAGGATGTTACTAGCGGTTTCAAGGCTTACAACCGTGAAGCAGTAGAGTTCTTACTGGAGCAGGATCTTCCTGACGGCTTCCATTTCCAAGCAGCCGCGGTTATGAGATTAATGGATAGGAAAACAGTTGAAGTGCCTATAGAGTTCGGGCCTAGAAGAGCAGGGAAGCCTAAGTACGGCTTCAGAGATCTTGTTGATAATGTTTTACTGCTTCTAAGACTTTTTGTGAGGAGAGTTTCCTAATCCCAGTTGTAGTCTCTTTCTCCGACGAAGTTGACTATTGATGCAACTACTATAGCAACGAGATTAGACAGGATGTAGAATATTCCTAGAAACTCTGTTAAAATATAAAGCAGACTTACCTGTGTGACTATACCGGTGCTTCGTATAATATTTGACTTTAGAAGTCCTTTCAGAACCTCTAGGTTTCCTGTCATCTTCTTAAACGTTATATGGTTGTTCAGGAAGAACATGAATATTACTGTAGCCTCTATTGCGATGAGAGCGCTGTAGATATAGTAAATGTCTCCAAGCTCTGTAAGGAGATAAAGCAGTATCGTGTTCACTCCTGCGCCTAGAGCTCCGACAAATGCAAAACGGAAGAACTTCATGTCTATAGGCAGATTTCTCTCTTTGGTTCCGAGGTCTAAAAGTTTTTCAAACATCACTATAGAGTCCAGGAATTTGAAGCTAGATTCTTCATCGCAGATCCAGTCTATACCTACTTCCTCGACGTCAAGATCTAGTTTTTCTGCCTCGTACAACATCTTTGTGTCCCAGAACCAGCCGTCCTCCTCTATCCTACCGTTTAACTTGTTCCAGGTTGAAGAAGTGAAAAGTTTCAAACCGCATTGATGGTCTTTGAATCCTGTTCTAAGAGTTTTACGGGTCAAAAAGTTGTAGGTCTTGGCTTTTAACTGTCTAAGCTTCTTTCTTTTTATGTTAGATTCGGGCAGGTATCTTGAACTAATTACAATATCTTTTTTGTTGGTAATAAGTTTCTCATAAAGTTTTTTCACTTCGCCTGCATTTATTGATCGGTCAGCATCCATGAAGCCTTTTACATCAGATTTGGAATGATTTAAACCTTTTTCTATGGCTTTTCCTTTACCTAGACGTTTATCTGAATGTAAATGTTTGACTTGAGAGTATTCTTTGCTTAACTTGTCCGCTATTTCCGGGGTTGCATCATTACATCCGTCTTCAACAATTATTATCTCTATTTCAAGGTCTTTGAACTCTTCCAGAACTTCTTCTACCTTGTTACGGAGATTTCTCTCTTCATTATGCGAGGGTAGAACTATACTTAGATCCATACAGATTTCTCTCGGACATTTCGAGTTTAAACTTCTACAACTATAAAGCAGTGTCCGTCTTCGCTCTGAGCCTTATTTTTACTGGTCCGTGAAACCTGTAGTTGAGGCATAATGATTTTATGAAGTTAAGCAAAACTTAGTAATCTAGAGGCAAGCCCGACTAAATGACGCTTATCGACCAGATCTATCTAGGAGTATTTGCGGTAATGGTATTCTCCTCCGTGATGTGGCTATCGCTTTACACAGCTAACAGAAAGATAATAAACAACGACCCGGAGCCATCAAGGTTTCCCGGAGTAACATTTTTGGTACCTGCATACAACGAAGAGGAAAACATAGCAGAGACAATTCAAGCACTGTTAGACCAAGACTATCCTAGAGGAAAACTGGATATTATAGCAATAAACGACGGCTCAACCGATAATACTTTGGAAATACTACAAAAGTTCAAGGACAAGATAACTATAATAGACAAGGAGAACAGCGGAAAAGCCAGTTCGATGAACCAGGCATTGGAAAAAGTAGAGACAGAGATAGTAGGCTGTATGGACGGTGACTCGTTC
Organism: Nanohaloarchaea archaeon B1-Br10_U2g19; assembly: GCA_001563905.1. Lineage (GTDB taxonomy): Archaea > Nanohalarchaeota > Nanosalinia > Nanosalinales > Nanosalinaceae > B1-Br10-U2g19. The sequence goes on from LKMO01000014.1 coordinate 12,572, forward strand.
CCGGATCCGGATATGACACGTTCAATGATAGGTTATATGGAGAATAAAGATGTTAAAGGAGTCAGCCCTGCAATAAAAGTACACGATCCTAAGACATGGCCTCAAAAAATTATATGGGCAGAATATGTTTACCAGGTCTTCCTGAGAAAGGTTTTCTCACTTTTCAACGCTCAGTACGTGCTTCCAGGACCAGGAAGTATCTATGAAACAGAGTTCTTGAAAGAGTCCGGTGGCTGGGATGAAGAAACACTTACAGAGGACATGGAGATAGCTTTCCGTATAATAGAACAGAAAAAACTCTTGGAAAACAGTACAAACGCCTA
>LKMO01000008.1 GCA_001563905.1 Nanohaloarchaea archaeon B1-Br10_U2g19
AAAGATTCAAACTCCGTTAACAACCAGGTTGAAATCGAGAGTTAACCAATGCTGGAAGAGTACGCAGACTTCTGCTACAACCAGATCGGAAGTTATATACTGGATTATATAGAATATTTTGAAGAGCTGAGACCTCAGCTTTCTAGAGCGGATATAGAGATATCTCTTCCTGAGTATGTCAGCATGACGGTTTTCAGCAGTATATCAGTGTTTATATTCGGTATTTTCATCTTAGGAAGCTCAATGACTATTTCTTCAGGTTTATCCGGCTTTGTACTTTCAATAGCACTATCTATAGTATTATCGATCGGCACACTTATCGGATTCTATCTCTATCCATCAGTAATCATGAGAGATAGAGCCTCCAAAATAAGAGATAGCCTTCCGTTCGCAACGATGTATATGGCGACTTTAGCTGGTACAGGTACCTCAATCAGCCAGCTGTTCGCAAATCTGGCTGAGACAGAGGAATACGGAGAGATTTCCAAAGAAGCAGAAAAGATTAACAGAGATATTGAAACCTTTGGAATGGATGTAGGAGAAGCATTGCAGAGAGCTGCAGAAAGAACACCTAGCGACGACTTTAAAGACCTCTTATGGGGGATAAACCATACAGTAACTTCTGGAGGCTCACTGAGAGCTTTTTTACATGAAAGATCTAGAACACTGATGAATGACTATGAGAGAAGAGTAGATTCTTTCGCTGAACAGCTCTCACTAATTGTAGAGATGTACATAACTCTAGTTATTGTTGGTTCTATAGTTTTCACATCTATGAGTGTTGTGATGAGTTCTTTCACAGGTTACTCTCCAGACCTAATTGTTATGATTCAGATGTTAGCCATATTCATAGGTTTACCTTTTATTTCCGGAATGTTTATCCTAATTGTAAAGGGAATGGCTCCAGGAGGAATAAGATGAATCTAGAACAGGAGGAGATAAACTAATGGACTTCTTCACAGAAGCAGATCAGGAAAAAGGATACTCTGCAGAAGACAAAGTAGTTCTAGGTTCAGTAATAGCTGGAGGAGTCTTAATTGTTCTAGGTTTCTTAATCTATCTTATAGCCTCTCCTCAGTTCGGAGGATCATTAATAATACTAGGGTTTATTGTTTCCGTACTACCTTACGGAGTGATATCCTTCCTGAAAAACCGTGCAGTAAACGAAGTTGAAGACCAGTTCCCCAACTTCCTCAAAGATCTTACAGAGTCTAAAAGAGGAGGCATGACACTTTTACAGTCTTTTGACTCAGCAAAACAGTCAGATTACGGAAGACTTAACAAAGAAATAGAGAAAATCCATGACGAACTTACCTGGGGAATACCGTTTCCTAAGGTTATGGAACGTTTCTCAAGAAGAATGAGTGCCTCCGCAGTAATACAAGAATCGATATCTATACTACTTCAAAGCTTCAAAAGCGGAGGAGACATAACTAAGACACTTGAATCCATAGCAGATGACTCTGCACAGCTAAGAGAAACAATCAGACAGAAAGACTCTAAAATAAAACAACAAGTTCTAATCATGTACGTCATATTCTTCCTGTTCGTAGGAATAACAGTAGGACTCTACATGATGATGGGTGAACTTCTAGGACTAGGAGCCTCACAAGACGGAGCCCTCCAAAACGTAGACTTCTTAGCAGAAGGTGAAGGCGGAACAGACAACTTCTGTGACGGAAGTATAATGGCTGCAGCACCTTTATGCACCATAGCACAGATCTTTGGCTTTGTACCCGGAGAGATAGACGACCTGTCTAGCGACCAAGCAGAAGAATACAACTACGGCCAGATGGCCTATTACAAGTCATTACTGTTTGTCATGCTTATGGTTCAGGGACTGTGTACTGCTGCCGTAGCAGGACAGATAAGCGAAGGAAGCCCTAGCGGAGGGATCAAACACGCGTTAATAATGATGCCTATAGCATTTATCGTATTCATGTATACTGTAGGTTTCGCAGGTGTCTAGAAAATTGATAGGACAGATAAATCTAGAGTTTCTTACAGCAGCAATACTTTACTTACTTGCTGTAGGAGGCATATTCTTTGCTGGAAGCGATATACTTCCGTCTTATCACAGCGAAATGGATAGAATGTCTATAAACTTAGAGGCAGGCACCTTTACGTACGAACTGCTTTCTCATCCTGGAAGCCATTCTTATGGCGATGGTGGAGATGGCTGGGAAGAAAATAGCTCAACTATCGAGAACACAGATTCTCTTGGTTTAGCTAACAGTTATTTCCAAGCTGATAGAGATAAGATAAACTCTCTTGCCGACGGTAGCTTGCCTCCAGGAGAAGATGAAGAAAATTTAGAGTATGATGAGTTCTTAGAGATTAAAGATCTTGAACACCAGTACCGTTTTGAGTTTACATGGCTCCCTATTGTCCATACGCCTGATAGTTTTACTAGAGGAAATCCTCCTGAAAATCCAAATATCAACGAGCCTTGTGCAAATGACCCTGAAGCAGACTGTATAAGCGGATATAATCAGGCTGACGACGAGGTACATTACGGGAGCGTATCTCTCGAAGGCAGAACCTATAACTTTCTGACTACTGCAGAAGATGGTTTATACAACCAAGTTTACGTTTCCGATACTTGGAGCTTTGAGGATGAAGCATACTCTACTCAGGATAGCTTCTCCCTTTTGGACAGGGATTATACTGTTGAAGGCTTTCAGAACCGTGAAGATGAAGAAGGATCTATTGTGATACTCAGCAAGTATCTGAATCAGTTTGGTCCAAGTCCAGACTCAGATGTTTCAGTACAGAGAATTGAGCGTTACGCGGTTATGGAAGATCAGCCTCTAAGAATGGAGGTGTGGGTATGGTGAACCGTAAAGGTGTAGGATATATCTTAGAAGTTACCGTAGCTATGATGGTTCTAATAGTGTTCGTAGTAGGTAATAGCGTTATATCTCCCTCTCAAGACTGGACAGAGCATCAGAACGAGATTACAGCCCAGGATCTTACATATACGTTAAAGGAATCAGGAGATTTAGAGAAATTCATACAAAGAAGAGAACCCGGCTCCTTAGAGACTGCAGTAAGCACAATAACACCTAGGGATATCGAGGTGTCAGGCGCTATAGAAGGACTGCCTTTAAATGAGATTTACATGGGCTTTCACACCTCTGAATCCGATAGGCATACGCCTAGTTTGCTTGAAGATATGAATGAAGATCAATGTTACCAAGAAGGTCAGCTTGATGAACTGTCTTCTAGAGGTGATGGAGGTGATCCTGAAATCAGGAGAAGCGAAGATACCAAACATGGGGTTTACTTATACTTGGTTGATATTGATCCTGCAGACTTTGGTGATGATTCCGGTCTTGATAAAGGATTATGGGTTGACAACGGTACCCGCTGCCAGTTTGCTGATGAAGACGGTCCTTACTTACAGGACGAGTTCTTCAAATGGGGAGACTCTGACGAGGACGAGTATGCTTTCTACGAATTTAAGGATGCAGACTTTGACACCTCCGACTTCACAGTCCACAACTCTACCCATATAATGCCTATCAAAGAAATGCTTGAAACACCGTTAAACAGTATCAATACAGCTCAAGAGTTTGAAACCTTTATATTTGACGAAAAAGACATTGAAGAGTACGATATAATCAGTTTCTATGGGCAAGACTCTATCGAGGAAATGAACACTGAAGAAACTGAAGATGTAGAGAATTTTATAGAAAATAATCCTGTACTTCTTATAGCAGATATAGCTGACGAACTCAATCAAGGCTTCTTAAGCGGTACAGGCCTAGAACAGATAGATGCTGAAGTCGAGGAAGATCCTGGGCTGCCTGTATTCGACTCTAACAGTAACTCTCAAGAGTTAGAGCTCTATTTCAAAGGTTTAGACGGAGAAACATCCGACATAAATATTGAAAACACCGAACAAATCTCTTCATCTAATCCTGGAGAAGCCTCCACTCTTCCTCTACTATATGACAACACTCAGTACTACGATACGTCCGAGTGGGACTCTGAAAACACCGGTATGGAGGAGATAGATCCTGGAAGTGTAGAAGGCGTACCCGAGTCAGCATGTGTCGAAGAAGATGAAGACTATGCGGTTACCCACGGCAGTTTTACTTTCGATAACAGCGGAGAAACCTACGAAGTTATAAGCACAGATATGGCTACAGACAGTGATGACTGTGGTAACCTGAGAGCCTTAAACATCGATCTCAACGGAGACAGCGACTTCAGCGATAAAGGACCTGTGCTTACAGGTGAATCCGCAGAGATAGACGGTCAAGACTACAACGTCTTTATAGAGGATGAGTCAGAGGCTCGTTTCGAGTTCGATGCCACTAGACAGGTCGAGATAATAACTTACAGAGATAGTTTTGAAGAGTTCTCAGGTGAACGTCTAGCACATATACCTTACCAAGAAGAGTACAATCAAGAGGAGACAAAACTTATAGCCTCAGTTATCTACTGGCTTATAAGAGAGGATATGGAGTTTGGAGAGGACGACTACTCAACATCTAGCTCTATCGTTGGAAGTATAAACGATGAGACATCTATACCTTACAGAGCTTCCATAAGGTGGCGATAGCTATGAAAGGACAGTTTATGATAATTTCCTCCATAATTGTAGGTTTGATAATCATCTCTTTAGCATCCACAATCTCTAGCACTCAAAGCCAAGAATTTGACAACCTTGAGACAGGATATGTGATAGAAACCTTAAAGACGGAAGCTTCAGAGATAGATATGAGCTCTCCTGAAGAACGTAGGGCATTTGAACAATTAACATTTATGACAGACTACAACACACATACGGAGTACTGGAGTGAAAATCAGTGTTTCAACGTCACTTTAAGACGTACCGACGAAACTATAGAACTTGAATGCATAAGTTAATGGAACTTTTCTAAAAACTCTAAATCCTCGTCAGAAAGCTGTAACTGCTCTTTTATTTCAGAGTTATCTTCTATAAGCATAGAAATAAATCTTAGCTCACTCTTAGACTCCTGGATAGAAATATGAAGTTTTTCTCCAATCTTCTTCGAAATAGATTCAAGTTTATTTCGTGAGGCTCGAGAGGAACCCATCTTACGTATCTTTGAAGGATACTGGTAACGTGTCCAGCCAGAGTACTTATTTTTCTTGCTGAGAGCTACTCCTACTGTTGAATATAGGTAGACGTATTTCAGTAGCTTCCAGTTCATCCGTCTTTTAATTCTGCCGTTGAAAAGATCGGCTTTAGAGATCCAGTTGTAAGCTCTTGCGTTATCATCCGGTCTCTCATACTCTCTAGGCGTGTTCTCTCTTATCCACTGTAGGAACGTATCTGCGTCCTCGTCAAGATTTTCTGTAGCTTGGTTGGCTGTAGACGGGTTTTCTGTTTTGAAAACCATTTTGAGAGCTTGGAAGACTTCTTGTTCGCCGTCTCTTGCACCTATAGCTCCAAGATCATCTACTGTAAGCTTGTCTCGTCCTTTTGCAACTGCTTCTAAATCGTTTATAGCTGAACGCATCTGGCCGTTGGCTCGTCTCGCAATCCTTTTTACAGCGCCGTCTTCATACTCTATACCTTCCTCTTCAAGTATAGTTTTTAGATGTGCGTTTATAGAGTTAGTATGGACTTTTCCGATTTCTATAGTCTTTGATTTATTCTTTAAAGTCCTTATTTTTGAGTCGTATGCATCGTTAGCTGTCATTACCAAAGGGAACTTTGTTTCTTCAACTATACGGTTAAGTTCCTGTGATCCTCCTCTATCAGATCTTCCCATACCGTCTACTTCATCTATTAGAATCATTTTCTGTCCGCCAAAGAAAGATTTCTGTCTAACTGCTTCTTTGAGCTCGCTTTTCAGTTTTGACTTTGTTCTTACATCAGAGGCGTTGGTTTCAACCATTTCGTGACCAAGATCTTCTGTGAGCGCCTCTACCAGTGATGTTTTACCGGTACCTGCTGGGCCGTGTAAAAGAACTGGTTTGTCTCCTATTTCCCAGTTTTCTGCCCATTCTTTGAGCTCTTCTTTCTCTTTCTTCGCACCTTTGTACTCTGAAAGGGTTTCTGGCCGGTATTTATCTGCCCACATCTTATTCTTTTCCTTTTTTATTCGTCTAGGTTAGCGATTTTGGCGAGAAGTGCTTCGATCTGTATGTCGCTTGTTCCACCTTCTGCTATACGGAACTCGAACTCTCCAAGATTATCTATTATCTCTAGTTTTCCTTGATTGGATATATCGAGATCTAGAACTTCTCTATGTATTGCATTTATCACGTCTTGTCCGTCTAGCCCTCTATCTATCATAAGTTCTGATAGCTGGTCTCTTGACTCCATGAATTCGCCTTTCAGCGCTTTCTCCAGTACTTCGTTGATTTCTTCTGGTTTGAGTGATGCTGCGGCTCCGTAGATATCTTCTTCCTCTACTTTGTCGTTCTGCATGGTCGCTGTTTGGAGAATATTTGTCACTCTTCTTAGATCTCCTCCTGCAACTCGTAGAACTGCTTTTACTGCTTCTTCTGATACTTTGAAGCCTTCTTCTTCAGCTATTCTCTTAATATATTTTTTTACGTCTTCCTCTTCTAAACGGTTGAAACGGAATACTGCACACCGGGACTGTATTGGGTCGATAATTTTTGAAGAATAGTTACAGGATAGTATGAAACGGCAGTTGTCTGAGAACTGTTCCATAGTTCTTCTCAAAGCTTGTTGTGCATCGCTCGTTAGTGCGTCAGCTTCATCTAGGAAGATTATCTTGTACTCTGCGTTTACCGGTTTGGTACGGGCGAAGTCTTTGATTCTGTCTCTTACTACATCGATTCCTCTTTCATCGGAGGCATTAGTTTCCATGAAGTTCTGTTTCCATTCGTCTCCGTAGAGGTCTTTTGCTAATGAGATAGCGCTTGTTGTTTTACCTGTTCCTGCAGGTCCTCCGAACATTAGATGCGGTATTGTTCCTTCGTCAACGAAGGCTTTAAGTCTTCCAACTATTTTTTCTTGTCCTACTATTTCATCCAGTGTATCCGGCCTGTGTTTTTCCGTCCAAACATCTATCATTTAACAGTATACCCTTGTCAAAGGTTTCAGTAAAACAACCTTTTATTCTTTCATAGACCCTTGTTTGAACAAGGAATGATTATCTGTATAACAGGTACACCGGGAACCGGGAAAAGCTCTGTAGCACAAGAGTTAGACAGTTTTGAGGTTTTAGATCTTACAGAGTTTATTAAAGAAAATAATATAGGTGAGAAGACAGAAGAAATAGAGGTTGAGATAGACGAGGTTGTGGATGCTGTTGAAAAAGACTTGGCCGACGGAACAGTTGTAGAAGGTCATCTCTCCCATCATTTGGACTGTGATTTATGTATTGTTCTTCGCTGTAGACCTGATATACTGGAAGAACGGCTTTCTGAAAGAGACTACTCTAAACAAAAAATTGCTGAGAATGTGGAGGCGGAAACACTGGATATAGTGCTTTCTGAAGCGGTTGAAAACCAAGAAAATATTTTAGAAGTTGATACCACAGGCAGAACTGCTGAAGAGGTTGCGAAGGAAATAATAGATAAGATAGAGAAAAATAAGACAGGTTACGGAGATATAGACTGGACAAGTTATCTTTAACTATTTTCAACAATCCAGGTCTTCAGTTCTTCTTTCTTCATTACTCCTGAGCTTCTAGCTACTTCCTCACCATTTTTAACGATTAGAAGGGTTGGTAGAGCTCTTACTCCAAACTGTGTTCCTAGCTGCTGGTTCTCCTGCATATCTACTTTTCCAAATTTAACAGAGTCAACTTCTTCTGAAACTTCGTTGAAGATTGGTGATAGCTTTTTACACGGACCACACCATTCGGCCCAGAAATCTATTAACCAGGTTTCTTCGGAGTCTTTTACTTGTTTGATACTTTCAGAGTCCAGTTCTTCAGGCATAAACCAAAAGTAGACATTGAAGTCTTAAAACTGGTCCGGTCCTATTCACTCTTCCATGTATACCGTTCTTATTGGGTACGGAATATCTATTCCTTCTTCATCATACTTCTCTTTGACGAGTTGTGTTACTTCGGAAGCTGCTTTTACTACGCTAGCTCTTCCTGTATGCGTCCAGGCTCTTAGCCTTAGGTTTACAGAAGATCCGTCAAGCTCATCTGTTAGAACTGCTGGTTCTGGATCAATTTCAACACTTTCTGCCTCTTTTAGTGTTTCTAAAGCTAAATCTCTAGCAGTTTGAATATCTTCGTCGTATCCTATACCGACTATTACGTCAAACCTTCTTTTTCCATATCCTGTATTGTTTACAACTGTCTCATTGTAGAGTTTTGAGTTTGGAATAATCACTTTTCTGCCGTCGAACGTTCTCATGTCTGTTGCTCTTACTCTGATATCTTCTACAGTTCCTGCTTCTCCTTCAGCTTCGATCTGGTCTCCGATTACGAAAGGCCTGTTGATCAGTATCATTAGTCCTGATATAAAGTTAGCTATCATCTCTCTAAGCGCGAAAGATATACCTAAACCTATGAGACCTACAGCAGTACCTAGAGCAGATAAAGGCACTCCAAACAATCCTAATATTACAACTAACGATACAGCATATATTATGTAAGATGTTAGTTTCTGAGCTGTTGCAGAAGCATGTTTTGTCCCGTTACTACGTTCTATAGATCTTTCTACTACTCTATTACTTATGAAGTCTGCAGCAAAAGCAAGTAAAATTACTACTAATGCGCCTCCAATCGCTGTAAAAGTTATTTCTGCGGGTAGATACTGTGCTGCTTCAGCTCCTAAATCCTCAGGCATCAACATAGAAGTCATCTTATATAATAAGACATCACAGATTAGTTTAATAAAAATACGCCAACAGGAAGTTTCACGATGTACAGCCGTTTCGAAGCCTTAAGCAATTTCGGAGAAGAAGAGTTGAGAAAACTGAAAGATTCGAAAGCAGCTATAATTGGTCTAGGTGCAACAGGATCTGTGATAGCCGAACATTTAGCTCGACACGGCATAGAGCTATTGGTAGTGGATAGAGATTATCTCGAGATGAACGATCTCTACTCTTCAAATATTTATACTCCTGAAGACTGTGAAAACTCGCTCCCAAAAGCTTTGGCAGCAAAAAATTATCTGGAAGAGTTTACAGAAGTTCAGGCAGAGATAGAAAGTCTTAATCCTGAAAACACAGGACTTCTTAGAGATGTTGATCTTATCATCGATGGAACAGACAACATGGAGACCCGTTTCCTGATAAACGAGTTCTCAAAGAAAAACAACATTCCTTGGATCTATACCTCTGTTTTGGGCGAGAAAGGCTACTCTATGTTCTTTAACGACAACTGCTTTAGCTGCATATTTGAAAAATTGAACGCAGGCTCTTTAGATACCTGTGAAGTTAGCGGAGTTTTAAGAGAAACATCTACGATCTCAGCGTCGATTACAGCTCAAAAAGCTGTGAAATATCTATCAGGTAAAGAAGTCTCGGAAAAACTTGATACTACAGACGGCCAGAGCTTTGAAGTAGAAAAACCAGGATGTGAGGTATGTAGAGGAGAAGACTATCCTCATCTAAACTCAGAGAGAAAGACTGTTGCGGTATGTGGAGAGAACAAGTATCAGCTTGAGAAGGAGCTGAGCCAAGAAGCGTTTGAAAAGGTGAAGTCGCAAGGAGAAGTTGTATCCGAAAACAAGTATGTTCTAAGAGTTAAAATTGATGACAGAAGTATCGCCTTGTTCAGTTCTGGTAGAGTTATTCTTGAGGCTAAAGATCGTGGACATGCCGAAAGCCTCTTATCTGAAATAGTAGGGGTTTAAATTTCTCTAGGTCTTATTCAAGTTTAGTAATATGGAGCTAGAAGAAGACTACATGGAGTATGCTATTCAGTTCTCTTTATCACTTCTAGCGATTTCTGCAACGTATTTTCTAGACCCTAATAATCTCTACAGTTACGGAACACTTCTCTTAATCCCTTTACTCTACGGATATACCGCTTACATCTCAAGAGACAGTTTTAAGTCCTGTTCATTTTTCTCGTTCGTAGCTTTAATTTTTGCGCCTTTGAACGCGCAAATGGCTGCGCTAGCATTAATCATAGGATTCGGAAATGTTTTTGTATCATTCTTTTCTAACGGAAACAGCTTTAGAGACTATTATAACAGCGTATCACTCCCTATGCTTTTTACAAGCGTTATTTTAGCCGGCGCCTTTTTTTACGGTGCAACTTTACAGCCAGAGATTGGTGAAACAGTTAAAAACCAGGTCTCAGCTACAACTGCAGATAAAACAAGCCTGATAATCGATGAAACCGGTATTGTTGATATTCAGAGAGAGGAACACACTCATCTAATGCGGGAGACCAGTACTGCAACCGTGATCGCTACAGAAGGCTACATAACAAATGAGACAGGAAACGATCTTGATCCTGAAGTAATGACTGCCTTTCAGAATGCTCGAGAAGAAGTTCCCTCCCAGGTCCAAGAACAAGCTATAGACGACACCGAAAGCATGGATATATCTGAACAAGTTGAAAAAGCCGTTCAGAACATGTTTGAAGGCGGAAACATCATATACTTAGCACCTTTGCTTGCTGTCCTCTTCTATGGGCTTCATCCCTTAGTAGGAATTCTTACAGCGATTTCTGCAGTCTCTATGCGAACTATTGCAGACAGTTCCGAGTAAAGTTTTAGGCTATTAAAGTTTGGATTTCAGGATTCTTCCTATGAGCAACATAAAATTTGTAGACGAAAATGAAGCCTCCGAAACTCTTCCAGAAGGCTTCGAACCTTACGTTAAAGACTGGTTTAACTCAGAGTTTCCAGGTCTCAGTGCACCGCAGAAGTACTCTTTCGACCTTATACATAATGAAGAGAACGCCTTGATTTCAGCTCCTACAGGCTCAGGTAAAACGCTTTCCGCTTTCATGTCAGCATTAAACGAACTTTTCCATATGGGTGAAAAAGGCGAACTTGAGGACAAAGTCTATGTTCTTTACGTATCTCCTTTACGAGCTCTAAGCAACGATATCAAAAGAAATCTTGAAGATCCTTTGAAAGGTATTAAGCAGAAGGCTGAAGAAAACGGTTATGATGTACCTGAAGTACGTAGTGCTGTTAGAACAGGAGACACAACTGATGCTGAGAAAAGCAAAATGCGTGAAAAACCTCCTCATATAATGATTACCACACCAGAATCGTTAGGAATAATTCTGGACTCTCCGAAGTTTAGAGAAAAGTTTAGAGACATAAAATATGTTATAACAGATGAGATACACAGCTTATCAGAAAACAAAAGAGGCGTACATCTATCGCTTTCACTCGAACGTTTAGAAGAGATGGCGAACGGATCTCCAACACGTATAGGTCTATCTGCGACTCAAGCACCTATAGATGAGATCGCCAAGTATCTCGTAGGGTTTGAAACAGGTCAAGAGACCGGTACAAAGATAACAGAACGTGGAGACGAGGTTAAAACCCAGGAAATTTCTTCTAGACAAGACTACTCAAGCAGAGGATGTACTATAGTTGATGTAGCAGCATCAAAAGAGATAGATTTGGAGACAATATCTCCTGTTAAAGATCTTATCTACACTGAACCCGGTAAGATAAACGAAGAGATGTATCGTAAGATACACGAACTTATCCAAGAACATGAATCAACTATTATTTTCACTAATACTCGTAGCGCAACAGAAAGAGTAGTAAACAACTTGAAAGAACGTTTTCCAGACAACTATGATGAAAATATAGGTGCTCACCACTCCTCAATGTCAAGAGAAGAACGTCTGAACGTAGAGGAAAAACTGAAACAAGGAAAAATGAAGGTAGGTGTAACCTCAACATCTTTAGAACTTGGTGTAGATATTGGTGCCGTAGATCTTGTTCTGCAATTAGGTTCTCCTAAAGGTGTGGCAAGAGGAATCCAGAGAGTAGGAAGATCAGGTCACCAGATAGGAGAGAAAGCTAAAGGAAAGATGATAGTTGTCGATAGAGACGATGCTAAAGAATGCTCAGTACTAACAAAATGTGCTAAAGAAGATGAACTAGACAAAATACAGATACCAACAAACTGTCTCGACGTTCTAGCACAACATATCGTTGGAATGGCTTGTAACCATAAATGGAGTGTAGACCATGCTTTCAACGTTATCAGAAAAAGTTACTGTTACACCGATCTCGACTTGGGAGAGTATGAAGATGTTCTAAAGTATCTGGCAGGAGAGTACGAACTAGAAGATCAGAACGTTTACAGAAAGATCTGGATCGACCGTGAAGAAAATATTTTCGGAAAAAGCGGTAAGATGACCCGAGTCATCTATATGACAAACATCGGTACTATACCCGATGAATCGGGTTACGATGTAGAAACCCGTGGAGACAAAAACTATGTCGGGACTCTAGATGAAGAGTTTTTAGACCATCTAAACAAAGGAGATATCTTCACGTTAGGAGGATCAACTTATGAGTTCAGGTATGCTCGAGGTATGAAGGTTTTCGTAGATCCTCGACCTAAAAAACAGCCTACCGTGCCTTCATGGTACTCGGAAAGGCTTCCTTTAAGCTATGATCTTGGTGTAAAGATAGGCGAGTTCAGACAGAGTGTGGAGAAACAGATAGATCTGGGTGCGGAGGACCAAGACATAGTAAGCTGGATTCGACAGAACTACTATCTAGACAGTAATACTGCAGAAGCTATCTATAGCTACGTAAATGAGCAGAAAAAGTTTCTTGGAAAGGTTTCAAACCATGAAGAGATTACTGTAGAGCGTTATATTGACGATGACAACCGGCAGAACTTTATTTTCCACACTATTTATGGAAGAAGAACCCATGACGCCTTAGCACGTATACTAGCGCATCTGCTGCAGAAAAGGATAAGCTCTAACATCGGAATGGTTATAGATGATAACGGGTTTATTATAACAACTCCTAGAAGACCAATTGATTTTGATAAACTTATCAGACAGTTAGAGGAGTGCGAGTTAGAGAAAGAGCTCAAAAGCGCTATCAAAAAGACTGAGTTAATGAAACGCAGGTTTAGACATGTAGCAGGTAGATCTCTCATGATCTTGAGGAACTATGGTGGTAACTCAAAGACCGTAGGACAACAACAGATGAAAGGTCATTTCTTGCTTTCAGCAATCAGAAATCAGCACGGTGAAGATTTCCCTATGGTTAAAGAAACATACAGAGAAATAATGGAGGATGCAATGGATATAAAACATACTAGAGAGGTCGTTGAAGGTTTCAAAAACGATGAAATAACTTTAGAGCTGATTGATTCTAATGTACCTTCGCCGTTTAGCCACAACCTTCTTCTGCAGGAAAGCACTGACGTCATTAAGATGGAGGATAAGAAGGAAAGACTTCAACAGCTTCATAAACAGGTAATAGAAAGAATAGAACAGAGAGAAAACTAAGGAAAAAACGTTAAACACTAAATCACTAAATTAATTTAGATGGCTTCGATAACCCAGATCCAGACAGTAATCGGGAATAATTTCCTTGAACCTATAGGTCTTCTGGCGTTAACGGCTTTAATACCGCTCATAATATTCTACCTAATCAAGAAGAAGCCGGATAGAGAGATTATGCCTTCAATGATGTTCTTTATGGAGGATAAAAAGTCCGGAAAAGCGCATAAAGCCTTCAAAAAACTTCAGAGAAATAATTTACTGCTGCTCCACATACTACTCATTGGTTTACTGGCTGCAGCGATTGCTCAACCATTTGTAGAATCTCATCAGAGTTCTGAAGAGGCTGTTATCGTTTTTGATAGATCTGCAAGCATGGCTAATCAGATTGATGATGCAAAAGACTTTGCTAGTGAACATTCCGGTTCAGATAACACCTTAGTTGTTTTAGACAGCAGTTCCGAGATTGTGCTACAAGACGCCTCTCCCAGACAGTTAGAATCTTATCTGAACGATATTGAAGAGACTCATTTACCAGGAGACATAGCTAACGGTATAGAGTATGCTTCTCGTCAAGACGGAGACTTAGTTATTGCAAGCGACTTACAGCACTCAAACGAACAAAGAAATCCTGAAGAAGTTATTAATGATCTGAGAAATGATGGTAGAGCCGTCACTCTGTTTGAACCAGATTCTGATAACTCTTGGGGTATAACCGATATTGATCCTGCTGAAGACGAAAGCTCCGTCAATGTAAAGAACTTCATGGATCTAGAAACCGATATAACCATACAAAAAGACGGTCAAGAAGTAACTCGTTCAGTAGAAGGCGGAGCTGTAGAGACCGTAACTGTCTCAACCAGTCCTGGTAAAAATACGGTAAGCTTAGACCGAGACGGTTTTACACCCGATAATAACGCCTATATATCTGTACCTGAACAGGAGAACCACGAAGTTGTTATAATTTCTGAAGAGGAAAACCCTTACTTGGAGACGGCTCTAGAGCTGATAGAGTTTGTGGACGCAGAAACAGTTAATCCTCCTGTTGAAACAGATTTAGATGCTGATGTTTACATTCTAGGTCCTACAGACAATATCTTGTCTGAAACAGTTAACGCTATTGAAGACGATGTGAATTCAGGAGCTTCATTAGTAGTTTTCAGTCACAAAAATGTTTTTGACCAAGGCTTCAGCAGTTTGCCTGTTGAAGAGTCCTTTGAAACCCGTGAGACAGTTGTAGAACTAGCTGAGCCTCAAGCAACAAGCTTTGAGACAGAAATTCTTTCAACAAATATAACTGGTGGCGATTCCTACACTGAGCCGGAAGAGGCGATGGTTATAGATAGTTATGGCGAAGGTAACGTATTCTTCTACAATATTGCGGATAGGGATTTCAACCAAGACCTAGTATATCCTTTACTGTGGCAGCACGCCTTGAAAGAGATGCTTGATCAGCCGTCAGTAGAGGAGCTAAATCTTAGAACCGGAGATGAGATAAATTATTCAAGTATAGAGACTCCTAGTGGCGAGGTAGAGGAAGGTCTGACAGAGCTTGATCAGGTCGGTTTCTATGAGACAGAAAGCCGTGTTTATGCCGCTAACTTAATGAATGAGGACGAATCATACTCGGAAACTCCTGATATAGATACAGGTGTTGGTGGAGAGGAGACCACGGAAAGAGAGATGCAAACCCTTCTAATAATGATAATAGCTCTTCTACTGGTTTTAGAGCTTATATATCTTAGATACATAGGTGAAATCTAGTTGATAGGATTTGAGAGACCGGAACTACTTCTAATGCTTTTAGCTCTAGTTCCTATGGCCTATATAGGATTAAAGTCAGATAAGAGAATACAAAAAGTTCTTTGGAGTTCGAAAATAGTTACTTTCAGTCTTATAGTACTTGCTTTAAGCACGCCTTTCATCGAAACCGAGACAACTCTTATGGAAGATCCGGAGCTCGTGGTTCTTGAAGACCGGTCGGCATCTATGGACGTAATCAATGATCCTGAGCTTGATTTTGAAGAAGTAGATATAGATAGAAGAGTGGTTGCTTCAGGAAACAGTTCAAACCTTAGAGACGGCTTAATGAGAAATATTGAGGAAGACGGCTCTTACCTTCTCTTGAGCGATCTACAGTCGGACCAAGGGCTTAAAGGTGTTGAAGAAGAGTTCCGGAACCGTAACGCAACACTGAACATGTTGAAAACCGATACAGAAGACGATGTCTCAGTATCTGTATCCGGACCTGATACAACCGTTCCTAACGCTGAGAACTACTACGAGATAAATGTTTATTCAACGACAGAAGAGTTTCCTGAGCCGGAAGTAACTCTTAACGGAGAAACTGTAGAACTGGAGAAAGAAGATGAAACTACCTGGAGTTTCAGAGAGGCTTTTTCCAGCGAAGGCGTACAGGAGTTAGAGGCTAGTATAACGTTTGACGGCTACTTTAGTCAGAACCAGGACTACTACAAGGCTGTCGATGTCCAAGAAAAGCCTTCTTTACTAGTTTTAGGAGATCAAGGTCCTTTAGGAGATCAGTTAGAAACATTTTACGATGTTGACTACGCTAACAGCGTTCCTAACGATTTATCTGAATACTACAGTATAGTTGCTAAGAAAGAGTTCGATGAAACAGAGGTAGTTGACTACGTTTCAGAAGGCAACGGACTAGTATATACCGGAGATATAGAGTCAGAAAAAAGTATACTACCTGTTTCCCCTAGCGAAGGAGATGATGATACTGACGGAGCAAAAATAATGCTTGTAATCGATGCATCTCATACAACAGGTACTGAAGGAGGAACAGCAGATATCGAAGAATCTATCAATATAGCTTACAGCCTGGTAGACCAGCTTCCTCAAAACAACGAAGTAGGGGCGATAGCTTACCAACAAGAAGCCTACCTAATATCAGAACCTGAACCATTAGTCTACAACAGAGAACAGTTAAAAGAAGATATAAGTAGTATAGAAACCGAAGGAAACACATTCCACCACAAAGGTTTGAAAGGTGCGGAAGATGTTCTAGACGATGATGAAGGAAATATCATCATGGTAAGCGACGGCATAATACATCCTCTAGGCCAAGAAGTAGGAACATATGAAAAGTCTAAAGAAGTTGCGTCAAGGCTTCCACAGCAGCTGATAACCGTTGGCGTCGGAGAAGATAGAAACGAAGACTTCCTTACAGAGCTTGCAGATCTCGGAAACGGAATGTATCTAGATGCAGAAGACTCCTCTAACCTCAACTTCATGTTTGACGCAGGAGGAGCCGAAAGCCAGACAGGAGAACTTGGTGTAGTCGATCCTAACCACTTCATAACTGATGGTTTAGAGGTTTCAGCTCAGACACTGGGATACGACTCCGTCGAACCTAAGACAGGAGCTGACCGACTTGTTGCTTCAGCGGAAGGAGAACCGTTCTTAACCAGCTGGAACTACGGTCTTGGAAGGGTAGCGGCTTTCTCAGGTGACGATCCTGATTTAAGCAGTATTATGACTCAGGAGCCTTCTCTTGTAACAAGAACTGTTAGCTGGGCTGTAGGCAATCCTGACAGGAACAAGGATGAGTGGCTGAATATTGAGTCTGCTCGAGAGGGAGAGACCGTCGAGGTTAGTTCTTCTGAGAACTTTGAAGGACTTACTCGTGAAGCCGAAAACCGTTATACCGGAGAGATTGAGCCTGAAGAAACAGGTTTCAACGAGTTTGAAGGAAAAACATACAGCTACAACTATAACGAAGAGATTGAACAGATCGGCTACAACGAGGAAAATGAAGAAGTAGTATCTAATACCGGAGGAATAATTTACAGCGAGGACGACAGAGATCAGATAGTTTCAGATCTTGAAACTCATGCAGAAACCGAGGTAACAACTGAAAAAACACTTAACACCTATCTTTTACTAGCAGCTTTACTCATAATTTTAGCAGAGATAGGCTACAGAAAACTTAACGGCAAAAAATAGAAGGCAAAAAAGAAGATGAAAACACCACTACTCAAAAGACGTTTGAACCCCTTTTTACTTGCAACAACAGTACTAGTTTTATCCTTACTTGCAGGTCTATCAGTAATCTACCAAGACCAGCTGAACGCTGTTCTATCAGACAACCAAGAACTACAAGACGAATTAAACGAGAAATCACAGGAGATTTCGGAACTTGAAGACACTGTCTCTGATAGAGAAGAACAGTTGTCGGAAACCGAATCCGATTTAGAGAACTTTATAGAGGAGGCTGATGAACAAGAAACAAGAGCGTCGGAACTGGAAACCGAGTTGACAAGGCTTGAAACTGATCAAAGTAATCTTGAATCAGAGAATGAAAATCTGACGGAGGAGAACGATTTACTACATGCGGATCTAGGAAGCATAAACAACACTTTGGAGCATATATGTGCCGATCCTGACAACTCGGTTAACAACGGAACTGAAAAATGTGGAGCCCATGGACACAGCTACGAGGGAAACTAGGTGCGAGTTGAAAAACTGTTAAAACGTCTCAAAAGAGAATTTGTAAAGGTAAATATCCTTCAGGCTAGTCTAGATGCTATCATATTTTTCCTTATATCCAATCTTATACTTTTTCTGTTCTCTCTACAGTTAATAGAGGGTTTTTCTAACATAGAGGCCTTAACAGGCGCAACACTAATCTTTTTCATTCTAGATCTAGGTTACAGAACCAAGAACTATAGACTTGAGATCTATGAAGAGAAAAATCCTGAGCTTCACGAAGTTCTCAGAACCGCCAGAGATAACATAAGCTCTAACAACATTGTTTCACAAGCTCTTTTTGACGATCTTTTGGAACGGTCTAGAGCCATAACATCTGAGAGTATTGTCCCAAGCAAGATAATTATCCAGAAATCTATAGCCGTTGGTTTACTCAGTTTCTTGACCGTAACTTCCGGTATTGCAGACTTCCATATACAAGGAAACGGCGGGGAAATACTGCCAGGTACCGACTCTATTCAAGACTTTATATCGGAAGATACAGATGAAGAGTTCGAATTGAGAAACGACACCGATATATTCGGAGAACCGCAAGACATAGGAGAGCCTGGAAGCACTGTAGATTTCAATATAACCGGTGAAGGAGAATCAACAGAATCAGATCCTTTACACAGAGATTTACAGGAAGAAGATATCGTCATGGATGCTTCAGGCCCTCAAACAGTTGAGGATATAGAGCTAGCAAAAGAATATATGCTCGCTATAAGAGAGCTGGAAGATTAAACCGATTTAAATCTAGAAGTCGTTGTTGGTATTATGAAGATAGGATCTAGAGACGAGGCAGGAAAGTATGAGAAAGCCAACGAAAAACTTACCCAAGTAATGGAAGAGACCAGTAAAGTAATCGTAGGTCAAGAAGAGATACAGAAAAATATCCTGATATCAATTTTATGTGACGGAAACGTCCTATTAGAGTCTTATCCTGGTCTAGGTAAGACCAAAATGGCTAGAACATTATCTCAAGTCTTAGGACTTGACTTCTCGCGTATACAAAACACTCCTGACCTAATGCCTACCGACATAACAGGTACACAGATAATAAACGATAAAGATGACGGTAAAGAGTTTAAGTTCCAGGAAGGACCTATCTTCGCCAACATGGTTCTAGCCGACGAGATAAACCGTGCTACACCTAAGACCCAGGCTGCGTTACTCGAGGCTATGGAAGAGAAACAGGTTACAGCAGGAAATACCTCCTACAGTTTAGAGAAGCCTTTCTTTGTTATAGCAACCCAGAACCCGATAGATCAGGAAGGAACCTATCCTTTACCTGAGGCACAGACCGACCGTTTCCTTATGAAGCTGAGACTTGATTATCCGGATGAAAGAGATGAGAAAGAGATTGTTGACCGTTTTACCTCTGAACTGAACTTTTCTCCAGAGCTTGAAACAGTTCTTTCAAAGCCATCTCTCATAAAACTTCAAGAGTTCACAAGAAAAGTTCCTATAGCCGATGATATAAGAGAAAGAGCTGTTAAAGTAGTTGCTGAAACACGTGAAAACGATAAACTGGATTTCGGAGCATCTCCAAGAGCATCAATGGCCTTAGTTTTAACAAGTAAAGCAAGAGCACTTATAGAAGGTAGGAACTATGTTTCAGCATCAGATATTGATGCAATGGCTAAACCAGTTCTAAGACATCGTATAGGTCTTAACTTCAAAGCTGAGAAAGAAGGTATGACTTCCGACGACGTTATAGAGGAGATACTCGAAAAAGTATGATAGAAGTAGACTTTATCGACCAGTTAGACCGGTTTAACTTAGTACTTAAGAAGAACTCTACAGAGATAAACGAAGGACAGCAGAAAAGCAATTTTTCCGGTCAAGGAATGATCTTTGAAGACCATAAAAAGTACGTTCCCGGCGACGATATAAGAAAAATGGACTGGAAAGCTTATGCCAGAACAGAAGAGTTCTACATCAAACGTTTCGAACAGGAAAAGAACATTACGGTACATATCCTTGTGGACCGTTCAAGCTCGATGGACTACGGAGAGAACAACAAGTACGACTACGCCGCAAAACTAGGTTTGGCAACCGCCTACATGGCTTCAAACACTAACGATCGTTTCCGTTACTCCGTTTTCTCTGAAACAATTACAGATATATCTGCAGCTCGAAGAAACCCTAATCTAGCACAGATGGTTGAAACTCTTAACAATCTGAGAAAAACTCCGGAAAGCCTTATAGGCAGATGCGTAACAGAATACAGTAAAAGAATAGAAAACAAGTCCGTAATAATAATATTTTCAGATTTCCTAACAGATCTAGATGAGATAGAAGAAGCTATTAAACGGCTTAAAGATACTGACACAATACTCGTAAATACTTTAGATGCGAAAGAGTTGGAACCTGATCTTCAAGGCGATAAAATACTTTTAGATCCTGAATCAGACTCCAAACTGAGAACATATCTTTCTAAGAAAACTCGGGAGAGCTACCAGCAGAACCTGGAGGAACATACACAGAACATAAGCGAGTTAGCACACCAGTATGACGCAAAATACCTCAAACTTTCTACAGAAGAGGATGTCTTCGAATCTTTCCTTGAGATCTGGAAAGCCTTAAACAGTTAAACAAAAAGTTTACCTACCAAAAAAGTTTTACTATGGAGATACACGGATTTCAAACCGTCAAGAATCTTCCTTGTCTATACCATCCTGAACTAGATTTACTTGTGATATCCGACCTGCATCTAGGCTTGGAAGCAACAATGACCTCTAAAGGAAACTACGTTCCTAGACATCAGTTGGACAACCTCTTAGATGATATCCGTTCAGGTCGGAAAGAGACTGAGGCCTCCCGAGTACTTGTCAACGGAGATCTAAAGAACGAGTATAAAACATCTTACTCGGAGACCCGGGAGATAGAGAAGCTTTTCAAATTTCTAAAAGAAGAGTTTGAAGAAACAGTAATAATAAAAGGTAACCACGATACCTTTATCGATTCTACAGCCGAGAAACACGGTTTAACTGTAAAAGACTTTCATAATGAGTCAGGAATCCTATTCATACACGGCGACAGAGCTCTTGAAAACTTCGAAGTAGGAGAATTCAAAACACTGGTTATAGGTCACGAACATCCTGCGCTGGCCTTGAAAGATGATATAGGAGTTAGAGAGAAAGTAGACTGTTTTCTCTACGGAAAAACTCTTGAAGACGAGAACTTTATCGTCTTACCTGCTTTCTCACATATCTCCAACGGGACAAGTATAAACGAAGTTCCTGAACGACAGCTTTTATCACCGATTCTGAAAAACCGTGTCAGTAAAGATACGCTTAAAGCAGTTGCAGTATCACGGGAAGCCGGTATACTAGAGTTTCCTGAACTTGGAAAGATCTAAAGCTTTCTCAGGTTTACTATACAGGTTATGAATATTAGTATTGCTATGAATGCTGCAGCAAAGAAGGAAGCACTTATACTCCAGACCGACGCTACTGCTCCCGCCATTATAGGACCTATTGATTGACCTGTATGTTTAGAGAACTCCATGAAACCGGTCATTTCTCCTTCTATACTATCAGGTACACGTGAATCATAGAATGCGTGTGCTGCAGGCGTAATACCGTTAGTGAACAGTATTGCTATTAGGAAAAGTCCTCCTATTGCGAAGACGCTTTGTGAAAAACCCATCAGTCCTAAAGCAGGTATCAGTAAAATAGACAGGACTGAAACTTGTTTTAGGTATCCTATCTTATCTGCCCATTCTCCGAAGAGATACTGGAATATGCTTGGAAGCGCTGCTAATCCGAATACTACTCCCATTAGTTCGTAGCTAGCTCCTACATCGTTCAAGAGTAAAGGTACTGCCAGCCAGAAGAAGGAGAATATTATGGACTGTAAAAATATTAGTAGTAACGGAAGTCTTATCCTGTTCCAGTTATCTTCTAGATGATGGAAATCATCTACGTAAGTTTTTCTATGGAAAAGATCTTCCATCGAGTCTAAAAATCCTTTTTTACCTTCTAAACCAACGTATAAGTAGAACGTTAGTACTGCAAGCCATGCTGTAAATATCCATAATGCGAAAGTTGCTTCGAAACCTTTTGCTGCAATAAGTACTCCTCCTATGATAGGTCCTACGATCATCGCGAGATTTGTGCCTAGCAAGAAGACGGACTGTGTCTGTGATTCGTTGGACTCGTTTCCACTTCTAAGTGAAAGTGTCCATCCGCCGTTCCACACCATTGATTTGACTACGCCTTCCATCGCTCTTCCTAAGATTATGAATAGCGGTATACCCATTAAGTAGAACAGTCCTGGCGTCAGATGAAGCATAAGTCCTATGAATATTACCGTGGTCTCTCCTGCTCTTTGAACTAGGTTACCCATAGGAATATCCAGCAATAAACAGACTAGAGGTGGTAGCGCGGTTAAGACTCCTATAAGGAATACGCTTGAGATATGTTGTTCGAAGAATAATGGCAGAAACTGCCAAACAGTACTAGCTCCTAACCAAGTAAGCATGTATACTAGAGATAGGTACTTAGCTATCTGCGGAACTCTATCAAAATCCATTAGAAATAAATCAAAGTTTAGTGAGTTATAAAGACGTCGGAATCATCTTCGTCTTCTTGTTCCAGCTGCTCTTCTTCCTTCTGTCTTTCTTCCTGTCTCTGTATAAACTCTTCTTTAGCCTCTTGCTTAAGCTCTTCATACCTTTTTTCAGCCATACTTTTGTCTTCGGTTCCTGCCTCTTTCTTCTTCAGTTTCTCATATCTGTCGCTGCTTGACTCTTTCTTATCATCAGAGTTTATGGCATCCAGAAAGTCGTTCATTTTCTTCTCCTCCCTACGAAAGGTAAGAAACGAGCGAGTTTTGCAACATCTTCTACAGTTTCAGTTGTACTTTCTAATGACTCAGCAGTATGTTCAAGAGATCTGATTGTCTTATCAATATTTCTAAGCATTAAAAGCAAGAATATCAGTATAACTATAACCAGCGTCTTCAAGATTACATTCAAAGCTAAATCCAAAACTACTAGGTCAGCTGTCACAACACGTTATTAGAAATCCGTGGTTTTATAGCTGGCGGTTGGAAAGCCTTAAAAGCTTCTAAACCGGTAATTTTTACGTGATAACATGGTAAACATACCTGAAGATGTTGAAGTTTCCGACCTACCTTTCACTCATGCAAGAGTAAAAAGAATGGTAAGAGAAAAGGCTGACGATGGTCAGTACGTAAGAAGTGAAGTATACTACGGATTAAATCTTCTACTAGGAGAGATTGCAGATGAGATTATTGAAAGAATGATGAACACAGAGTCTGCTTATGTAGAGAAATACGATCTTGACCGTGCTTCCCGTAAATACGAAAAAGTAGAGAACATTATCAAGGAGAAGGAGAGAGTTTCAAGAAAATTAGATGCTCTAGCTGCTGATGTCGAACATCTCTCAAGAGAAGTACAGCAGTCAGACCATTAATCTAGAAGGCTTTCAACACCTTCAACCTCAATATTTTCCCCTAATATTCTCTTTATTTTTCTACCGTCAAACTCCAGATCTTTGGGACCGGCCATATAGATACTTGGTTCCTCTTTCTGTCCAATAGATATTATGCCAGGTACTCCTTCACCCGGATCTAGACCAGTGTTTTTCTTAGTATATCTCTTGTAACGTTTCTCGGTTTCTCTGTCTGCATTGTAGCTGAAGACGATATGGAAACCTATCTTGTCTTCCAGTATTTCGTAGGCTGTTCTTTCACGACTTGAGAGGTTTATTCCTTTGTTCCTGTTTTCTAGTCCTAGACCGAACTCTATACTGTAGAGTGCTGTTTCTTCAGAGTTTTCTACTTCCAACAATGTATCTTTTACCTGCGTTAAAGATTTGTCTAAGCCTTGTAGTTGAAGAGGTTTGAACTCTACATCTGTTTCTTTCCCGTAGAGCTGTTTGTAATAATTCTTGTCATGTACAGCGGTTTTATCAGAGCTCTCCCTGTTTTTTCCTGTTCTTTCTGCAGTTATTTGTGCTAAGTGAAGGTTCTCTAGATAAGGTTCAACCCTGTTTAAACTGTAGGATTCTAAGATCTGATTACCTGATAGAACTTCTAGAAACTGTTTTTCTTCGTTAAACAGGGTTTTATTTTCCCATCTTTCGATCTCTTCAGTTCTAGGGGATTTTACAGATATCATTATAACAGAGAAACTGATTTGCTGATTGAAATTATATTCGGTGAACCAACACAACTTATAACAGCGTTATAAATCTTATTTTGTACCAAGTCTATAGAGGTAGAAAGTCAGAAATGAGATTCGAATCCGAAGTAATATCCGATGAAATACTACCTGCGATAAGAAAGATTATGGCAGTAAGACTTCACAGCGACTACGGCCTAACACAGAGAGAAGTCTCACAGAAACTAGGTGTTACACAGCCAGCAGTAAGCCAGTACCTCAAAGGAAAAAGAGCTGATAAAGAAGTCGTAAAACTGCTTAAAGACGATCCTCAAATCGACGTGCTTTTAGAAGATGCCGTATCTAAAGCAGCTAAAAACCAAGACTTCTCACAGGAAATAGCTCAACTCATAAAGAACTCTAGAGACAAAGGATTATTCAAAGAAAAGTTTAAAGACACTAAACGCTGTCTCTAATCCCTAAATCCGTTCCATGCAAACTCTTCAGCTTCCTCCTCATTCTTGAAAACAGCTTTGATTCTGCTCTCTATACCTCCCAGAGAAGTCATTTCAAGATCTGAGTCTACCATACTGTCAAAGTTAAAGTCGTAATCCTCATTGTAAGCAAAGAAAGCTGCCGCACCTGAAACCGTTAAAACCAGTAAGAACAAACCGATTCCAATCATACGTGTTCTCTGTGCCGAAACATGGTCGGAACGTACTTCTTGGTAGCTTGTTTCTGCTTCTGAAAAGTCAGAGCTTATACCCGATAAATGTTCATCAGCTTCATAGTACTTCCCTTCTTCAATAGCCTGTTCTGCATCGTTCACACGTTGTTCGAACGCCGTGATACTTGTTTCAACCTCTTCTGAACGTTCATCTGAGAGACCATCCTGCTCAAGATCTGTGATGTTCTGTCTTAACTGTTCTAGATTGTTTTGCTGTGTTGAGAACTGTTGGTCTATCTCCGACATCTGTTCTTCGTTAGCATCTACAATTAGCGGTACCTCTGTACTGTAAGGAGGGCTGTCAGAAGATACTTCTATACTGTGTTCTCCGAGGTCTCCGTCTTCAGTATCCACAGTCCAAGTAAAGCTGACTGAACTACCATTATCTAAGTCCTGTACTGTTTCAGTCTGTTCAAATATATCTTCTAAGTATCCTTCAACTTCAAGATCTTCTATAAAGAACATTCCTGTATTCTCAACAGTTAAGTCAAGATTCTCTGAACTCCCTGCTTCCGTGGTAATGTTTTTATCTGTCTCAATCTCTACTTCAGGTCCTTCATCAGGATAGTACTCAAAGTCTAAGACTTCCGCAGTACTCCACTGCCCTAAAATATCTTGAGCTCTTACGTAAAGAGTGTTCTCTCCCATATCTAGGTCGGAGGTATCTGCTTCAAACTCTATTGTCCCTGACTCATACTCTACTTCGTAGCCTTCGCCTTCATCTCCTGGCTCAAAGTAGTACTCAACTTGATCTACTCCTGCAGTATCATCGAAAGCCTCAAACTCTACATCAAAATTATCGTTAAAGACGTAATGACCTGAAACAGTATCTAAACCTATTACTGTTGGAGGACTACCGTCAAAAGTGTACGATTCCGTACTTGTCTCTTCACAGTATCCGGCCTCGTTACATATCTCCGCGTAGATATCAACATTTGAGTCTCCGTACTCACTCATCCTCACACGGCAGTCAAACTCTGTATCACCATCTATACTGTTTGAGTCGCTGTCTATCTCGTCACCAGATCCATCATAACAAGTTACTTCCTTATCTGTTACTTCGTCTCCTGTCTCTTCTAAAATTAGGACAAGATATTCGCTGTAATCATCTTCCCATTCTTCTTCAGTGAAAAGACCTGGTGAAGGATCAAAATCAGGGTTAGTATCTCCCTCATAATCTGTGCTTACTGTGAAAGTCCAATCTCCTTCTCTTTTATTCCCTGAGAAATCGTATACACTCCATTCTACATCATAAGTTCCTGTATCCAGCGACTCATCACTGTAATCAATAGTTAATGTCTCTTCTTGTGAACCATCGAGATTTTCTTCAGTTGTCTCGTTCTCTCCTAAAACCTCTAAAGTAGCATTTTCAAGCCCTGAAATAGTATCTTCAAAAGTTATCTCGACTTCAGGCTCATCATGGTCTATAGCTCCTCTAGGACTCCTATCTCTACTAGGCACAGTACTATCTATCACAACATCCTCTATGTAACCGGTATATACTATTTCTTCATCCTCTTCATTAGTTTCATTAGCAAAAACACTTATGTTGTAAGATCCTGAGCTTTCACCTAAAACATCTCTATCATGGGAGAAATATCCATTTTCCCAAAGATCATCATCTTCTTCAAAAGTAAAGGTGTGATTATACTCTTCAGGACCAGTATAGTTAATCTCTATCCATTCAAGACTTTCTTCCTCATCAGTAATATTCAAGGTAACTTCTTCTGAATGGAAAGTATCATTCAAAGGATTGTTTATCTCAAGTTCTTGTTCTTCTGCGGCTGTTGTTCCTAGGAGTAGCGCGGTGAGTATGAGAAAGGTTGTAATTCTTAATGCTTTACGGTTGAGAATAGTTAATCACTGTTAGACATTGGAACTCGAATCTTTAAGTAAATTTTTAGGGTTCCTGCCTGAGTTATTCATACGCTGTAGCGTTGTTTTCTGTGAACTGTCTTACCTGGGTTGCTGATATGGCGTAGCCTCCTATATCTGATTTTGCTGTTACAACTCCGTGTACCTCTCCTTCTCGGTCAACTAATGGTCCTCCACTGTTTCCAGGCATTATTTCTGCATCAGTACGTACTACTTCCTCGAAGATACGGTTTTCTTGTGCTAAATGTAGTGTAGTGCTGTTATCTACGATATCTCCTTCTAGAATCGCTGGGCCTGTAGCGTAAGGATATCCTATAGCCGCAACCTGTTCACCGGTCTCGGTTTGTTCAGCTAGCTGTAACGGCTCTAACTCTTCAGGAATATCTGCTTCTAAAAGCGCCAAGTCAAGTGATACGTTCTCTCTAAGAGTTGTTGCTTGAGCGTTTTCGCCTGTCGTAAACTCTATCTGTATATCCTGGCTTTCCCTAACTACATGCTGGGATGTGATGATGTAGTCTTCGTATATGAATCCTGATCCGAACTCTCTATCATCCGCCATTATTTTGACCGTTGAGTCACTTGTTTCTTCGAAAACATCTGCTTGAGCTGCCGCAGTAGTAACCAGTAAAATCATTGTAAGGAGAGTTAGAGCTTTTATTTTCATTACATCCCGGACAGAACTAGTAAACATGGCTTGAAATACGGCTATGCAGCGTAATAATTGTAATTCAGAACTGTTTATAGATTATATGCATCCAAGTATCTTTCAGCTCTTTCATCTATTTTATGCCGTAAGAGAAACTCTTCTCTTGAATCACAGTCTATGATATCCTGATTAAATGCGTAATCTGTCAGCTCTCCTAGCTCCGGCATAACAGGTTCTCCTTTTGTAAAGTCATATGCTTGGTTGTGACGTGTGCCCGGGCCGTAGTAGTCGTTTAGCTTTGAGGATGCTACCTCTCCAGCCATTACAAGTTCCGTTACTTTTCTGGCTTGTCTGGCTCTTTCTGTAAACGTTCTTTTTTCTTGCTCTTCTGTCATCTGGTTTGCTGTAACCATTTCACTGTTAAAACCTCCTATTATACCCGGATAGGGCTTTCCGTTTCTTTCAGCTTTTGCAAAATGGTACTTCGAAGGCATTTTGATCCCATGCGCTTCTTGAACCTCTATATTATGCATCCAGGTAGCTACTTGTTCTGCCAAACCTTCTACATCTTTTTCTCGTCTTGGTTTGGCTCCTAGAAAAATTATTTCTTCATATAATTCATCTCCAAGCTCTATAGGTTGTTTAAGTCTGTAAACTTCTTTGAAACCATTTGATCTAGCGTCCTGTCTTCTGTGTCTGTAAAAATCTCTCTCAAAAGGCTGTTCAAAACCTGTTACATCTACTTGGAACAATTCTTCATTTTCGTATAGTTCTAGAACGTCCTCTAGTTCTTGGTCCATTGCTTCTGCCAGATCATGATTTCTAAGATCATAATTTTCCTGTATAAACAGATCTTCTAACGCAGCCTGGGTTTCATAATCATCGAACCCGTGATTCATTATGATTCTGTCTTTTACGAAGTCTTGGAAAACTGTCAGCTCTTTCTCATCAACTTCTTCAAGTATTTCTTCAACTTGGTTCTCCAGCCTTATACCTAAGAACATATGTTTGTGACTTCGTAGTAAAGAATTAAATGCTTAATTATTCTCTCGCAGTTTCAAACCTTTGAATCGCATCATCTCTTTTCTCAGAATGGTTGACAATAGGCTCCGGATAGTCTTCGCCTATTCTACAGTCTGAGTTCTGCTGAGCTAGCTCCGTCATTTTGTACGGCCGGTGTATATACTTGTCCGGCACATCTCTAAGCTCCGGCACCCATTTCCGTATATACTCTCCTTCCGGATCGTACTTCTCTCCTTGGGTCCATGGATTGAAAACTCGGAAGTATGGTTGTGCGTCGGTACCTATTGAGTACGCCCACTGTATGCCGCCGACCATTGAAGCGATTTCCGCATCCACAAACATCTTACTATAGTAGCTGTGGAGATCTTTCCAGTCCAGCCATAAGTCTTTACACGCGAAACTTGTTACAACCATTCTCAACCGGTTATGCATCCATCCTGTGTTTTTTAACTGCCTCATTCCTGCATCGACAAACGGATAACCTGTTTCACCATTTATGAAACGTTTCCAGTCTTCCTCTGCCTCTTCCTTCGATCGCCAGTCTAGGCTTTCATACTGTTCTAGAAACGGTTTTTCCGTTGTTTCCGGGAAGTTCCAGAGCATCTGGAAGTAGAAGTCGCGCCATGCCAGCTCTTCCTGCCACGTCTTAACTCCTTTGTTTTCCGGGTTACGGGCTTCAACTCTTTCTGCTTCCCAGAAAGCTTCTCTTATACTGATAGTTCCGAACTTTAGATGTGGAGAAAGCTTGCTTGTACCGTCTTTCCAAGCGTAGTCTCTATCCTTTTCATAGTCCGTTATTTTTTGTTTGAAGTCTTCAAGTCGTTTCAAGCCGTTCTCTCTACCACCTTCCCATACATTCATGTTCTCTGGTTTTTCGAAGCCTAACTGTTTTAGAGATGGAAGCTCTTCAGACTCTAGATCAGGTACACGGTAGTTTCCAGGCTTTTGAGGACGTCTCTTATCTTTTTCAAACCATTTTTTGGAGTAGTAGCTGTAAACTTTGTACGGGCTTCCTGAGTTGGTTAGTATCTCTTTTTTCTCGAACATTACAATGTCTTTGAAGGTTTCAACCGGAATATCTAGCTCTTCTCTAATTTTATGATCTCTTTTCTTTGAGTAAGGCGAATAATCTCTGTTAAAGTATACTTTATCAGCATCTATTTCTTTTGAAAGTTTTTCTAGCTGTTCTAAAGGTTTTCCTTGTCGTATAACAAGATCTTTACCGTTTTTTTGTAGACGGGTTTTCAATTCTTTGACTGAGTCTCTCCAAAACTTCACTCTCGGATATCCTAGTTCAGCCGTCTCAAAATAGTTCTTATCAACAACGTAGAACGGTATAACTTCCTCATGGTTCTCTGCTGCTTTGACTAAAGCCGTGTTATCATGTTCTCTGAGAGATCTTCGTATCCAGACTACTGCAGTCACAGAACCTAGTTAGGTATGAATGTTTTTACACACTTCACTGGTGTTTGAAGTAACGGTTTAGATCCTCTTTCTTTGAGGCCGGCCCTATTAGTATGAGATTGTCCCCTATATCGATGTTGACATTCATCTCTTCTGTTATTGTCTTGTCTCCTTGGAGGATTGAAACTATTTTGAAACGTTTAGGGAAGTCTTTCTCGTCTTTAATCTCTTCAACTGTTTTGCCGGCTAGACTTGAGTCTTCTCTTATAGAGGCCTTGAGTATCTCTCTATCATTCGGAAGGTTAGCTAACTTTACTAGATGAGGATGTTCTATGCTGCTTAGGAACTCTGAAAGCATTAAGTCTGTGTGAGCTATTGTTTCAGCCTCTATTATTTCGAAAGCATCCATGTACTCGTCGTTGACTACTTTGGAAATTACTTTAGGAACTCCGTATTTCTTAGCCAGAGAACATACAACCATGTTCTGATTATCATCGTTTAGTGCGGATATAAGCGCATCTGCATCTGTTATTCCTGCATCTTCTAATGCTGAAAGCGTTGAAGGATCTTTGTTTATTACTGTGGCTCCTGAGGAAGCATAAAGCCTTTCACATTTGTCTTGGTCTTCATCGATTACTACGACGTCATGTCTTTCTTCAAGCTGTTTTACCAGTCTTCTTCCTAAAGTCGTGATTCCTGCTACTACAATATACATCCTTATTTGGAGTCTTTGAACAGCTCGCTATTAAATATTGCTAGAAGCGGAAGAAGTTCAAGCCTTCCTGCTATCATAACTATAATCCATGT
>LKMO01000015.1 GCA_001563905.1 Nanohaloarchaea archaeon B1-Br10_U2g19
AGTTGTACCGCCGGATTTTTGAGATCTAAGAAAGCCTGAAGAGAAGTTTAGAGATCCATTAGAAATCTAAATCTTAATTACTAAGACAGAACTTGATAAACTGTGAGCTCTGAAGACTTTGAAAATAAACTTTCGGAAGAAGAGTATAATGTTCTTAGAGAGAAAGGTACTGAGCCTCCAGGATCAGGAGACTATATCGACAAAGATGAAGAAGGAGTCTACAGATGTAAGGCTTGTGGACAGAAACTGTTTGACTCGGAGACAAAGTTCTCTAGCAGCCAGTGGCCATCATTCTACGATGCTTTAGAAGGAAGTGTGAAGTTCATAGAGGATAGAAGCCATGGTATGGACAGGACAGAAGTAGTATGTTCAAGCTGTGAAAGCCATCTAGGACACGTTTTTGATGATGGACCGAAACCTACAGGTAAACGTTACTGTATCAACTCTATAGCCCTGAACTTTGAGGAAGAGTGAAAGGGTCAGTCTTTTAGCTCTTTACTCTGAAAAACTAATGCATGGGGAAAGGGGAGAAACCTCAAGACTGGAAGATCAGACAGTACTATGAGCAGCAAGAGCTTATAGAACGGATGGTTAAGGTCGCAGAATACCGTGAAGTAGCACCTACTTACGAAAACGGTTATGGACGGAGACCTGACGCAATAAACTTTCCAGGAGACTTCAAACAGTTCGTTGATGATGGTGCTGTAGCATTCCACTCTTCTGTAGAAAAATGGCGTAACCCGCTTCTAATAGACCAAGTAAAAAACTTGGATAACTTGAGAGAAGGATGGGACTTAATAATAGATATTGACTGTGACCATAGCTTTGAATTAGCTAAAAGGACTGCAAAACTAGTTGTTGAAGAGCTACGAGAACACGGGATAGAAAATATTGGTGTAAAGTTCTCAGGTAATAGAGGTTTCCACATATCTGTTAAACAGAAAGCACTACCCAGAAATATCCAAGGGGAACACGTCTCAATGCATTATCCAAGACTTCCAAGAGCTATAGTAAGCTATATCCGCGACAACTTGGAAGATGATCTTCGAAAACTTGTTAGAGAACACGGGTATGCAGAAGATATGAAAACCGAAGAAGGAGAAGATCCTTACCAAGTAACAGATATAGAAAACGACTGGGGAAGAAGACACCTGTTTAGAATGCCTTACTCTCTTCACGATGGAAGCTGGCTGGTATCACTGCCTATTGAACCTGAGGAGATAGAAGGCTTTGAAAAGGAACAAGCCGAACTCGAAAAAGTCAGCTTTGAAACAGATTTTATGATTGAATGTGGCGAAGGCGAAGCTACAAACCTAGCTGTACAAGCACTCGACTTCATACAAGAAAAAGAAGAGGAAAAAGAAGAAGAAAGAAAGAAAAGAGCTAATAGAGAGTTTGAAAGGCCAGAAGATGCGATACCAGAAAAATACTTTCCGCCTACAATAAAAAATATTTTAGAAGGCTTAGAAGACGGTAGGAAACGAGCTCTGTTCGTCCTACTTAATTTTTACAGGACAGTAGGATACTCATGGAGTGATATAGAGTCCAAAATATGGTCTTGGAACGAGAGAAATAAAGAGCCGCTCCAAGACTCCTATGTTAAGACACAGCTCCGGTGGCACCGTGACAGAGGAGAAGATGTGCCTCCGCCTAACTACGACTCAAACGGCTACTACAAAGATATGCAGGTATATGAAGGAGATCCTTTAGAAGAAAAGGTTCCAAACCCTGTAAGTTACGCCTTCAGAAAAGCAAAGAAACGAGAATCCGATAAAGAGGATGAAGACGTTTTAGAATGCCCTTACTGCGGTAAGGAGTACAAAAGAAAGAGTTATTACAAAAAACATGTGCAGCAGTGTTTTGAATAACGATGTACCGCGGAGATAAAAAACTTTGATGTTGACATCTTTAACATAAGAATGACGGAAGAAGCACTCACATTCAGCGAGCTCAGAAAGATACAGAAAACTGAGAAAAGACAAGAAAATCTCTCCAACCTCGATAATAACTTCTTCCTGAACGTAGGCCGTTATTTAGAAAGAAAAAAGGAGTCGGCAACATCTAGAGAGTACAAAAATGCGAAAAGAGTTTTCGATAAAATAATTGAGCTAAGACGTGAGAAGATAGTAAAAAACGCGAGAATAGCTATTAAATCAGATATAAACGCTTCAGAACTCAACCTTCTGCCACGTGAAAAACAGCTTTATCTGGATGTGAAAGAGGTATTTGGAACCTATTCTGAGGAAGTTGATGAGATTGTGAACGGTGAAAGAGAGGTAGAAGAAGTCGAGGTAGAAAAA
Organism: Nanohaloarchaea archaeon B1-Br10_U2g19; assembly: GCA_001563905.1. GTDB lineage: Archaea > Nanohalarchaeota > Nanosalinia > Nanosalinales > Nanosalinaceae > B1-Br10-U2g19. Next base: position 2,301 of record LKMO01000015.1, read on the forward strand.
GAAGTAGAGACAGAAGATACTGCTGAAGATGAAGAAGAAACAGTTGAAGATGGTTATGAAGAAGTAAAGATTGTTTCAGGAGTTCCTGAGTTCATGGGCACAGATTTAGAGTCTTATGGACCTTTCGAAGAGGGAGAACAAGTAGAAATACCTGAAGACAATGCAGAAATACTTGTAAATCGTGGAAATGCAGAGGTAGTTGAATAAAAAATGGTTAAAGTATTTGCAGTAAGCGGATCACTTATAACAGGAAATCTATCTAATTTAGAAGAACTTGCAAACGCATTAAGCTCTCACGAAGAACAAGTTCTAGTTGTGACCGGTGCAGGAGACCTTAAATCATATATTAAAGCTGCAGGAAAATTCGGAAACCAAGGAGAACAAGATCTCGTAGGAATAACAGCGACAAGACTGAACGCGAAAACCTTGATGACTGCAATGGAAAACGTATACCCGTCAATACCGGAAACCGCTTACGACATACGCGAAGCAGCATCTACAGGTAAAAACATTGTAATGGGAGGTTTAACACCGGGACATTCTACTGATGCAGTAGCAGCTATAGCTGCAGAACTAGTTGAAGCCGACCTCTATATTGCTACAAGTGTAGACTATGTTTACGACCGTGATCCTTCAGAATCCGGTGCAGAAAAGTTCGAAAAGATAACCACACAGGACCTCAGAAACGTTATAACAGGAAACAATGAGGCAGGAGGACACGAACTAGTTGATGGTACCGCTGTCGATATAATAGACAGATCCTCAATAAATACCCGGCTTTTCAAAGGATCTGTAGAAAATATTCGAAAACCTGAAACTTGTGAAGGAACAGAAATTGTTCCCAAGTAATAGTACTTTTAAAGTTTAAGCTCCGAGTTTTTGGTATGGTCAAGATTCCAAAAGAACAGAGACGTTACTGTCCGCACTGTGATGAACATACAGAACAGACAGTAAAAGAGGTAACTAACCGACGCGATAGCCCTATGAGGAAGAAGTTCCGGAAAAGACAAAGAAAAATTGACCACGGATACGGATCATTCCCATACGAGAATCCGGCTATCAGAAGCAGAGGACGTAAGAACCCTACTTCAGAGAAGAAGGACTTACAGTTCACATGTAAGGAATGTGGTAAGAGTTACAAGCCGAAAAACCCTATTAGAACCTCAAAATTAGAGATTGAAAGGTGAATCAGATGGCCAGAAACTTTCTCAAAGTCAAATGTGGCGAATGTGGAAACGAACAGAAGATGTTCTCACATCCTTCAAACGATGTAACCTGTCTTGTATGTAGCGAAGTAATCGCACATTCAACAGGCGGAAAAGCCGATTTACACGGCAGTATCGTTGAAGAGCTAGAAGTTGAGTAACTTCCTATTTTAATATTTACTTTTACTTTCCTGCCGTTCTATGTTATAATACGGATTTCTAAAGTAGGCGTATGATGCTGAAAAACTTGGAAGGTCTAGAAGAGCCTTTCTCTGAATATTTTGAAGCGGTAGATAAATCTTACTGCTTGGACTCTGGAACCTTAAGAACTTCTGAGCCGTTACGTCCTAACGAAAGAAGCCATATTAAACAAATTGTTGAGCACCATCTTGATACAGATAATGTAAACTTGGTGGAATACGAGAGAAGTATCGAGAACCATGTGTACAGAGTTCACCTTTAAACCAGTTAATATACTTTTAAAACTGATATCTTAAGAATAGGTTATGCGCTGGTACAAAGACCGTCCTGAGACAGGAGACCTTGTTGTAGTAACAATAACAGATATCGACAAGAACTCTGCATACGCTAAACTCGACGAATACGAAGACGTAAACGGATTAATCCATATCTCAGAGGTCTCAAGATCCTGGCTTCAAGACGTAAGAAAAGAGCTTGACGAAGGCGAAAAAACTGTCGCTCAAGTAATTGAAGCAGAGGACGAAGGAACCATCGATCTATCTCTGAAAAGAGTTAACGACAACCAGAAAAGAGAAGCAATGGGCCGCTGGAAAAAAGAACAGAAGGCTGAGAAATTTATCGATGAACTAGCTGAAAGAACCGGAAAAGACAAAGAAGAGCTTTTCGAAGAAGTAGTCTTCCCAATGCAGAAAAGACTTGGAACATCTTTCCACGGCTTCGAAATAGCTGTAGGAGAAGAGGACAAACTACTAGAGTTCCTAGATGAAGAGATGGTTGAAACAGTACAGGAGATCGCTAAAGAAAACATCAACATGAAACAAGAGAAGCTTGAAGGCGAAATAGAGCTAGAGTTTTCTCAAGGAAACGGTATCGAAAGAATAAAACAGACGTTCTCTGAAATAGGAGAAGGGGTAGAAGTAAACTATCTTTCCGCCCCAAAATACTCAATAACAGCATGGGGACGTAACTCGGAACTAGCCAAAAAAAGAATGGATAAAGCCGTACAGATTTTCCGTGAAAAAGCTGACGAGCTTGATGGAAAGTTCAACTTCTCGAAAGCATAGACCGATGATTAAAAAGTGTCCGAACTGCAATTCTTACACGTTAAAGGACAAACACTGTGAAGAGAAAACAGTCCAAGCAAGACCACCGAAGTTTTCTTTCCCAGACCGGTACGGTAAATACCGGAGAAAAACAAAGAGAGGTAATTAACAAATGACAACAAGACTAGAACTTGACAAAGAAATCGATGTCGAAAACCCTGTATTTATAGAAGGCCTAGCAGGAATCGGGCATATAGGAAAAACGACAGTAAGCTACTTAGCAGACCATTTAGAAGCAGAAAAAGTTGGAGAGCTATACTCGCACCACTTCCCGCCTTACACAATAATAAAAGATGACAAGACTGTAAATCTTCTTAAAAACAATATTTACCAGTATAGAAACGAGAACGGTAAAGACTTAGTGCTTATTGAAGGTAATGCGCAAGCATCTAACCCTCAAGGACATTACGAGGTAGCAGAGAAAATAATGGATTTAGTAGAGAAAGCAGAAGCCTCAGAAGTAATAACTCTTGGAGGATACGGTACCGGAGACGTTGTAGAAGATCCAAGCGTATACGGCGCAGTATCAAAAGAAGAGTTCAAAAAAGAATACTCGGATTCCGGAGTAGACTTCGGACATGACATAGGACAGATAGTAGGTGCTTCAGGACTTATCCTAGCTATGGCAGCTGAAAAAGACTATAAAGGCGTCTGTATCCTAGGAGAAACACCTGGATTCCTAATGAGTGATCCAAAAGCAACAGAGTCCGTACTGAAATCAGTTGAAAACATACTGGATATAGATCTTGATTTCTCGGACCTAGATGAGAAAGTCCAGGAATCACAGGAAGTACTTAAAAAACTTCAGAATTTACAGCAACAACAGGGCCAAGAACAGGATTCAGGTAGCTCCGACCTTGGCTACATCGGATAAAATAAACGTGAATATTAATGACAGACTACACAAGATACGAAAGAGCAAGAATACTTGGTGCAAGAAGCCTACAAATCGCAATGGGCGCACCAACATTTGTTGAATCAGATAGCAGAGAACCTATAGATATAGCAAAGAAAGAAATGGAAGAAAACAGACTGCCTATAACTGTAAAACGGTAGATCTTTTTCCCTATATCTTTTCTTCATTTTCCTTACTCGTTTAAACCAGCGTTAACAACTTTCTACATATGAAAATAGAAGATTTACAGCTCAGAGAGATAATTGATTCTCGTACAAAACCTACTGTTGAAGCCGAAATAAACAATGTTCTTGGGAAAGCACCTTCAGGAGCATCAACCGGTAGACACGAAGCAGAAGCATTTGTACCAGAACACTTAGACCTAAAAGAAGAGCAGCTAAAAGAGCTAGTAGATAGAGATCTTACACAAGAAGAGTTTGATCACAAACTGAGAGAAATTGATGGAGAAGAGAAATTTGCAGAGCTAGGATCTGTGGCGATAGCATCAAGTTTTGCATTCAAAAATGCTGAAGGATTCCAACACTCCGATAGATTCCCCCTACCGTTAAGCAATGTAATTGGAGGAGGAGAACATGGAGGTAATACAGCTATACAAGAGTTTTTGGTTCTGCCTGTTAACGCTGAAACATTTCCTGAAGCAGTTGAAACAAATACTAAAATATACCAAGAGCTCAAAGAGCGTTATAGTCAGAAAATTTTAGGGATGAATGATGAAGGAGCATTAATAACGTCTATGGATGATGAACAAACACTTAAAGCGCTGAAAAAGGTTGCGGACAAGTATGATGCAAGGCTAGGTTTAGATGTAGCGGCTTCAGAAATGTATGAAAACGGTAAATATAACTTGTCCTCAATGCGGCAGAAATTCGAGCCAGATCAACATATGAAGTTCCTACAGAAACTTATTGACGAGTTTGATCTCGTATATGTTGAGGATCCGTTTCATGAGGATGACTTCCATTATCACGCAAAGCTTACTTCCAAAAATCCAGAGATCCTTATCTGTGGAGACGATCTCTTCGTAACACAGAAAGAAAGACTACAGGAAGGACTAGACAACCGAGCATGTAACTCTCTAATTGTCAAGCCTAACCAGGTAGGAACAGTTACGGATGCACGAGAAACCGTAGAATTAGCGAAGGAAAACGGTTATACTCCTGTAATATCTCATCGAAGCGGAGAGACCACAGATCACACAATTTCAGATCTAGCTCTAGAATGGGAGTGTCCTATAATAAAAGCAGGGCTAGCAGATATCCGGATCGCAAAACTAAACCGTCTGATAACACTTTGGGATAGAAAAGAAGAGCCTGAGATAAACCAAGAACTCTAGAAACAGGTGACTCTATTGAATTCTTATTTAACTTTTTTTCTTTAACTAGAGTTCTATGAGCCAAGAAGAACTTTTAGTCGACCGTGATGAATATCTTGCCCACGGTGTACATATCGGTACAAAGGGTAAGAACAAGGATATGGAAGAATACGTATTCCATGTAAAAAAGAACCAGTTAGCAGTACTAGATCTTAATCAGACAGATGAAAAAATAAGAGTAGTTGCAGAATTCTTATCACAATACAATCCAGAAGACATCCTTGTAGTAGGAAGAAAAGAAGCGGCTAAAAGACCATTAAGAGCTTTCGCAGACGCATTAGGAACACAAGTAATTGACGGAAGATTTATGCCTGGAACACTTACAAACCCGGCGTCAGACAACTTTATCGAACCGGAAGTAGTTATCGTAACAGATCCAGAAGAAGATGCGCAAGCAATAGATGAGGCAGAAGATGCTAAGATACCTGTAATTTCTCTAGCAGATTCGGCTGATAGTTTAGACGGGATAGATGATGTAATACCTGCAAATAATAAAGCAGAAAACTCGATTGGTCTTGTGTACTATCTACTTGCTAAACAGTTAGTAGAAGCAAGAGGAGATCAGACTGAAGTCAACGTTGACGACTTCAGAACTGAGCCTGTAGTAGAAGACGAAGAAGAGGAATAATGGAATTCTTAATTGTCGTAGGTTCGACTCGAGAAAATAGAAAAAGTATACATGCAGCTGAAAAACTCGAAGAACTTATACAGGATAAAAACCATTCCTCCAAACTTTTCGATCTCAAAGAAAAGGAAATACCCTTCCTAGGTAACAGAAGTTATACTGACGAAGGACCGGTGCCTGAGGACATCCAAGAGTTCAGTAAAATAGTTGAGAAAGCTGATGGAATAATAATCGTAACTCCTGAATACAACCATAGTATACCCGGGGTACTGAAGAACGCTCTCGACTATCTTTATCCTGAATACGACGATAAACCTTTCTCCTACATGACTACTTCTGCAGGAGGTTTCGGAGGAGTAAGGTGTCTAAGCCATCTAACCGATATAACACTGGCTTTAGGGGGTTTTCCAGGACCTTCAATACAGATATCTCGGATCAGAGACATTTTTGAAGACGGAAAACTCAGGGATACGGAAGTCGAGTCCCGTATAGACAGTTTTATTGAAGATTCTGAAGAACATGTAAAGAAACTGCACTAGAGTCTGTAAATCAATCTCAACTAATTCTTACCGCAATATTTAAACCCGCGGAAAGTCAAGGGTTAAAATAGAGCTATGTTCGGTTTCCGAGATAAAGATAAAGAGAAGTTGGAAGAAAATATGGAAGATATCAAAGAACTAATAAATCAAGGTAAAGGCGGTGAAAATACCTCACACCAAAAAGATAGTGATTCTACAGAAGATGCGCAAACAGGTGATATTGAGGGGCTAGAAGAAGAGCTACAAAGTTTTGAAGACCAACCTCAAGGACAAAAATCCGAGAACACGCCGGAAACACAGACCTTCTCGGATAATACTAATTCTCAAGACAATACAAAGCAACCTCTTAACAGCACAGAGTCTCAGAACCAGTCTTTTGAAGAAAACTTCGGTGAAACCGAGCATACTGAGCCAGATACGTCTCAGAGTCCAGTTCAGCAAAACTCTTTAAACCCGGAAGGAAAGCCTCAGGAAGAGCCTCATAGAGAACCTCAGAAGGAGCAAGCTTCCCGAGACAATAGAGGAATTCCGGAAACTGGAAGAAGAAAACAAGAAGCACGAGAACAGAAACAAGCAGAACAGAGAAAACAAAGACGTAAAGAGCAGAGGGAAGAAAAGCCGCGTGGCAGAAATAACTTGGGAGAACAGGTTCCTAAACCTCCAAAGACTAAGAAACTTGACGTGCCTGAAATAGATAAGGGACCGTTGTTTATCAAGAGAAAAAAGTTTGAGCGAGCCCAAGAGATGATCCATGAAATGCGTTACATCTCACAGGAAATAGACCAAGTAATAAACAGACTGGAGAACGGTATTAAGGAAGATCAGGAAACTGAAAGAGAGGCAAAAGAACTCTTACATGCTCTTGAAAAAGACAGAGGTAGTGTCAAAGATATTATAAGTCCTGAAAAGACTCAGTAGGTATGAAAGAAGAAACGCTGATAGAATACTTAGAAGAGTTCAAAGACAGCAACTCTCAGCACGAACTTCTAGAACTACTGAAAAACTACTTTATAGAGGAACTAGGACAGATAGAGCCTGTTAATGATAGACAGAAACATGATCTGAATCTCTTCATAAGAGAGCTTGAAGAAGAACTAGACTGGATTGAAAGCGAGAAACTATCTGAGTTTGATCCTGAAAGACAATAAGAATCTACTTTACTTCACACAGGTTAGAAGCCATCTTACAGATGGTATAAAAAAGTTCTATACGTTTTTCTAGTTACAGCCTTGATGATCCAAGGTCGTGAAAGGTGACTAAACATAATGGCATACCAAAAATTTGAACCAGGAGAATCCCTAGCAGAAAAAATCTACAACACAGTAGAAAAAGCAAACGAAACCGGAAAAGTAGTTATAGGTACTAACGAAGTAACTAAAGCTATTGAAAGAAACGAAGCAGATCTAGTTGTAATAGCATCTGACGTTTCACCGGAAGAAATTGTAATGCATCTACCAGCACTATCTGAAGAAAGAGATATTCCATACACTTTCGTACCAGAAAGAGAAGAACTCGGACTAGCAGCTGGAGTAGGAGTACAATCCGCAGCAGTAGCAATAACATCTACAGGACAAGCAGATGATGAAGTCCAAGATGTTGCATCAAAATCCCTTGAATTATTAGATAAAGACGAATAAAGAGTGAAATCAAATGGTAGCGGCAAAAGTAGTTGAAGTTATAGGAGACCAAGGACACAGAGGAGTTAGAAAAATCCGCTGCCGAATCCTTGAAGGCAACGAAGAAGGAAAGATTCTAGTAAGAAACACAAGAGGACCGATCAGAGAAGACGACGTTGTCCATATCAAGGAAACGCAGATGGAGGGATAAAAACAATGGAATGTACTTACTGTGGAAAAGAAGTAGAGAAGTCCAAAGGGAAGATGCTTATCCGTGCAAGCGGTGAAAGAGTATTCTTCTGCTCAGGTAAATGTGAAAAGAACTGGGAGAAGAAACGGAACCACCGTTACACAGATAAAGAAGAATAGGATTCTATTCTTCCTAACATATCTTTTTTACCTCTCTTAATTTTTCCTCTTACTATTTAAAATTTGTAACCGATTTGAAGGTTTAGACGTGATTAAAAATGCCTCGACAACCCATTCTCTCGGTACTAGGACATGTAGACTCAGGAAAGACAACTTTACTTGATAGTATTAGAGAATCACGTATAACTGAGGGCGAGTCAGGAGGCATAACACAGATGATAGGTGCTACAGAAGTACCTATAGATACTGTAGAAGACGTATGTGGAGGGCTTCTAGGACAGCTTGATACAGAGCTAACAATTCCGGGACTACTGTTCATAGATACTCCTGGACACGCAGCATTCTCATCACTAAGAAAACGTGGAGGATCAATAAGCGACATAGCAGTACTTGTAGTAGATATAAATCAGGGTATACAGCCTCAGACAGCTGAAGCAATTAATATTCTAAAAGAATCAGGTACGCCGTTCGTAATAGCATTGAACAAAGTCGACACGTTAAACGGCTGGATAACAGAAGACGAATACTTCTCAAAGAACATACAGAACCAGAGCGACCGCGTAAAAGAAATGCTGGACCAAAAAATCTACGAACTAATGGCGGAATTCAACGAACATGATGTAACAATAGACCGTTTCGACAGAGTAGACAACTTCCAGAAAAAAGTAGCTGTCGTACCAATGTCCGCAGAGACAAGAGAAGGCATGCCTGAACTACTAATGGTTGTATCAGGACTAGCACAGAGATATCTAGGCGACCAGCTAGAAGTAAAAGGAGGGACGGGCAAAGGAACAATACTAGAAGTATCCCAAGAACAAGGCCTAGGAACCACTATAAACGTTATACATTACGACGGTGTTATCAACAAAGAGGACATGCTTGTATACGGTACTTCTGAAGGAGTTAAGACAACAGAGATAAGAGCGCTTCTACAGCCAAAACCATTGAAAGAGATAAGGCTTGATAAACAGTATCAGAGAACAGATAGATTGCAACCTGCATCAGGTATAAAAATAACTGGAAGAGACCTTGAAGGAGTTATATCCGGAGCACCGATAAGAACAGCAAAAGAGGAAGAATTAGAAACTGCTATAGAAGAAGTTGAAGAAGAACTTGAAACAGTAAACTTTGAAACACAGAACGAAGGCGTAGTAGTTAAAGCAGATTCGCTTGGGTCCTTAGAAGCAGTTATGAGAGAAATAAAGGATGAAGATATTATAGTACAGAAAGCTAAAGTAGGCGACATAAATAAAGGAGATATAATTGAAGTAGAAAATGAAGATCCAAGCGCAAGAGCAGTACTAGCATTCAATGTCGACTTCACTGAACAGGGCAAACAGAAAGCCTTAGATACAGGAGTAGAGGTTTTCAGAAGCGATATAATCTATGAAATTGTAGAAAACTACAACGAATGGCGTGAGAAACTGGAGAAAACACAGAGAGAAAACGCTTTGAACAGTATTTCAAGACCTGCAAAAATAAGAACTATGCCGGAACACGTATTCAGATCATCAAACCCGGCAGTACTAGGATGTAA
>LKMO01000002.1 GCA_001563905.1 Nanohaloarchaea archaeon B1-Br10_U2g19
CCAGTTATCAATATTCGCTGCATAAGTAAGTTTCGACAGAACGTCCAATTAAGTTAACCCTGTTGATAAGTACAACTAGTGTTCCTAGTCTAGCGGAATTAGAAAAGCATTTTTTCTTGGAGGTTTGTGAGAAAAAGGACAAATAATGCACAGATTATGCGTTAAAAAACTCTTGAAAAACCAAACTATTTATTTCTGTGATTCATAGAGTTTAATAATGGTATATGAAGCTATTGCAGGATCAGGCAGCAGCCCATACATATGGGCATACATTGTAACTGCCTTTCTAAGCGGTTTAGCTTTCCTATACCTTAGCAGAGTATGGGACAACGTGCCTAGAAGATTTCCAATCGTCCACTTCTTTATTGTGACGTGGTCAGGGCTTATGTATCTCAACTTTGTTGAGGGCCAGACGATATTGAGCAACTATGCTTGGTATGTTGACTGGATGGTTTCTACACCTCTAATTGTACTAGCTCTAGCTTTAACAGCTACATACAAGTCAGAAAAGAATCATTATGACCTGATAGCTGCTTTAATGGGGCTACAGTTCATGCTGATCGTAACAGGAATCATATCTCAAGAAGCAGCTGCTAGTACAGCTTACGCATTCTGGATTGGATGTGGACTACTAGCGGGTGTAGCCTACTTACTATGGGTTCCGTTCCGCAAGATAGCTGAGGAAACATCAGAAGTCTTAGCTAAGAAGTATAAGCTACTTGCAGGATACATAACAGTGTTTTTCGCTCTCTATCCGTTAGTATGGTACTTGAGCGGGACTGTATATCCTAGTGGACCAGGAATGTTAGGTGCGTTTGAAACATCTCTAGCTTTCGTAATACTGCCGTTCTTCTGTAAGCAGGTTTACGGATTCCTAGATATGTATCTGATCCATAAAGCTGGAGAGGACCTCTAAACCGTTATTCTTTAGGAAAAAAACATTTCTTTTTATTTTTCTTTTTATATGGTGTTGAAGGCAGATAACGGGTAATAGATTCAGTCCTGTACGTGTCTCAGCTGTAAAACAAATGTGGAGCGACTTATAATTGGAAAAAATAGCTTCTATCAGTTAGTAGGGCTATAGGCTCTAAAGATTTGGAGAGCTTTTTAGGAAGTCTTTTTTTTTGAAGTAACTCTCTAGTCTGGATCCGTCTACTTCGTAGTAGTTATACGGGTTAAATAGGAAATATCCTTTCTCCCACATAACATCGGTTATCTCGGGTTTGAATGTTTTGGAGTTCTGAAGAGCTAGCATATCTTTTATCTCGCTTTTAACTTCAGGAAGCGGGTATGTAGCCTTTATCGGTAGAAGCAGAAAAAAGTCTCGGCTTTTATGAAAATATACTTCAGATCAGTTGTGGTCAACTAAGAGATCACTGTTTCACTTAGCCCTCGCTCGTGTCTTTTACATCGTCTCAACTGATAGCCCTTAGGATTGTAGCTTACTTTTGTTCTATCCAAGTCTCTAGGCTCATGATATCTCCGGCAGAACTGTCATCAAAGTATACCTTATCCTCTCGATGATCGATTAAAGCATGTTCATCTTCCAGTATCTCTATTTCGTCCTCACAATCTATCCTTACTTCGTGTAATCCTCCGGTAAATATTCCTCTTGAACCTGTTTCACGTATAAGTTGGAAAACTTCTTCCAGCCAGCCCATTCCTGGAGGAGATCTCTCAATGAAGAGTCTTGACTCACGTTCCTTCATACTTTTTGCCTCTACGTATACTGCCACTCTATTCTCACTTCCGTTATATGGTTGTGCAAACACTTCTATTATACAGAGAGGATACTCGTGAGCAAACTCTTCTCCTTCTTTCCTGTTCTCCCGGTTGTAACCTGTCACTACTTCCGCTCTCATACATGAAAAACTGTGGGTCTAGTTTTTTTAGGTCTGATTAAGTCTCACACAGCTATTAACAATGTTCGATTTTTCTGAACAATGTTGTGTTCGTAAGCTTTGAACATTCAAAGGTTTTTAAAATCTTTTGCAGTCACTAAGTAATAAAAACAAAGGAAAAAGAGAGTTCGAACAAAACAAACAATCTGGTTATCTGCTGCAAAAACAAGTGTTAGGGAGCCTGGTAATAAGGAAAAACAAAAAGTTGGTTTCTATTAGTCGGTATAGCTGTAAGCTCTAGAAGTGGTAGAACTTGTTAGAAAGTCCTTCTCGAAGTAGCTCTCCAGCCCGGATTCCATTCTATCTAAATCGTCTTCTAAACTTTCTAGACCTCTAGGGCTATAAGACTCTATCTTAACAAGTAAATGGCTGTATTCGTTCTCAGGATCTATTTCAGCCTCTATGTAGTTTTTAGAGGCGTGATCCTGGAAGAGTTCTACTCTATAATCTGAACCTGTTTGATCTGGAGTGATAGAGTAGTCAGGTAGTTTCTGGTTTAGTTCACCAGAATTTAGGGCTTGGTAAAGCTCTTCTCCGTCTATGTGGTCGTCTTTGAGTTCTTCGAAAGGGAGTTTAACTTCTTTGTAGGATATGTTTCGTGTCTCTGTTTCTCTATACGTGGGTTGTTGGATTGACATCCTAGATAATAAACACTACGTCTCATATAAAGTCGTAGTTATAATCGAGCACAATAGTTTCTGTGAGTGTTCATCAAATGTAGACACTCGTGGTTTGTAGTTGTCGTAAGATTGGTTCTGAAAAAGTTGTCTTAACAAAGGAGGTATATCATAACTTTGGGGGTTCGTGGTTTTCAGATACTTCTTGGTCGATTAGCTTCGGTAAACCAGACGGATGTGCTCTATAATAAAGAAGGTATATTTTCGCCGATATTTTCGCTAGGTCTGATTTACTGGTTTCCGTTATACCTTCTTTGTTCTGGGTTTAATCTGTTCTAAAAGACATGAGTGTTCTCGTAGTTTGAACACTCATCAAGGTTCTGCCCAACAACATGAGTATTTCGGTGCTCCATACCGTGATCTGAGTAGACTTCTACATCCTCGAAATAATCTTCAAGTACATCCTGAAAGAGTTCTGCATAAGCTTCTTCAGCCTCTCTATAGTCGTTAAACTGTTCTGCTACAGGATTAACAAAGTAGTCTCCTACGTCTTCGAGGTTGTATACTGCTGTTGAACCAGGTCTAAGATGTTTTTTGGAGGTTTCTGCTATCCTCTTTAAACCTTCTTTGTGGCTTTCTAAGCTGTCTTTATAGTCTCTAGTTAAATCTGAGTTTATAGCCCATCCGTACTCCAAGTCAAACATGTTTTCGGGATCAAAGTTTTCGTCTTCGAATGCTGTAGAGAGTTCGTGTGTCGTGTAAGGAACTGCAACTGTTTTGGAAAGATCTTTGTAGAATACGTTATGGCTGTTTGGTCCGCAGGCCATTATCCGATCTATGTCGTTTGTTTGTTCCAGTGAGGCTGCTAGACCAGGGTTGCCAGGCCAGAGAAGAGTCTGTATACTGTCGTTTCTATCTGGTATTAGGTCTTCTTCCTCTAGCCATTCTCCTAGGCTCTTTAGGTTGTTCGTTCTTCTTGAACTCTCGAAAGGCATGTATTAACTTTAAAGTACTCTCATAATCTATTAAAAACATTAGTATGTTCGTTTCTTACACACATATTGGTGTTCGTATATGCTGAACACTCTTGAGATGTTTGTGAGCATTAAACCCGTATATCCTACTTGTGACTACCGATAAAAACATAGAGTTCCCAGTAAACACTTGTTATGGAAGATCTTGTTGAGTCCGCACGCACCTACGCAGAACAAGCACACAAAGAACAGACCAGAAAAGGAAAGTCTATACCATACTTCGACCACGTCTCCCAGGTAGGGAGAACATTATCCAACTACGGCTTCAACGATGAGATAGTTGCGGCCGGCTACCTACACGATGTAACAGAAGATGTAGAAAATATCACGCTTGAGAGTATAGAAAACGAGTTCGGACCAACTGTAAGAAGACTGGTGGACGGTGCAAGCGAAGACGATAAATCCTTGAGCTGGAAAGAGAGAAAAGAGAGTACTCTTGAACATTTAGAAGATGCGCCTATGGATGAAGTCGTAGTCAAAGTGAGTGATAAGATTGACAACGTCAGGTCAATGAAACAAGAAGAACTAAACCAAGGAGAAAGATTCTGGGACAAGTTCAATGCTTCTTACCAGAAACAGGTCTGGTACCACACCAGTTTAACCGAGATAGTGGGAGAAAAGATCGAGCAGGACGAGTATGAACTAGAAGGCTCGGTTGAAGGCGTATATGGGGAGCTGAAACAAGAGGTCAACCAGGTATTCGATACAAACTATGATGTAACGGTTCTGACAGAAACAGAACAAGTCTAGTAACTGAAAGACTCATCGACAAAGTAGAGATCTTTGAAACCAAAGGAAGAACACCGTAAATCGTTGTTTTCATTTACATCTCCTTTTGTAACACAGTCTTCATCTGTCTTAAACTCTAAAATATTCTCTCCTGGCTCAAGAGTTACGTTGAAATGATACTTATTTGTTCTATGGAACATCTTACCTTCGAAATCATCTTGGTCTACAGGATAACTCTCAGGATGCACTGTTTCATCCTCTTGCCTAAACTCTAAACGGTAGTTTCTAGCAGGAACCACCTGTTCTCCCAGCTTTTCATCGTTGAAAACATAAGTAATATTCCGAGTTTCCGGGAAAGAAGCAAGATAAACTCTCATAGTTTCATTCCGGGTATCTTCCTTATAGTTGTAGATGTGGACACTAGAGTTGTCTTTACCCCATACTCTATCCTCGTCTCCGGTTTCTGTATACCATCTGTTTCTAGTATAAAGAATATTTTCGGACTGATCTTCGAATGGAGTGATTCTAAAACCTTTTACATCAATATCCCCACAGTTTGAATCGCAGTCAGACTCTAAAGTGATAGTTGATTCTTCTTCAATCTCTCTAAAAGGTAGAGAAAATCTTTGACGGAATCGACTTACTTCGTGATCTAAAACAGTTTCGCCGTCAACAGAGAGGTTCAAACTGTTTCCGGAGGTCTCTGCCTCTACCTCAAAACGAACTGCATAAGTACCTTTCTCCTCTATTTCAAACTCTTCGGTATCTGTTAAGACAAAATCCGTGCTTTGAGGATAAACTATATCTGAAAAATCAGAGCCATGCAAAGTAGAGATTGCGGAGTGCCCAGGAGCATCTTCTGTATCCACTACTCCTATCAAAACTACACCTGCTAATAAGAGTAGTAGAATATCGTTGTAGGTTGAAGAATCATTTTCTGACATGTATTTTATCTCAGCTCTCTAATAAAAGAAAAACAGTTTTTGTTTAAATGTTTAATACAAGTTAGAAAGTTCCTGTTGGTCCAAAATTAAGCGGCAAAATTAGTCAATATTAAGAGCATCTAGTATAACGCTGTAACCTAGAATAGAGAAGATAGAAGATCTGATATAGATGATTACTATCTAAACAATTTCCTCTTTAATTATTAGGTAAAGAGGTAGTATAGGATTAGAAAGTCCTGGTACAAATGTTAACACTGCAAAAACTGCAGAGCGCTTCTTAGATCGTCCGGTAACAAGGCTATATTGATATGCTAAGAACGGCAATAAAAACATTGAGTAGGCTACTAAGTGCACGTAACTCATGAAAATTATTTCAGGCAGATTTAGTAAAAACTCTGTAAACAAGTGAATGTAGAACAAGCCCATTATAAGGGTGTTAATAATCAAAAGATTCTTCCAAAAAGATAGGGAGCTTTGTTTTTTGTCTTTTGGAGTTATTAGATTGTTTAGAATTTGTTGAGATTTGTAAATTGCGTAAGGAGGGAAAACAAAGAAGAAAGGGCTAATTTCTGAGAATTCGTATTCATACCCCTCGGACTCACAAATAACCTCTAACTGTTTTCGAAAAGATAATACTTCTCCGAAAGGAGCTAATAATCCTAAAGTAGCGGCTAAAATAGGGTGCGAGTGATCTTTTTTATCAAGACCTAGATAACGGTTGTTCGTATAAAACCAGTAAATGGCGTATAGACCTAACGTGAATAATGATAAGATAAAAGCGCCTGAAGGACTTCTGTGTAAAGAATTTATGTTTATTTCAGTATTATTCTTTGGCTCAGGACCTATTGAGAGGTCTTTAACACGCGTTGCCCACAGATATAATGCGATTAAAAGATATATTAGCCATATGATTACGTCTAAGATGCCTTCTTGTAAGAAGGTCCCTTGTTCAACCTGGATTAGGTTTAACGGAGCTATCAACAGTATTGCGGAGATATAGCCGTATGTTCTATGCATGATGACTCCATAAAAAGCAAAAAATGATAATATGACGATAGAAACTCTTAAAATGAATGAAGCACCTATATTAGTCTCTCCAACTGTTATTAACAGATTAAATAATCTAAAGGCTCCTATAGCAAGAATAAAAACTGCAAAGAGAAGCAAAGGTATGTCTCTTTTAGAATCCATAATTAGTGGTTGTTTAGAGAAAATAAAAAAGGATTTCTATAATCTTCAAAGAAAAAGGAATAAGCCTAACCTAGTTTTCAGCAGCTCTGCCTAGAATTTCTACCTCATATCCCTCAGGATCCTTGACGAATCCGTAGTTTCCGGGGCAGTCTTTTGGAGGTCTGTAATCTTCTCCTCCTGCTTTAACTGCTTTTTCATATGCTTTTTCTAGACTTTGATCTTCTCCAGTGTGGATAGCTATATGACCGAATCCCTCTCCTTTTTCATATATATCGTCTTCTCCATGGTTATAGGTTAGCTCTATCTCCGCTGTCTGTCCGGGATGTCTTAAGAAGTAGAGTGTGAAAGTTTCCATTTCTTTCTTTTCTCTGAGCTCGAAACCGAATGCTTTCTTGTAAAACTCTATGCATTTTTCTGGCTTAGATACTCTAAGCATGGTATGTGCTAATTTCATGTATGATCTTTGTTTGTTTTAGAACTTGAAAAAGGAATTTGTGTTTATGAAGAACTATTTTTATTCAGGTAAAATAAATTAGATGTATGACTGAGGAAAACCTTGAAGCATGGGTAAGAAGAAAACTTGAGGAAGGTAAAAGTGAAGAGGCTTTATACAAGGTTTTAGATAAGAGAGGTCATGATCCTGGCTTGGTTGATCAAGTAAGCCAAGAGCTAAACAAAGTTCAAGAAGAACAGGATTTTGCTGATGAGAATCCTGTTAAAGAAAGTTTTGAAAGAGGTGGTGACGATTTCCAAAATGAGGAAGTCGATAGTTCATTTAGTCCTAGAAGGTTTCTGGAACTAGGGAGAAGTGTTGAGAATAAAGAATTTGTTCAGTATTCAATTATTTTTGTTTTATCTGTTGTTATGGGAGCTCTTGCGGCAGCAGTTTTATTTTAGGAAGAAATAGGTCGGAGGTTTTTATCTGAAAAAGAGTTGCGTATCTCTACTAAGATATTATATTACTTATTTTATCTAAAGATGTTTTAGAAAGTATGAAAATTTTTAAGTAATTTTTAGAATATTTTATAGGCTTTTTTGAGTTATTTGGTGGCTTCTTATGTGGTCTGTACTAGATAATTATTTTTCAATAAGTTCTTCGCTCTTGGAACGTGAGAGGTGTAAAATTTTGGATCCAAACATATCTATGAAGTTTGAGGTAGAACTTAAAGCGCTGAACTATATATCTGAGGAAATTTCGGGAAACCTATAAAGGGTTGAAATTGACTTTTTCTACTTTTTTACAGCTCTGGAGATCCTTCCAAAACATCTTTATTTTCTCGGAATTTCCTTCAAGCAGATACATCTGTAAACATTTATGATCTCTAAGATGGTCGTGTATTTGAGTCTTAACAACATTTTGATAATCGTGTTGGATGTCTGAAATAACGTTCAATGACTCATCCGTATGTGTGATAGTCAAAATACAGTTTACCTCGCCTTCAAGCTTCTCTAAATCGCTTTTTTCTCCTATAAAAGTTCTGATAGCTGAACGTACAATTTCGCTTCTACCAGAA
The DNA here is from genome assembly GCA_001563905.1 of Nanohaloarchaea archaeon B1-Br10_U2g19. GTDB lineage: Archaea > Nanohalarchaeota > Nanosalinia > Nanosalinales > Nanosalinaceae > B1-Br10-U2g19. Next base: position 7,931 of record LKMO01000002.1, read on the forward strand.
TATCCAAGATCTTCTTTCAACTTGTCAAGCTCGTTAAGAAGTTTCTCTTCTATGGAGAGACTTATAACAGTCATACTAAGAGACGTGTTTACTATTTTTTAATAACCTTTCTTACTCATTTTATTAGATCCTTAACTGTTTCAAAGAAGCTTTTGTCTGTTTCAGGGACTCCTCTGAACTCTTCCATAAACTCTTTCTGTTCTTCTGTCAGGTCTTCAGGTATTTCAACATCAATCTTCACGTATATATCTCCTTGACCTCTTCTGCTTGGCATTCCCTGTCCGTCTAACCGTAATACTTGTCCGGGCTGTGTGCCTTCAGGTATATCTACGTTCAGCTCTGAACCAGGTCTAGGAACAGATATTGTTGTGCCTAGTGCGGCATCGCCTACACCTATGGTTGCGGTGGTGAAAAGATCAGAGTCTTTACGTTCAAGCTCTTCATGGTCTTCTACGGTTACGTAGACGTAGAGATCTCCAGATCTTCCTGTCTCTGAACGGTTGCCTTTATCTTTTAGACGGACCCTTTGACCGTCTCTTACACCTTCCGGTATCTCAACAGTTATCTTTTCTTCGGCTTCAACTACGCCTTTCCCGCTACAGCTACTACACTTGTTTTCAGGTACAGATCCTTTACCGTTACAGTTACTACATCTTTCTACTGTTTCTGCACGACCTAAAGGAGTTCTCTGAACAGTTCTTACCTTACCTCTTCCGCCGCATTCAGAACATTTAGAGGTTTTGCCGTCTTCACCGCCTGTACCGTTACAGTCTTCACAGCTGGTCTTACGTGAAACTTCAAAAGTTTTCTCTACACCTTTGTAAGCTTCTTCTAGACTTATTGTGGTTTGTATCTTCAGGTCTAGAGACTCTCTCTGTCTTCTGCCTCCGCCGAAAAGATGTTCGAACAGATCTTGGAAGCTTGACGCGGCGCGTCTTTGACCTCTTCCTGCATGACCTTCAACACCTTGTTCTCCGAACTGGTCGTACTTTCTACGTTTATCTTCATCGCTGAGAACATCATAGGCTTTATTGATTTTCTTGAACTTATCTTCGTCAGCTGTTTCAGAGTTAGAGTCTGGATGATACTTTTTAGCTTTTTTTCTGTATGCTTTCTTTATTTCTTTCTGACTTGAGTCTTCTGATACGCCGAGAAGTTCGTAGTACTTTTTTGCCATTACTCTAACTCACTTTTTGGGTTGGGGAAAAATAAAGAGGAGAGATTTTAGGCTTCACGCCTTCTCCTCATCGTCGTCCACTTCTTCAAAGTCTGCGTCGACAACGTTGTCTTCAGAGCTTCCGCCCATGTTCATGTTTTCTGCTGCTTGTTTAAGGTCTTCTTCACTCATGTTGGACGGGTCGAAACCCCCCATTCCTCCTGGGCCTTGCTGGTCGCCGTAGATTTCTTTTCCTATCTCCTGAAGCTTTTCTTGGAGTTCTTCAATACTGTTTTCAATCTTCTCTTTAGCTTCCTCAAGATCATTGAGTTCTTCAGCTTCGTCTTTGGCGTTTCTCAGGTTTTCTACAGCTTCTTCAATACTCTCTACTACAGAGTCTTCTACTTTGTCGCCGTGTTCTTCTAACTGGGTTTCTGCTTGGCTTGCTGCTTGATCTGCCTTGTTTTTAGCTTCGATGAACTCTCTTCTTTTCCTGTCTTCTTCTTGGTGTTTTTCTGCTTCTTCTTTCATCTCTTCGATTTCATCGTCATCCAGCCGTGCTTGATCGTCGATAGTGATGCTTGCTTCTTCACCGCTCTGTTTTTCTTCTGCTGAAACCTGTAGAATTCCGTCGGCATCAATTTCAAATGTTACTTCAATCTGAGGATGTCCTGCTGGTGCAGGAGGGATGCCTTCAAGGTTAAACTGGCCTAGAGACTTGTTGTCTTTAGCCATTTCTCTTTCTCCCTGCACTACGTGTACAGTAACCATCGATTGGTTGTCTTGAGCTGTTGTAAATGTTTTAGATTCTTCTGCAGGCACAGTAGTGTTTTTCTCTATCAGTGTTTCTTTCAGCCCTCCTTTGACCTCAACTCCTAGACTTAGAGGAGCTACATCAAGTAGTAGAATGTCGTCTACCTCTCCTGAAATACTTCCTCCTTGTATTGCTGCACCTACTGCTACGGCTTCATCAGGGCTTACTTCTTGGTTTGGCTCCTGTCCTGTAATTGCTTGGACATGTTCTCTTACTGCAGGTACTCTTGTAGTTCCTCCTACAAGGATAACCTCGTCTATCTCAGAGCTTTCAACTCCTGCATCTTCCATAGCGGTTTTTGTTGGTTGTGTAGTTCTCTGGATTAAGTCTTCGACTAGGTCTTCGAACTTTGATCTTGTTAGTTCGTAGTCAAGATTGTATGTTTCTCCATCTTCCTGATGGATGAACGGAATATTTATCTTAGTGTTTTTACGTGAGGACAGCTCTTTTTTAGCTTCTTCTGCATTCTCCCGGATTCTCTGCATTGCTTCGTCGTTTTCTGAGAGGTCGATACTGTTTTCTTCTTTGAACTTTTCTACGACCCAGTTGACTATCTCTTGGTCGAAGTCGTCTCCTCCTAGGTTGTTGTCGCCTTCGGTGCTCTGGACTTCGTAGATTCCGTCACCCATTTCGAGGACAGTTACGTCGAATGTTCCTCCACCGAAGTCGTATACTAGAACTGTTTGGTCATCGTCTTCATCTAAACCGTATGCAAGGCTTGCTGCGGTCGGTTCGTTTAGTATTCTTTCTACTTCTAGTCCTGCGATTTCTCCTGCGTCTTTTGTTGCTTGTCTTTGTGTGTCATCGAAATGTGCTGGAACTGTGATGACGGCTTTGTTTATTTCTTCTCCAAGTTTTTCTTCTGCGTCGTTTTTCAGTTTTTGTAGGATCATGGAAGATATTTCTTGTGGTGTATAGTCTTCTCCTTCAAGTTCTACATTGTAGTCTTCTCCCATGCGTCTTTTGATGCTTCTTACGGTGTTTTCTTCGTTTGTAAGCATTTGGTTCTTTGCTGGTTTACCTATTATTCTTTCTCCGTCATTAAAAGCTACTATGGACGGTGTTATTCTGTCTCCTTCTTGGTTTTCAATTATCTGTGGTTCTCCATCTTTTATTGTTGCTATTGCGCTTCTTGTTGTACCTAGGTCGATACCTATTATTTTTTCCATAGTTTCCGGTTCACCTATTTTTATTGAAGTGTATAAAAATTTTTAAAATCTCTTTATTTCTTTCTAGAATTTTCGGATATGGAGGAGTTCTTATAACATTTGTTTATTTATTATCTTACAGTGGTAAAACTTTGAAGGGTCGTGGTTACAGTGTTGAAGACTTAGTATACAGAACGCCGTTATCTGAACCAGAACCTTGTGAAGATATGCCTGAGTATGTTCAAAAGTCGTTAGAACAGAGAGGAGTAAACTATAACAATATGGAGGTAGGCAAAACCTCTGACAATAACTGGGTACTAATAAAGCCAGGTAAAGCCAACTTTGGAAGAGCAGCCCCGGCACATCTCGCCTACAATATTGTAGACAGCTATCTAGACTTCAACTCTCCGGAGATAAGTTACGACAGTGAAGAGGATATCATACTTCTGGAACATCTAGGAGACATGAAGACGCCTCAAAGATCCGAATATATACCTAAAGACTCTCTCATAAATGCACTTGCTTCTAAAGCCATTATGGGTGATCCAGATATTTCAGGAAACTTCGGAATTAAAGAAAGAAAATGTTGTATCTACGACTTTGACCAAGCAGGCAACACAATTAGATCTGTAGAAGAAAGCCTCAAAGACTGTCTAAAGCTAATAAACAGAAGCACTTCAACGGATATCAGACTAAAAGATATTGAAAAAGAAGCAGCCTCTATGGCGGAAAGACCGGACCTAGAAAAACTTGAAGAAGAGCTTGAACCTCTAAAAGACTTTTATCCGGACGTAGACGATGCAGTAAAGTTCCGTCCTAGCTATATCACATATAATATAGAAGTTGCAAGAGAAGAAGAAATCTTTTACTATGAAGAAGCTGAACCTAAACCCGAAACAAGAACGGTTAGTTCGGGAGGCAGCCAGATTTTCTTTTAACAGCTCTCTACAACGGGAAAAAAGATAACTAAGGCATCCAGTTTTTGATATCGTCGACTATCTTGTATTCTGTCCGACAAATCCGCGACTTCTGGCTCTCAGTATCTAATAACGCATAACTTGGTTTCAGTGTAACCACTGAAGGCTTCAAACCGATTTGGGATGGTCTAGGTACCCCTACAGCTCCGTGATTCAAGTAATGCTTATCCTCTTTGTAAAGATCGGTAGGAATATGGGTATGACCGTAGATAACACCTTTGTAATCTTCTAGAAGGTGGTTGATGTTTTCTTCGTAGGATAGAAACTTTCTGAATACTCGGTTCACATTGTTCTCGGAAGGGATTATGGCTTTAGAGTTCTCAGGATGGCTGTGAGTTACTAAGTAGCCGTTCACTTCTTCGTTTTTAGGGAGGCCTCTCAGCCATTCAACGTCATCTTCCTCAAGTTTTGGCTGCAGATAATCTGAAATATGAGAGAGCTTTTTCTCTTTATCCTCGAACGCTCGTTTATCATGGTTTCCTACCACGGCAATATCTGCGTGTTCTCTAAGCCATTTAACACATTTACCGGGTTGAAGACCGCCACCGATAGCATCTCCCACAAAAACCAGGTTGTCTACATCAGGCAAATCTCTCTCAACAGCTTTCAAAGCTTTGTAATTGGCATGTATATCAGAGATTATGGCTGTATTTGGCTGAAAATCAGGTTTTTTATCGGTCATATTCTCTCGTTTTAACCTAAAATGTTAAGTTTTTGGCGTCTAAAAGCTGAAAACTGGTTATTCTTCTTTTTCAGATACTATTACGTCTGCAGGTCGTATAACTCTTTCACCGTGTTTGTAACCAGGTTTCTTTTGTTCTAGAACTATATTATCTTCTTCGTGTTGTTCGGTGTCAACTGCGTTATGTATGTTGGGATCGAACTCTTCTCCCTCTGCATTAATTCTTTCGAGGCCTTTTCTCTCCAGAGTTTCAAACAGCTGGTCTCCAACCATTTTTACTCCTTGGTAAACGTTAGAGTCTTTGTCTGCGGCAGCTAAGGCTCTTTCAAAGTTATCTATAACGGATATAAGATCTTTTGAAAGCTCTCTTTCTGCTTCCTTCTGCCATTTATCTTTTCTCTCATCTTGTTTCTTCTTGTAGTTTTCAAACTCGGCTTTGACCTTTTTCGCAAGTTTCTCCATCTCTTCGGCTTCTTTTTGTTTCTGTTCTAGTTCTTCTTCAAGTTCTAAAAGCGCCTTTTCTAACTGTTCGCGGGAGAGATCTTGGTACATCTACTTTTACTGATATTATCAAATTTTTAATATCTGCAGCTCTCCAAAACAAAAAGTTACTTATAGTTATGACTCGAAAGTAGCAGTATGTCTGAGTTCTCTGTGGACAAACTTGAACCTGGAAAAGATCAGGAACAGTTCTACAGTTTCTGGGATAAAGCTTCAGAGACCGGAGAAGCCGGCTCAGGGCATCTAGCGTATGAACAGGACTGGTACGATGTGTATGGGCTCGAGAACAGTGATGGGCTTCAAGGAATAGGGGCTGTACATACAGGACCGGTTAAAGGATTGTCGCATGCATTTATACTGCCTTCAGAGAGAGGTAAAACTCAGGAAGGGAAATCGCTTTTCAGATACTTGGTTCAACAGAGAATAGAGGCAGTAAATGATGATAATTTCGGTTTCAAGACAGATGCGACAACACGCCATCCTATGACGCAACATGTTTTTGAGACAGAAGAGTTCGGTATTACTGGTTATGAGCCTTCTGCCAACGATTTCATGCCTTCGTATATACAGTTCAAAAACCCGGGGTCAGAAAGTGTGAAACCTGAAAAAATTACTGTGCCTAAGGGTGCTGAAGACTTGATAAATAATGTTTATGCTGATGGAGCTCCTACAGGAGTTTCTGGAGAAACCTTGGGGTATGACTTAGGGTTTTCTCATATCTGTTCTGAGGATAATCCTGGAGAGGTAGCTTACTTTAAGTTCAAAGATGGTGAAAAAGAGTTAGAAGAGGTTTTAGAGCCGTTAAGAGAGCTTTATAATGAAGGTTATAGAAATATGCAAGTAATGATTGACTTGGAGGATCCTGGTTCTGAAAGATTTGTTGAACAGCTTATATCGGAAGGATTTGTTCCTACAGGGATCGAAGACCCTTTCTATCCAATTAAAGATACTGAAATAGCGCTTTCGCGTTTAGAACAGCCTGACGAGGACGTTTATGTTACAGAGAATTCATTAGAGTTTATTGGTGATATAGGTTTAGATTATGATATCAAGGCAGAAGACAGGTCGTACAAGATTGATGTGCTGCCGACAATATAATAAACGAATTTTTAATATACCTCCTTTGTTAAGAACTTTGTATGTCCGACCATCCTTTTGTTGATGAAGCTGCCAGAAAGTCTACAACTATAGTTACAAAACACTCTATAGCTATCCCGGAAGATGAACAGAAGTACAAGAAGAGTCAGAGAGCCTGGAACTGGGAAAAGATCGTCGACCTATTTTTCCCGATAGAACAGTCCAAAAAACGGAACAAGTATGCCAAAATATTCCTGAGAGAGCTTAAAGAGGAAGGAGAAATCGATTCAGAAAAACTAAATGCTTTTGATGAATGGGGGCATGAAAAAGGAAAGTCTAACTTGAAAAACAATATTCTGCCTAAATTAAGGCGTCTAGGAGTGATTAAATACGAATACTTGGAGTACCGTGATCGTCGTGAAGGCAAACAAGGCCGTCGTAAAGTAATAAAACCGGCTCGAAGTTTCTCATCGATACTTGAATCTATGGCTAACGGCTGGGCTGCCTACGAATCTGCTGCAATGGAATGAGATAGCTATACCTATCCGGATAGGAGCTTCTTTCTGCAGCGCTGCTCTACTATTTTAAAGAGCGGTTGCGGCTAATACTTCGGCTTCGGAACTGACTTCTGTTTCATGACGGAGGTTTGTCTCCTGCTGCGCCTGAAGTTCCGCTTCGAAGTTTCGCGTGTTTGCGTTAATCGTTTGTACACCTTTTTTGTGATTCGTTTTTGTACTGTGTTGACGGAGTGATTAGATAAGGTCCGGAGACAAGCCCTACCTAGCAAGCAAGACTTGTCTCGTAGAATTCCAACGGTGTAAGTGGTGACAGGTTGAGAGTGTTGGAATACTTTTCTGGTGTTTTTAGTTTTTCGCGGTCCGCCCGATTACCCCCGTATCTTGGAGGTCAAGGCGTCATCCCACTTCACTCTTCCAGATATCTAATAATTTTGGAGAAGTTAGCCTTGACCCTGGTAAAGTTACAGCTCACGGGCATCAGATGCATTCCGTTAAACTGATTCAGGGTCAAACTCATTACTGAACTATTTGAAACCGATCCTTTTAAGTATTTCGTATTACTCGACGTGTTTAAGGAAGAAACGCTCGTCTAAACGTCTGTGAACCTCTTCTAGAACGTCTTGAAGGTTTACAGCGTCGTACCGGTTGTAGCGCATAAGTTTGTCGAGAGCTTCTTTGTCACCGTTTTTCTCGTACTTTTTCCAGAGCTTTATTGCTTCACGGCCGTCAATATCTTCAAGCTCTCTGTTAATCTTCAGATCCTTCTCTATCTTCTTTAGACCTCCTGATAGACCTATTCTCTTACAGGTATGCATTAAGTCGATGTGAGGAGTATCTATATTCAGATCAAAGTTTTTCTCTAGGAAAGGCTGGTCAAACATCTTTCCGTTGAAGGAGACAAGCACTTTTGATTCGTGGAACTCTTTCTCCAGTCTTTCTCTTGTAAGGTCTTGGCCGCGGACTAGTGTTGTTGATTCTCCGTTTCTGTAGAAGCTTACTGTTGTTACTTTGTTTCTTTTGGCGTCGAGTCCGGTGGTCTCGATATCGAAGAAGCATGCTGAGTCTTCAAAGTTTCTGTACATGCGCCAGGTAGATTTGCTGGGAAGTTTACTTCCGAAGAAAACACTGTTTCCGACTTCCAAGTTTTTTCTTGCGGTCTCTACAAACTCTGATATTTTCTGTTTCTTGTTTTCTGTTAGAGAACAGTTATCTATTTTGTCCCAGTGAGTTACTCCTTGTTTCCAGAGTTTCTGTTCGGTTTTCTGTCCTATACCGGGTATCATTATGAAGCTGTTTTCAATCCGCATAAAGAAAAATAATAGAAAAATAATGTTAAGAAAAGAGAGGGTTTATCGAGAAGCTCTGATGTCGCTTGCCTGTACTGTCTTTCTGCCTGCGTGTTCAGCGTACTGTTTGGAATCTCGTGCCCTTTCTTCAGCATGTCTCTCAAGTTCGTCTCTTAGTTCTTGTACTGCATCTTCTGAAACTCTGTGAGCTCCTGCTTGTTTGATGATTCTCTTGACTGGTGCAAGTGGTAGTTCTGCCATGTTATGTTCACCTCCTTGTGAAAAGCTTGTGCTTTCTTATAATGGAATACTGTCCGACGCCTTATAAATATAGTGGGGGGTTTAGAACCGTTCAATTACGTATCGGTTAAATCTCCAAACCCTTGCAGTATATCCAACAAGTCTGGAACCCTTTGAACAGGCTCCAGATGTTGAAACAAGTCTGTTAATTCAGAAAGCCATAAACCGAACTCTACACAACACCACATATTTTTTCAGTGGTTAAACCTGCTTGAGCTCCACGCTGATTTCCTCATCAATCTCAGCTACACCATAATAACCTTCCATAACAGGACCAGGATTAACTAGGACTGTGCCATTAATTTCATCTCTACCACGAGACTCATGGATATGACCGGTCAACAGCAGGTCAAACTCTTTGTTTTCCAGTAGTTCACGTACCTCTTCACTTCCAACATGATCGCCATCCGCCTTGTCAAGCTCAGTATTATGTGGAGGCTGATGTATAACCGCGACACGTTTATCAGCATTCATTCTGTCATAAAGAGTTTCCAAAGCATTCTGTATTTCGGAGCCTTCAGGTTCAAAAGGTGTTCCAAAAGGTGTCTGTCCGCCACCGAAGCCTACTGCCTCAAACGTTTCGAAAGCTGCAATCTTCTTATGAAGGTTCATACGACGTTCAATCAACTGTTTCACACAGTCCTGTTCAGGATCCATGTTTCCAGGAACGGCTTTAGTCAGTCCGCTTCCCTCATCGAAAACATCTAAAACCTGTTTAAGCTGTTCGTTATAGTCATCAAACTCGTTGTCATCACTCAGATCTCCTGCACATAGAACAGCATCAAAGCTTTCTCGAGAAACAATCTGTTCAAGGTTTTCCGTATCACCGTGTATATCAGTTACCAGTAAAACTCTCATACACAAGTAGTTAGTATTCCAGAGATTTAATTTGTTGGCGGTCCGTCTTTACTTAACTTTCGAGTTCAAAAAACTGGTTATATGACAAGTCTAGAAATCCAGTTAATCGATACCGACTACCAGGTTGAGGACGGAGAGGTCTTTATCAGAGGGTTCGGTAAGACCTCTGAGGATGAGAATATTCTGTTTTATGATAGAGAGTTCCTACCGTATCTTTATGCGGTACCTGAAAAAGAGGTAGAACTAGATGAGTTGAAACAGAAGATTGAGGATACAGAGTTCAGCAATGAAGACACAGATATACCGGTTAGAAACTTAGAGAAGAAAAGCTTGATAGATGGAAGCGAAGAGATAGAGGTTCTAAAAGTATTTTCAAGTATACCTGCTATGATTCCTAAACTCAAAAACGAGTTATGGGATCTCCCGGAAATAAACGAGTGTAGAGAGTTCGATATACCGTTTTACAGACGTTACTTGATTGACAAAGATATCAGGCCAGGTTCATGGATTGAAGTTCAAGGAGAAGAGGAAGAAGGAGATTTAGACCAGGTTTTAGACGTAGAAAGTATTGAGACCGGTATAGAGAAGGATGAAGATATTAACTGGTATACAGTTGCCTTCGATTTGGAGGTTTACCAAGAGGAAATCATAATGGTTTCTCTCTATGCTGAAGACTTTGAGAAAGTTATTACAACTGAAGAAATTGATAGAGACTTTGTTGAAACTGTTGAGAACGAAGAAAAGTTAATTAAGCGTCTAGTAGAGATAATAGAAGACAGAGATGTCGATATTCTAACAGGATACAATACTGATGAGTACGACTTTGACGTCCTAAGAAACCGTGCAGAACACTACAACTTGACTTTAGCGATGGGGCGTGACGGCGAAAGAATGAAGTTCAACCGTAGAGGCCGTTTCAAAGGAGCCCGGCTAAAAGGAAGAATGCATCTAGATATCTATCCTTTTGTCTCGCACGTTCTGGCGCCAGGACTAGACTCAGAGACACTGGATCTGGACTCTGTATCTGAAGAACTTCTAGGCCTCAACAAAGACGATATGTCCTGGGAGGAGATGAAAACCTCCTGGAAAAACAAAGAAGACTTGGAGAAGTTCTCCGACTATGCTCTGAAAGACTCGGAGCTAGCCTTCAAGCTTACTGAGGAGCTGGTTCCGCAGATACTAGAGCTTTCAGAGATAACAGGCCTGATACCTTTCGATGCTTGCAGACTGACTTACGGACAGCTTACCGAAAACTTTCTTCTCAGAGAAGCTTCTGAAAGGGATATAATTGCTTCGAACAGACCTTCTCAAGATAAGAGAAGTAAGAGAAGACGCCAAGATGCTTACTCCGGAGGATTTGTTTATACTCCGGAAGCAGGGCTCTACAGAGAGATCGGCTTATTCGACTTCAAGTCACTGTATCCAACAGTAATGGTAGCACATAACATCTCTCCGGATACGTTAAACATTGAGGACTGTGAAGACCGTTTCAGTCTAGAAGAGTTCGACTACAACTTCTGTCAAGATGAACCCGGTTTCTTCCCTGAACTAGTCAGAGAGCTGGTTGAAGACCGTTCTAAAATTAAGGAAAAGATGAAGAATTTAGATGAAGACAGCCAGGAATACAAGTCGCTAGATAACCGGCAACAAGCAGAAAAAATACTTGCAAACTCGTTTTACGGCTATCTAGGTTATAGCGGTGCAAGATGGTACTCAAGAGAGTGTGCCGAGGCCACAACATATATGGGAAGAGAATATATTCACGATACTATTGAGATAGCTGAAGAAATGGATTTTGAAGTAGTCTACGGGGATACGGATTCTGTTCTGCTCGAAGTTGAAGATATAGAAGACAAAGCAGACTCATTCCTCGAAAAAGTTAACAGCGATCTACCCGAGTTTATGAAGCTGGAGCTGGAAGGAATATTCAAAAGAGGATTTTTCACTTCAACAGACTCTGGAGAAGGAGCTAAGAAGAAGTATGCTCTCTTAGCTGAAAACGGAGATATGAAGATAACAGGCTTCGAACAGGTAAGAAGAGACTGGAGTCCTGTAGCCAAAAAAACCCAGAAAAAAGTTTTGAGAAAGGTACTGGAAAACGATGTTGATGGCGCGGTTGAAGAAGCTAAAAAAACCGTAGAGGATCTTAGAGAAGGTAAAATACCTGTGGAAGATCTGAAGATCTATACTACGTTAACTAAAAAACCTGAGAACTATGGGTCAACAGCTCCTCATGTAGAAGCCGCTAAAAAAGCAATCAGACGTGGTGAGGATATAGGGCCTGGAGATACCATAGCATATGTTATAACTAGAGGAGGAGGCACAATATCTTCAAGAGCAGAAACTATTGAGTATGCTCAAGACTACGATTCCGATTACTATATAGAGAATCAGGTCTTACCGGCAGCCATAAGAGTTCTAAAGGTGTTTGGTTACACTGAAGGTCAACTGAAAGGAGAGGGCAAACAGAGCGGACTAGGAAGATTTAGTTAGCTTATAAGAGTTAATGCTTTAATTAGGAACTGTTATGAAAGATTTCAACAGCAGCAAAACTATTATGCCGGAGCCAGAAACCTATAAACAAGGTACCGAAGACTTGAAAACAGAGGTTGAAACGCTTCTAGATTATTCAGAAACGCCTGTGAGCTCCGAAGAAGTATATGATCATTTCGAGTCCGATTTCAGCGAAGAAGATAACTTCTACTCTGAAGACGAGCTAAGCTATGTTGCAGACGCACTAGTGCAGCTAAGAAGAGAAGAAGCTATTGAACAAACAGCCTTCTTGAAAGAAGATGGTGCTAAGATAGGTTACAGACTATCTGAATAAACTTTTCCTTTACTTTCTATTATTTGAATACTTCTCCAGTTTCCATAGACCATAGAACAAGGTCTAAAGCTTTAACATCGATACCTGTTTCTTTTGCAAGATCCTGCATCTTTCTCTCGATTTCTAGATAGCTTTCTTGGTCGGAGGGTTGATCTAGCTTTTCAATGTAGTCCAGCTCGTATAGTTTGCTCACAATACGGCTCGAAATTATTGCAAAGCTGTTACCGTATCCGATATTCCTAAGGAAATGTGATCCTCCTTTCCAGCTTAAACCGTTAATATTCTCAACAAACCATTTACGGGTCTGATCCAGATTATCTGGTTTGATACGGTCTTTAAGCTTCAGGTTTCCGGAAGGATCTGTTAAAGTTGGCTGAGATAGTTTTTTCCGGTTCTCAACTATGTAAGAGGCTTTATTTCTTTCATACTGGATATCATGTAGTTCCAGGATTCTTGCGATCTCTTCTTTCTCACTGCTTTCTAAGAGATCTAGTTCATCAAGCTTTTCTGTAGCTTTCCAAGATTTTTTTGCAGAGCTCTGAGATGTAAGAATTACGAAAACCAGCTCTTTGAACAGTCTTTTGTTGTCTGCGTCTCTAAGCTTCTCAAAATCATCTAAGCGACTATCGATAACGTCTTTGTTCTCTTTGTAATGGCTTAAGATTTTCTGTTTATCCATAGAGTGTAAAAGAGATTGCTAGAGTTTAAACTCTTGTTCTGTTAGACTGTGTGTATTGGGTCGCCTTGAGCATCCTCACATGCTTCAGCAAAAGCTTCCGGGAAAGTCGGATGTGCATGAATCGTGTTCACGATGTCGTCGAGATAGGCCTGCATCTCAAGGGCTAGAGTGGCTTCTGCAATCATATCTGATGCTCGGACACCAGCTATCTGTACTCCTAACAGCTTGCCTTTCGGACATGCGAGTACCCGGACAAATCCGGAGGTATCATCTACAGTCAAAGCTCTTCCGGAAGCTGAGAACGGAAACTTACCGATCTTCAGCTCGTCGCCATACTTGTCCTCAGCCTCTTCCAGACTCATTCCGACGACAGCTACCTCAGGATCAGTATACATAACCTTTGGAATATACTGGTTGTCAAAGGCGGCAGGCTCACCGGAAATTACTTCGGCTGCAACACGACCTTCTCTATAAGCTTTGTGAGCCAGCATTGGTTGTCCTACCACGTCTCCTATAGCAAAAATATTTTCTTCAGAAGTCCTCATCTGAGAGTCAACTTCGATGAAGCCGTGTTCATCCGGCTCTATAGAAGTGTTCTCTAGACCCAGCTCTTCTGTAACATTTTTAGGTGTTCTACCTACGGCAACAAGAATGTAGTCGCCTTCAACCTCTACTTCTTCATCTTCTTTCTCTGCAACAAGCACGGCTTTGTCGTCTCTGTACTTTACTTCTTGAGCCTTTGCAGATTCGTAAATATTTTGGGTGTAGTCGCTGTTAGCATCTTGTAAACTTTCAACAACTTCTTCATCAAAGTTGCCGAGTATTCTTTCCATAGCTTCAACTACTTTTACTTCTGAACCAAACTTAGAGAATTTTGTGACTGCTTCCATACCTATGTAGCCGCCTCCGACAACTACAAGCTCTTCAGGCACTTCCTCAAGGTTTAACAGTTCTCTTGAGGAGATAACTTTTTCTTGAGAGAACTCTAATCCGGGTATCTCCATAGGCTGGCTACCTGTTGCTATGACGGCGTTTTCAAACTCTATTTTGTCTGTACGGTGCTCTTCTTCAACTCTTACGGTTTTAGAATCAATGAAGTGAGCCTTACCTTTCTTTACTTCTACTCCGTGTTTTTTCAGTATCTGTTTGACTCCTCCGTTAAGTTTTTCTACAATGCTGTTCTTCCATTTCTGTACTTCTGAGAAATCTAAGTCTTGTTTGGTGTAGACATCTTTTTCGTCTTTGCTCAGAAACTCTTCATACATTTTAGAGGAGTGGATAAATGCTTTAGCAGGTATACAGCCCCGGTTTAGGCATGTACCTCCTATATCTTCTTTTTCTATCAATACTACGTCTTTACCTCTTTGTGAAGCTCTTATGGCGGCAGTGTAACCTCCAGGACCTCCTCCTATAACTATTACGTCTGTTCCGGTAGCTATATCGCCTACAACCACTGTTTTAAAGCCTCATTAAAAGTTCTTCAGGGTTCTCGAGGTTTTCAATAACAGTATTCATGAATCTGGCTGCTGTAGCGCCGTCAACTACTCTGTGATCATAGCTTAAGGAGAGTTTCACTGTTTTACGCGGAACCACTTCGCCTTCAAAAACTTCGGCAGTCTCCTTTATACTTCCAACACCTAGTATTGCGGTCTGAGGATAGTTTATTATCGGTGTGAACTCCTCTCCGCCGATCACTCCCAGATTGGTTATTGAGAAGGTTCCGGAGTCCATCTCCTTCTTTGAAACATTTGTTTCTTGAGCTCTCCCAACAGCGGCTGTTATGCTTTCTGCAAGCTCAACAATACTTTTGTTATCAACTTTATCGACTACAGGAACCATTAAACCTTTCTCAGTATCTACAGCAATATTAAAGTTGTAGTCTTTCTTAAGCAGTATCTCGTTGTTTTCTTCATCTAGCTCGGCGTTAAGCTCAGGATACTTTTCCAAACCTTCTAATACAGCCTTCATGATAAAAGGCATATAGGTTAGATGGGCTTCAAAGTTCTCTTTCTCACGTTCTCTCAGGTCTACTAGCTGTGTTACATCTGCTTTATCTACATGGGTTACGTGAGGAGCAGTGAAACGTGATCTCTCCATTTTATCTGCGACAGCTTTTCTTATACCAGACATCTCGACTCTTTCTTCTTCGCCTGTTTCGGAAACTCTATGTTCGGTCTCTCTGTCCTGAGATCCACTGCTGGAAGCGCTTAAAACATCGTCTCTAGTTATCTTACCGTCTCGACCAGAACCAGTAACTTCTTCTAAACTTATTCCTTCTTCTCTAGCTAATTTACGTACTGAAGGAGTTGCTTTGATACTTTCACTGGTATTAGTAACAGTTTCTGAATCTGAACTACTGGTTTGAGACTGTTTTGATCCTTCTGCGGCTTCAAGAACTTCTTCTTCTGTTATTCTTTCACCTGTCTTTATTGAAGCCAGGTCCACTCCTTTCTTTTGAGCTAGCTTTCTTACTTTTGGAAGAGCTAAAACATCTTCGGAGCTTTCAACAGATCTAATCTCCTTTTCAGGTTTCTCAGGCTCGGATTCTACTTTTTCAGACACTTTTTCTTCCGGCTCTTCCTGTTCTTCTGTTTCTTCAGAAACTTCTTCGCCGTCATCTACAATCATTATTACGTCTCCTACTTTGACGGTGTCTCCGGCTTCTACCTTAAGCTCGGTTACCTTCCCGCTGGTTGGTGCAGGGATATCAACTACGGCTTTATCGGTTTCTGCTTCCCCCACGACCTGGTCTTCCTCAATCTCGTCGCCTTCATCTATCATCCACTGTAGGAACTTTCCTTCTGTTACACCTTCGCCGGTATCCGGGAATTTAAACTCCAACTCTTCTTCACCTCGGTTAAAACTCTAGCACCTTTTCTAAGCCGTTCACTGTCTTTTCAACGTTAGGCATATAGTAGTCTTCAAGGGTGTATAACGGATAAGGGACGTCTGGGGCAGTCACTCTCTCTACAGGTGCCTCCATCGATAGGATAGATTCTTCTTGGATTCTTGAAGCTAGCTCTGCCCCGAAACCACCTGTTTTCTGTGCTTCGTGGAGAACTACTGCTCTACCGGTCTTCTTAACCGATTCAACAACGGTTTCAAAGTCTGTAGGGTATATTGTCATCAAGTCAATCACTTCTACAGAAGCTTCTACTTCTTCTGCTGCCTCTTCTGCAACAGGAACCATGGCGCCCCACGCAATCAATGTTATGTCGTCGCCTTCCTTTGCTATCCGCGCTTTTTCTAGTTCAACTTCTTTATCTTTATCTACTTCTTCTTTAAACGCTCTATATGTTTTCTTAGGCTCTAAAAATACTACAGGGTCATCTAGCTGTATAGATTTTCTTAGTAACGAGTAAGTGTTCTGAGGAGTACTAGGCACTACGACATGTAGTCCTTGTGCGTGTGCATAGAAAGCTTCAGGACTTTCTTGGTGATGCTCTAAAGCACTTATACCTCCTCCATAAGGTGCTCTAACTGTTAGAGGGACGTTATAGTCGCCTCTACTCCTTATACGCATCCTTGAAGCATGTTCTTTAATCTGATAGAACGCAAGATAAGAGAAGCCTGAGAACTGCATCTCTACAACAGGTCTGAAACCGTATAAGCCCATTCCTATCGCGGTCCCGGCGATACCTGACTCTGCTAGGGGGCTGGAGAAGCAACGTTTCTCTCCAAACTCTTCTTGAAGATCTTTTGTAGCTCGGAAGACTCCGCCGTCCTCCCCAACATCTTCTCCATAAGTTATGACGTTCTCGTTTTCCGCCATTTCATCTCTTAAGGCTTCGTTAACTGCCTCGATAATATTCATTTTGGTCATTTTACTCGTTCACCTCTTTCCGAAGCTCTTCTTTCTCTTTCGCAAGTAGCTCCGGCATCTCGCCGTAAACATAGTCAAACAGTTCGTCGAAACTTGGTTTATCCATTTCTAAGGCTTTGTTAGCTGCTTCATCTACTTTCTCTTTAGCTTCGTCTTCAAAGCCTTCCAATTCATCTCTCCAGATATCATGTTCTTTCAGATAGTTTCTAAACCTGTTTAAGGGGTCTTGCTCGCGCCATTCTTCTACCTCGTCGTCTTCTCTGTAACGGGTTGAGTCATCAGAAGTTGTATGGTCTTCTAAACGGTATGTTAGGGCTTCAACAAGTGCTGGTTCGCCGTTACGAGCCTTCTCTAAAACCTCTCTCATCGCCTTTATCACTGCTAGTATATCGTTTCCGTCGACTTGAACTCCGTTTATTCCGTAAGCTAAGGCTTTCTGTGCTACTGTATCAGAGTTTGTCTGTTTTTCGAAAGGCATGGAGATTGCATACTGGTTGTTCTGAACAAAAAAGACTGAATGCGCGTCGTATACTCCTGCAAAGTTTAATGCTTCATGAAAATCTCCTTCACTAGTACTTCCGTCGCCCGTAAATCCGACTACAGCATTATCATCTTCTTTAAAGCTCATAGCCATTCCTAATCCTGCTGTATGAAGGTTCTGGGTTCCAACAGGTATAGCAACAGGTAAAGTATTGAGCTCTGCTAAGCCTTTCTGGCCGTTTGCATCACCCATCCATCTCTGGAAGATCTTTTCTAGAGGCGCACCTCTCATAATAAATGCGGCTGACTCTCTGAAGCTTGGTACAACCCAGTCCTCATCTCTTAGAGGATAGATTGATCCTATCTGCGCGGCTTCTTGTCCTTTGTGAGGTGCGTAAGTCGATATTTCGCCTCTTCTCTGGAGAGAGAACGCTTTCTCATCAAACTTCCGGGCTACAACCATTTTTTTGTAGAGCTCGATATACTCGTCTTCAGCAAGATTTGGCGCCTCCTCCGCCGGGTTTTCGGAGTTCATAACCTCCACTTTTTCTATACTTCCAGAGAAAACCTGTTCTCGTGCCATTATATTATGGAACTGCTTAAGGCTTGAATATAAAGAATAGTTTTGCGACTTTTCGGTGAAATAAACACTCTAAATAACCGGCTCAACAATAAACATGTTTGTGACTTTAGATAAGCTGTTCGAACCGGAAAAAGTTGCTGTTGTAGGCGCTTCAAGACAGGAAGGAAAAACAGGGCATGAGGTCTTCGACAACCTTTTACATGATTTCGAAGGAGAGGTTGTACCGGTCAACCCTAAAGCTGAGGAAGTACACGGCGTAAAGGCAGAAGATGAGATACCTGAAGGCACGGATCTAGCTGTTATTGTGGTGCCGGCAAAGATTGTTCCGGAAGTAATCTACGACTGCGGGAAAAAAGATGTTGAAGCAGCAATAGTAATATCTGCAGGCTTCTCAGAGACAGGTAAAGAACAGTTGGAAGAACATATTGTCCATAAGGCTGAACAGAACGATATCAAACTACTAGGTCCGAACGTACTAGGCGTAATTAATACAAAGAACTCTATGAACGCCTCCTTCGCATCAAAAATACCTGAAAAAGGAGATATAGCCTTTATGAGTCAGTCAGGAGCATTCTGTACGGCAATACTTGACTACGCTAAAGCAGAGCATATCGGATTCAACAACTTTGTATCTCTAGGAAACAAAGCAATGCTCAACGAAGTAGACCTTCTTAAATACTGGAGAAACACGGATACAGGAACAATACTGTCTTACACAGAAGGAATAGAGAATGGAAGAGAGTTTATAGAAGAAGCAAAGAAAACTTCAAAAGACACGCCTATAGTAATGGTCAAATCAGGTAGAACAAGTAAAGGAGGTCACGCAGCCTCAAGCCATACAGGAAGCATAGCCGGAAGCTACCAAGCCTATAAAGCAGCCTTCAGAAAAACAGGTATAATTGAAGCAGAGTCCAACAGAGAACTTCTAGAGTTCGGAAGAGCATTTGACTACCAGCCTCTACCTGAAGGAGATAACGTAGCTATCTTAACTAATGCAGGAGGACCTGGAGTAATAACAACGGATGAAATATCTGAAAGAGGTTTAGAACTTGCTGAACTAGAAATGAGTACTAAAAGAAGTCTAAGAGACGTTCTTCCTGAAGAGTCTGAACCTGTAAACCCTTTAGACGTGATAGGTGATGCAGGTCACCAAAGATACAAGGATGCTTTAGAACATGTTCTAGCTGATGAAAACGTAGACTCTGTAATAGTTATACTTACTCCACAAGCAAACACGGAGATAAAGAAAACAGCAAAAACCGTGGTTAAAGCCTCACGAAACACGGATAAAACAGTTCTAGCATCGTTTATGGGAGAACAAGATGTACAGAAAGGAATAGATATACTGGAGAAAGAAGAGGTGCCCGACTTCCAAGATCCTATGGATGCAGTCAAAACACTGAAAGCAATGCGGAATTACAGAGAGTTTTTAGAACGTGGAGAAACTTTCAAACAGTTTGAATATGATAAAGAAAAAGCAGACAAAGCTATAGATAATATTAGAGACTACGAGTTCAAAGAAAATCTGTTAGAAGCATACGGCTTTGACTTAGCACTAACAAGCATAGCTGAAAGCCCTTTGGATGCGCAAGAAGCCGCAGCTAACGTAGGCTACCCGGTTGTACTCAAAGTAAACTCGCCGGAGATCAAACATAAAACCGATATAGGAGGAGTTAAAACAGGTTTAGAGACCAAGAAAGAAGTCAAAGAAGCGTTCCACGAAATAGTTAACAACGTCCATCTAAACGCCAGCGCATCTCAACTAGAAGGCGTACAGGTACAAGAACAGTTAGACGGTCTAGAGATTGCGTTAGGGATGAAACGCGACCCACAGTTCGGACCAATGATAATGGTAGGGCTTGGAGGAATATACATAGAGGTCTTGAGAGACGTAAGCTTCGGAATAGCTCCTATAACAGAGGAAGAAGCCGAGAAGATGATTGACGAGCTACAGGCACACGAACTATTTGAAGCTGCAAGAGGACAGAAACATAACTTAGAACCTGTTAAAGACGCTATAATCAAGCTAGGAGATCTAGCACTAGAACATGATAGTATACAAGAAATCGACTTGAACCCGGCTATACTGAAAGATAAAAACTTCTACGTTGCCGATATAGTTATAGAAACTAAATAAGAGAAGTTTTTCTGAAGTGGTTGAAGAACACTAAGCCGTATCTTCTTATCTAAAAGTAATTCCTTCTTAATTAAAACTGTTTTGACCGAAGCCAGCACTAAGTGTTCTTGTCAGGGCTTCTTCTGCTGTTTCATCTGTTTCTATTATATGTTCTGGCTTGACCTCTAAGATGAGTCCGGTAGTTATATTCGGGCTAGTTGGTAAGAATAAGATTTCTCTGCCTTCTGGCGAAACATTACCGGTTTTGAAGGCGGTAAGTTTGACATTGTTAAGCTCTATTTTGACCGGCTTGCTGAGTTCTTCTGTTCCTTCTATAACTGTCTCTGTTGTTACTTTAGTGATCCTATATATTCCTCCGAGAAAAGGTATTGAACCTATTATATTATCGACTATTTTCTCAAGTTCGAATCCTGTACGTGTTCTTGTCAGTTTACCGATCGCTGTAGATAGTGCTGCTCCCAAAACAAGTAACGCGGAGAGCTTAACTGACTGGTTAAGAACGTAGTATTCGGTGAAGTTCAGGACTTCGTTATAAGGGATTAGCTCGATTTTCTGGAAAAGCCATGCAACCACCAAGCCGACTATCAGGATCGGAAGCAGGACTATAAGGCCTTCTACTGCAGGTTCTTTCTGTCTGGTGAAGCCTAAATCTTCAAGTATTTCATCCTGGTTTCTGCGGTAGTAACCGATATTTTCTCTTTGTTCTCGGCCTTTTGCGATTCCACCCTCCAGTATTTTCTGAGCTCCTTCCTGGAGGTGTGCTTTACCGTCTCGGAAAGCTTTCTCACTCTCTTCAGAATTTC
Source organism: Nanohaloarchaea archaeon B1-Br10_U2g19 (assembly GCA_001563905.1). GTDB lineage: Archaea > Nanohalarchaeota > Nanosalinia > Nanosalinales > Nanosalinaceae > B1-Br10-U2g19. The sequence continues at coordinate 28,580 of LKMO01000002.1, forward strand.
CTTCTTCGGTCACAGGTTCAATTCAAGCAGCTAAATATTAACTGTTCTTTGGTTGCCTCCGAGCTCATGTGTCAATCTCGTCAAGCTTTTTTAGGAATAACCCAGGATTTCTATCTTTCATACTCGTTTACAGAAATTATCTTTTAAGATCTAACAAGAGGGCTTAAACCGTTCTAAAGCCCCGAAAAACATTTTTTGGAAAGCTTTACAACTGTTTAGAAAGATAAAGTTATCATGACTCTAGAAGAAGATGCGTTAGAACTTCATTCTAAGAACCCTGGTAAAATCAGTGTAGAAGCCTCAGTAGATATAGAAACCAAGGAAGATCTCAACCTTGTCTATACTCCGGGCGTAGCAGAGCCTTGCAGGAAGATAGCTGAAAACAAGGAAGAAGCCTACAACTACACTTCAAAAAAGAATCTTGTTGCAGTTGTAAGCGACGGTTCCGCAGTACTGGGACTAGGAGATATAGGTCCTGAAGCTTCCATGCCTGTAATGGAAGGAAAGGCCAATCTGTTAAAGAAGTTTGGAGAAGTAGACGGTTTTCCTCTAGTCGTTGATACAGAGTCTTCAAAAGAGATAATTGAAACAGTTGAAAGAGTAGCTCCAACACTTGGAGCTGTAAATCTTGAAGATATCAGCGCACCAGAATGTTTCGAGATAGAGAACCGTTTACAGGAAAAACTGGATATACCAGTATTTCATGACGACCAACACGGAACCGCAATCGTGGTATTAGCAGCATTGAGAAACTCTCTAAAGCTTGTAGATAAAGAGATGGAAGATCTGAAAATAGTTGTTTCAGGTGTTGGTGCGGCGGGAATAGCAGTCTCTAAAATACTTGATAGTGCAGGAACAGAAAATATTTTGCCTGTAGACTCCTTGGGAATAATCTCCCAAGACCGAGGAAACAAACACAAACAAAGACTGGCTTCAGAACTAGGTGTAACTGAAGAAGGAGATTTAGAGGATGCGATGAAGAATGCAGATGTTCTAATAGGGTTATCAATAGGAGGAATAGTCTCTAAGGAAATGGTTGAATCGATGAATGAGAACGCAGTAGTTTTTGCGTTAGCGAACCCTGATCCAGAGATAATGCCTGATGAAGCTAAAGAAGCAGGAGCAGAGATAGTTGCGACAGGTAGAAGCGACTTTCCAAATCAGGTAAATAACTCTATAGCATTCCCGGGTATTTTCAGAGGAGCAATTGATGCTGAAGCAACCGAGATAAATGAAGAGATGAAAAGAGCTGCATCAAAAGCAATATCTGAATCTTTGGAACCTGAAAAAGAAAGAATTCTTCCAGATACACTTGACAAAGAGCTTGCGATGAAGATAGCTTCAAAAGTTAAAAAAGCAGCTGAAGAAACCAATGTAACCCGGTGAGACCAAGAATGGATGAAGAAGCAAAAAAACACTATGTAAAGGCAGGAAAAGTAATACAGGATGCAAGACAAGTTGCACGTGAAACTGCGGAGCCTGGGACAAACCTGAAAGAGATAGCTGAAACAGTCGAACAAGAGATCAAAGATCAAGGATTAAAGCCGGCGTTCCCTGTAAACACTTCTCTGAATGAGGAGGCAGCACATTACACTCCTAGTAAGGATGAAGAGAAAGTTTTAACCGAAAATGATGTTCTTAAAATCGATATTGGGGCACAGTCAAACGGTTTTATCGCGGATACAGCCTTAACCGTTAACCCGTCCGGTAAGCACCAAGAAATCATTGATACGGTAGAAAAAGTACTGGAGAACGCACTTCAGTTCATAGAGCCAGGTGTAACGATCGGAGAGTTCGGAACATATGTACAAGAACAGGTCCCAGAAAAGTACAATCCTGTAATGAACCTTACAGGCCACTACTTAGACCAACATACACAGCACGCAGGAGTATCTATACCTAACGTAGAAAATACTTCAAGCCATAAGTTCAAGAAGGGAGACGCTGTAGCAATAGAGCCTTTCATAACAGAAGGGTCAGGTAAGGTAGTTCACGGAAAGCCAGGCAACATCTACCTGCAGGAAGCAGATAGAAACGTTAGAGGTAGGACAGAAAGAAAACTTATGAAAACTATAAACGGTTTTGACGGTCTTCCGTTCACAACTCGCTGGATCTCCAACTATGGAGGAAGACAGAAGATGGCTATGAGAAAGCTTGTACAGAACGGTATGGTCAAATCTTATGATGTGCTGAAAGACGGTCAAGATGGTTTAGTAGCTCAAGCAGAACACACCGTACTTGTAGGAGTGGATGACGGCGATAACATAGTAACTACAAGACGTTAAACGCTGCACATCCTATCATTTTTCTCAATTGTCCAGAAAAGCGAAAAAATTAGTAGTAAAGCTGCTAAGAAAGATAGTTCAAGCCCTCCAAAAGGGAATAAGGCCAGGCTTACTGAGAAACCTGCTATAGCAATACTGGTAACGCATACAGAGCAAAGACTTGCTAAAGGAGCTAATAAAATACCTAGTAAAGATCCGGACTGGTTTAAACGAATTTTGTTCTCTGTTAAACTCTTTAGTGTTGCTGTAAGATTTAAGCCTATTAATATACTGAGAAAAAGAGTTAGATACAGGTTAAAACTGCTTACTGTTCCTGGAAAACCTGTGAATAAGGAATAGGAAAGTTTTAGAGTTGTTGAAAAACTGCTGGTTGTTAGAAAAGATGTTATCAGACTTAGATTTGATAGTAAAGTCATGGAAAGATAAGAAAGAAACGTTGTAGACAAGAAAAACAAGAAACGATTCTTACTGTATAGAACAGGTTTAAGCTGTCTAAAGTTCTCCAAACTAAATATATTGAGTATAGACATCGTTATAGCTGCTCTTCGATAATAGTTTCAAATACATTGAAAGGCTGAGCGCCTGTAACAGACTCGTCTTCAATAACTATTTCTGGCGTCCCGGTTATGCCTAGACTTGTTGCTTCTTGAGAGTCTGCTTGTACTAAATTATGAGATTCTTGGTTGTTGTAACAGGTCTCAAACTCGTTCATATCTATGCCTGTCTGTTCAGCCATATCGAAGAGCTCTTCTTCGTACTGTTCAGGATCTGAGTCGCTGAGACTTGAAAGCTCCATAAATCTGTCTATATGCTCGTCATGGAAATCCCAGAAAGCGTCGTGATCTTGCTGTGCTACACATTCTGAAGCAATCGCAGGATCTTCTCCACCAACAACAGGATGGTGCTTGTAGTATACTTTGACCTGTCCTGTTTCAACGTACTCTTCCATGATCTGAGGCATAGCACTGTTTGCTTGTACTTCTGCTGCCACGTCTTCATTATTGAATGCTCCGCAGAATGGACAGAAGAAGTCTTCGTATTTGACTAAAGTTACGGGAGCGTCTTCATCTCCTCTTACCGGTCGATCGTCTAAATCAATGTTCTCTACAGTGGCTTGTGAAGGGGCTGAGTCTCCAGCTTCATCTTCGGCTGAAGGCAGCTGTGGGTTGTCTTGTTGGATATCTGCCGTAGATAGTATGCCTGTGTTTGTAGCTAGATATGTTCCGGTTGTACCGAAGAAAAATCCTATCATCAGAAACAGTGCTGCCACACTTTTGAGGCCCAGAGAAATGTCGAGGGTCTGTTTACTAGTATTTTCTGCGGAGTTATCGTTATTTTCTTCCTCTTCTTCTGATTCAGAATGTTTCTGAGTCTGGTGAATGCTCCGACCTCTTTTAGAGTCGAACTCTCTACCACATTTTTCGCATTCAAAGTTTTCTTCGGTCATAATACTGTTTAGATAGATCTGTTTTATTATAATTGCAGGGTTTCTCTAGAGTAACCTAGTTAAAAAAGAAGGAAATAAGAGTGGAAAATGTAGTTTATGCGTAGTAGTCTGGAGTGTTGTCTACTTCTTCTACCTCTTCCATCTTCTGCATCATCTGTTCGTAATGCTTCTTGTTTTCGTCGGTTGCTGTAGGCCGTATATCGTTCATAGCTTCTCTGAAGTGTTTTAGCTTGACATCTTCTGATTCAGGATCTTCTCTTAGTGAGATCATTCCTGCTTCTCTTACTAGAGACTCTATATCGCTTCCTACATAGCCTTCGATCTCTTCTGCTAGGCCTTCAAGGTTTACTTCGTCTGCGAGAGGCATCTTCTTTGTATGGACTTCGAGAATCTTCTGTCTTGCTTTTACGTCCGGTATGTCTACCTGGATATTTCTGTCGATTCTTCCTGGTCTTAGTACTGCAGGATCGATTAGATCGGGCCTGTTTGTTGCTGCAATAACTGTTACTCCTTCAAGACTTTCTACACCGTCAAGTTCAGTTAGTAACTGGTTTACAACTCTGTCTCCTACTCCTGAGTCGCTTCTGCTTCCTCTGCGTGTTGCTATTGAGTCGATTTCGTCGATGAAGACGATACATGGTGCTACTTGTCGTGCTTTCTTGAAGACTTCTCTTATTGCTTCTTCTGATTCTCCTACGTATTTGGAGAAGATTTCAGGTCCTTTGATTGAGATGAAGTTGGCGTTAGCTTCGTTTGCTACGGCTTTAGCTAAAAGTGTTTTACCTGTTCCCGGCATTCCGTACAGCAGAATTCCTTTCGGTACTTCGATTCCCATTCTTTCGAATCTTTCAGGGTAGAGCTGCGGCCATTCAACCATTTCTCTTAACTGTTCTTTGGTTCCTTCTAGTCCTCCTACATCTTCCCAGGTTACTGAAGGTACTTCTACCATTACTTCTCTCATTGCTGATGGCTCGACACTTCTTAAGCCGTCTATCATGTCTTCAGATCCGACAATCAGTTTCTCCATTACGTCGCTTGGTATCTCTTCATCCAGGTCTATTTCGGGTAGTACACGTCTTAAGACACTCATTGCAGCTTCTTTACATAGTGCTTCGAGGTCTGCTCCGACATATCCGTGTGTTTTATCGGATAGTTCGTCTAGATCGACATCTTCGGTTAGAGGCATGTTTCTGGTATGGATTTGGAGTATCTCTTTTCTTCCTTCGCTGTTTGGTACTCCGATCTCTATTTCTCTGTCGAAACGTCCTCCTCTTCTTAGTGCTTCGTCTACTGCGTCGATACGGTTTGTTGCAGCTATTACGATAACGTTTTCACGTTCTTCCAGTCCGTCCATCAAGGAGAGTAGCTGTGCTACAACTCTTCTTTCTACTTCTCCTCCGACTTCGCTTCTTTTGGATGCGATTGCATCGATTTCGTCGATGAATATTATTGCAGGACTGTTTTCTTGTGCTTCTTCGAACTTTTCACGGAGCTGTTTTTCGGACTCTCCGTAGTACTTGCTCATTATTTCCGGTCCGTTTATGGATAGGAAGGTTGCGTCCGCTTCGTTTGCTACGGCTTTAGCTAAAAGTGTTTTACCTGTTCCTGGAGGTCCGTGTAGTAGTACTCCGCTTGGAGCTTCTATTCCTAGTTGTTGGAATACTTCTGGATGTCTTAGAGGTAGTTCTATCATCTCTCGGACGTCCTGTATCTCTTTGTCTAGTCCTCCTATATCTTCGTAGGTTACTTCAGGGACTCTTACCTGTTGTTGTTCTACGTTTTCTACGGCTTGTTGTTTCATTTCGATCTCGGTTGTTTCAGTTATTTTTACTGGGCCTTTCGGCTTGGTTTTTACGACAGCTAGTTTTAGGTCTCCGAAGCCTCGGAAGCTGAAGTGGTCGCCTTCTAGGTCGAACATGTCGTCGAAGACGGATCGTCGGGTTTCGTCTTTGTCTCCTGGTACTATTATGTCGCCTTCCATTACTGCGCGGTTGCTTAAGGCTTTTTTGAACATGTTAGGGTTTCCTACCTGTAGCATTACGCCTTCTTCGGCAGGTGCTAAAGTTATTTTCTTGGCTTCTTTTAGTTCGGCTCTTTCAACATCTACTTTTTCTCCTAGGCTTGTTCCGGCGTTTTTACGCATGTAGCCGTCCATTCTTGCGATTCCTAGGCCTTTGTCGGCAGGATAACTTCTTGCAACTCTTCCTACTGTTTTGCGGTTTCCTTTGAGTGTTACTGCGTCTCCTTCTCTTACGCTGATTTCATCCATTACTTTGGAGTCAATTCTTACGATCCCGCGTCCTATGTCTTGTTGGGCGTTTGGTGGTACTTCTCCTACACGTAAGTTTACTTTGTTGTCATCTTTTTGGTCTGTCATAGTTATCCTCCTTGTTGAGTTTGTCCAGTATCTTCTGTTCTTTGACAAGTACTGTGAAGATATGGTAGGATACTTTTTCTTCCCAGGTGTGAAAGTACTCTTCCACTTTGTCTGTGTGCTTTTTGGCGAAGATAAACACTGAGTCGTCGACTCGAGTGTTTGGTACCTCGTCCATCAAGCCTTTCTTGTCGTACTTGTAGGTTTTACCGTTTTTCTTCACCGTTTGACGGTATCCGAAAAGTCCGCGGTAAAACTTGTTTCTCTCGTAAACAGAGTCGAAGTACTCCCTGTTTGTGTTGTATGTTAGTAGGGCTGCCTTCTTTTTGGACATATAGGTAGTTTGTTGTCAGTAACCTTTAAACACTTTTTTGTTTACGTCCATAAAAAACGTTTTTATCTACTCGAAGGGGATAAAAGAGTCCACACAATAAAGTAACTCGTGGAAGTCGAACGAGTATCAACAGGCAGCGAACCTATAGACAGCCTTCTAAACGGAGGGATAGAGAAAGGACTGATAACCAATGTATTCGGAGAATCAGGCTCCGGTAAAACCAATCTCTGCGTCCAAGTAGCTGCAGAAGTAGCGAAAAACGGTGGAAAAGTAATCTATATCGACACCGAAAAAGGATTCTCTCCAGAAAGATTCTCACAGATAGCATCAGAAAAAGATCTAGAAAACATGCTCTTAATGGAGCCCTACGACTTCCAAGAACAAGCCGACCGGATAAACGCCTTAGAAGGTGTAGTAGAGGAAGAAGAACCAGAACTAGTCATAGTCGACTCAATGGTATCTCTATACCGTTTACAAGCTAAAGGCGACCAGATACAGGAAGTAAACCAGAAACTCTCCCAGCAGCTCTCACAGCTCGCAAAAATAGCAAGAAAATACAATATGCCTGTAATGATAACAAACCAGGTCTACACAAGCTTTGAAGAAGACGAAATAGAGCTAGTCGGAAGAGACGTACCACGTTACTGGTCCAAGTGCCTAGTCAAACTAACTAACCACGACAAAAACGTGAGAAAAGCCGAGATAGAGAAACACCGTTCACTTCCCGAAGGAAGAGCAGAAAAGTTCGAGATAACAGATGCAGGTCTAGTAACATACAAGAAGAAAGGACTGTTCTAAACAAATTTTATAAATCTCAAAGTTTAGACAGATACTTTATGCGCGTCCAAAACAACTCCCAACAGAAGGGTGGCTGCTTTATTGGAGACTCATCTGTTTTCAAGGGTGGACGCGTTCTGCAACAGTAAACTTTCTACACAACTCCAGTTAGGAACATTTTCTCACAGATTCATTGATCTACTTCTGATTATCCTGATTATTACGCTGCTACTGCTGTAAAAAATACAGTGGTAGCGGGTTTCTCAAAAAAAAAATAACTACCTCTTTTGAGGTCGACCACGCTATGACACACAAAAACAACACCGAAACTACGCACAACACTCAAAAACCTTACAGAAACTTCAGAGGTGACAGATAAAGATGTACGAAAACATGGAAGAATCTTTAGAAGAAGCCACAGACTTATACGGAGTCAAGGCCTCAGCACCTTCGGTAGAACTCTCTTATGAAACAGACAAGCCTGAAGATTATGAACCTCACAGTGAAGAACCCGGATATGAAAACTGGGTGATCTTCGAAGGAGCTGAAGGAGATTTAGAGTCTGCAGCGAGAGTACTGTTCTCAGAAACAGAAGAAAAGAAAGCAGTGACAGATGGAGGACAAGTTCTAGAACAAGAATCTTCTGAAAACTATGAAACAAACTGGAGTCACACTCATCCAGACTACTGGAACCAAGGAGAGGCCGGAGGCGCTCCCATGTAAACCGGCCTTAAACTCCGGAAAAAATAAGAGTCTAGAACCCTTCAACACATACTTATGGACTTAGAAGACTACAGAAAAGAAATCGACCACGTCAATACAGAGATCGTAGACGCCGTATCTAGAAGAATGAATATTGTAGAAGAAATCGGAACGTACAAAGAACAGAACGGAATGGATGTGAAGGACGAGGGCAGAGAAGAAGTAGTTAAACAGCAGTTTGAAAAACTGTTTGAGAAAGAAAGTCTTCCTAAGGAAAAAGGCCGAGAGTTCGCAGAACTTCTGATAGAGATGGCGGTGCAGAAACAGGAATGAAGGTCGCAGTCCTAGGACCTGAAGGAACATACACACATGAGGCAGCTAAAAAGTATTTTGAAGATCTACAGCCCGAGTTCTGCGCTACAATAAGAGAAGTGTTTGAATCAGATACTAAAGTAAAGTTTATCCCTGTAGAAAACTCTCTAGGCGGCGATGTAACAGATACAATAGATCTGCTAAGAGAAAACGATGAAACAATAACCGGTGAAGTAAGAATGTCTATAGAACATGCTCTGATTTCTGAGGAAGAGTTTGAAGATATCAGAAAAGTCTGTTCACATCCTCAAGCAGTCTCACAGTGTAAACAGCTTGTAAACAAAAACAACTGGGATGTCGTAGAGAAAGCTTCAACAGCGGAAGCAGTAGAAACCTTGGAAGAAGGTGAGGCAGCAATAGCTTCAGAGATTTCTGCAGAGATCAACGGTAAACCGGTTTTAAGGAAATCAGTTCAGGACACGGACTCAAACACGACACGTTTCTTCGTGCTTAACGGCAACCCGACGCCGGAGAAAAAGACTTCGATGATACTGGAGCCTGGAGAAGACCGTCCTGGACTGCTTCACGCAATGCTGTCCTGTTTTGCAGGACATGAGATTAACTTGAGCCATATCCAGTCCCGGCCAACACGTGAAGAGCTAGGACAGTACTACTTCTATATAGAGGCAGAAGTAGCTAACGGAAGACTAGACAAAGCAGTTCAATGCCTAAAAACATATGCGGACGTCAACTTACTCGGTAAATACGGTGTGAAAAAAGTATGAGAAAACGGATACAGAACATAAACTTGTCGATAAGAAAAATTTCGGAAAAAGCAGCAAAACAAGACAGAATAGTAAGGTTTGATATAGGACAGCCAAGTTTCGACACACCAGAACACGTCAAAAACGCTGCTAAAAAAGGTTTAGAGAATAAACAAGGATACTCTCCGATGCTAGGTCTTCCAAAGCTCCGTAAAGCAATAATTGAAGAAGAAAACAGTAAAAACGGTTTTGGAGAGGAAGGAAAACTGCTGGAAAAAGAACATGTAATGGTTACAACCGGAGGAATGGGAGCTCTATACAGTATTTTTGCAGCAAGACTAGGATCTGAGGATAAAGCAGTTTTCAACGATCCTTGCTGGGGTCCTTACAAGATGATAAGCGAAGTAAACGGAAACCAGTGGAGCCAAGTAAAGTACTGGGATGAAGACAGAAAACTTACGGAACAAGCCAAAGAAGAGATCGCTGAAGCCGAACTCGTTGTAGTAAACACGCCAGGAAACCCTACAGGATACACATTAACCAGAGAACAAGCTAAAGAGATAGGAGAGCTAGCCGATCAGAACAACACCTTCTTAGTCTCGGATGAGGTCTACCACCGTCTAACTTATGGAAGAGAACATTACTCTCCGGCAGAGTTCTCATGCGACTCCGCGATTATAGGATCTGCGTCCAAAAACCATGCGATGACAGGATGGAGAATAGGCTGGATAGTAGATAAAACAGAAAATATTGAACAGTACGCTAAAGTATCAAGAGCTTCCACAGCATGCCCTCCAAGAATATCTCAGTATGCCGCAATAGAAGCCTTAGAAAACGATTCTCATGTAGAAAAGATGAGAAAAACCTATGAGAAGAGACGAGATCTACTTGTAGAAAGAATGGAACAGCTTAACTGGGATTTTGTGGCTCCGGAAGGCGCAATATACGCTTTCCCGGAGATAGGTGAAGACTCCTGGGAGTTCTGTATGAGGATGATAGATGAAGGTGTGGCAATGGTTCCCGGAGAGCCAATGGGTCCTGAAAGCAGCCAGAACGTTAGAATCTGCTTCGGATCAACCACAACAGAAGAGATAAACAAAGCGTTCGATATAATCGAGGAAAACATATGATAGATCAGAAAATCGCTATAGTCGGAGGAACAGGAAAGTTCGGCCAGCATCTAGGGAAAAAGCTTGGAGAAAACAACGAGATAAGAATCTCGGGCAGAAACAGTTCAGAAGCCGAAAAAATAGCGGAAAAATACGACTGGAGCCACGGCACAAACCAGGAGATAGTTGAAGATGCCGACATAGTGATTGTGGCGGTCCCGATATCTGTGACTGTAGATGTGATAAAAGAGATAGGACCTAAAGTACCGGACAACGCACTTTTCTGCGATATTACAAGTGTCAAACAAGAACCTGTTGAGGAAATGAAGAAGTACTCGGATCAAGTTCTAGGCATGCATCCTATGTACGCTCCAAGCAACTCTATAAAAGGACAGAAAGTGGTTTTATGCCCGGAAAAAGGCAAGAAATGGACGGAAATGGAGGAGTTCTGGATAGAGAACGGTGCTGAAACACATATCACTGATCCGGAGACTCATGACAAAGCAATGTCGTTAGTACAAGGCTTAATGCATTTCTCAGAGTTAGTGGTTGCTGACGTGATTAGAAAGTCTGATTTATCTGGTGAAGATATGGAAGAGTTTTCCTCACCAGTCTATCAGCTTATAACAGATTTGACTGCTAGAATGCTTAACCAGAAGCCAGGACTTTACGGCTCTATACAGGAGGAGAACCCTGAAAACGAAGATGTAAGAGAAAGATTCTTAGAGTCTGCTGAAGACTTAAAAACGTTAATAGAAAGCGGTGAAGGTTTTGAGGAGAAGTTTACGGAGCTTGGAGAAGAGTTTGATCTTGAAGGTTCTCAGAACCGTACTGATATGGTTATAGAGTATCTTTCTGAGGAAGTACGTTGAACTTTACCAGTCGTCTTTTGTTGGGCAGTCAGGATCGATACACATGTTGTAGTTCTTTCCTTTCTTTCTGTTGACCCAGATCTTAGGTGTTCCACACTCTTCACAGACTTCGTTCGTGGCTTTGATATCTCCGTTTCTCGGTAAGGGGAAGCTGTTTTCACAGTCAGGATAGTTCGAACAGCCTACGAAACGTCCTTGTTTAGTTTTGATGATTCTTAGTGTACCGTCTTCTCTATCTTCCTCCTCACATTCTTGGCATGCGCCGAGCTGTCTTCTTCTTTCTCTATCGGCGTCAATTGTTTCTACAAGCTCTTTACCGATCTCTAGCTCTTGTTCTTTGAACTTTCCTAGGATGTCGCCTAAATGTTTTTCTGCTTCCTCAAGCACTTCTTCTCTCGTGTCTTTCTCTTCTTGGATTGAGTCCATCTTCTCTTCGAACTCTCTTGTAAGCTCTTCGGAAACGATTTCGCCACAGTGGTCTTCCAGTGTGGATACAATTGTCAGGCCAAGAGGAGTAACTTCTATAGGCTCTTCTTCAATATAGTTACGGCTGTATAAACGGTCTATTGTGCTGGCTCTTGTTGCTTTAGTTCCTAAGTCTTTCTTCTCTAGTTTGTTTACTATTCCTGACTGACTGTAACGGTTCGGTGGCTGTGTCTCTTTCTCAACGATTTCAAACTCTTCAATATCTAGGGTTTGTCCTTCCTCCATGTCTGGTAGATCTGCTTCATCTACTCTTACGTAAGGTTCGTAGAGGTCGTACCAGTTGCGTTCCTTAGTGATTTTTGATTTGGCTTTGAAGTCGTGTCCGTTAACTTCTAGTGTGAATGTCAGGCTCTGTCTTTTTGCAGCGTCTCCGAATACTGCGAAAAATCTTTTGACAATAAGGTCGTATACTTTACGTTCCTGTTTTGACAGGTTGGAGGGATGTTCTCCTGTAGGATAGATTGCTGGGTGTGCGTCATCTTTCTTTTTTCCTTGTCGTGGAGAAAGCTTGTTTTTATCTAATACTTTTTTTGCGATATCTTGGTACTCTTTTTGACCTTTCAACTTGTTTAGAAGGCGTTTGTAGCCTAGTTTAGCGGGTAGTTTCTGGCTTTCTGTTCTCGGGTATGAGATTAAACCGTTTTCGTAGAGTGTCTGTGCTATCTGCTGTGTTTTTTTAGGTGAGATTCTGAACTGGCTGCTTGCTTCGCTCTGTAGGCCTGTAAGGTTGAAAGGTATTGGAACGTTGTGTTTGTAGTTGTTGACTTTTACATTGGTTACAACGGTTTCTTTAGCATCTTTTACTTCTTTGAATACTTTTTCGGCGGTATCTTCGTCCCAGATACGGTCTTCGTCATCTTCCCACTGTGCGTCGAACTCTGAGTGTTTTAGGTATATTTCCCAGTACGGGTCTGGTTCGAAGGCCTGTATCTCACGTTCTCTGTCTGCCAGTATCTTCAGTGCTGGTCCTTGCACTCGGCCTGTTGAAAGTGTTTTGTAACGGTCTGCCTTTCTTACTGCCTTCATCAAGGCTCTTGAAACGTTTATACCGTAGTAGTAGTCGAGTACATGTCTTGTGATTCCTGCTTCTGTCATTCCTCTGTCGAAGTCTTCTAAGTCGTCGAAAGCGTTTTGCAGGTCTCCCTGTGTAAGTGTTGAGAACTTCATACGTCGGATATCATCTTCATCAGCATCTGTAATATGTTTGATGACGTTATACCCAATCACAGAGTTGTGGGATATTATTCCGTTCCCGTGCATAAAGTTTCTCGAACTTGTTTGGAAATCGTAAAAATAATCTTTCTCTGAGTTTTTTTCCTGTATCTTCTTTACTTTCAAAAATGTTGCATCGCCGTCAGGATATTTTTCCATTTCTTCTTCCCATTCTAAGACATGGGTTCTTGATATAGTTTCTGCTGCGTTTAGCTGTCCTTTTTTCTCGGTTTTGACCTTCTGTCGGCGTGCAAGACAAGTAGGCAGCCCTCCGAGATTGTAACGAGTGTTCTTGGATACTTCTTCAACCTTCTGCTGTATTTCGTCTGAGAAGTTGAGTTTTGAGGAAATTCGTGCCAGATCTTGACTTCTGCCAATAGTTAAGTTAGTCATTTCTCTATCAGAGTGATTCCAGCTTTGGAAGGAGGGGTTTACAGTATAACTCTGGAGTAGGTAGAAGAAGTCCTCAAGAAGTTTAGAGCTTTTACTGCCTGCTGAAGCTATAGCTCTATCGTCTTTTCTGTCTATGAAAATCGATCCATCCCCATCCCAGTAGCCTGAGATCAGTCCTTTTTTGAACGCTTCTGGTGTTGAGAGTATCCAAGTTGGAAGTTTCTTTTCTCCGGAAGCCTCTCCAACATCAAGGTTTTTGAGCAGCATCCGAAGTATTCGGGATTTTGTACCTACTTCGAAACACTCTGAATCGCCGTAAGAGCCCTTTACATTTCTCTTCCTGATTCTTCCTTCTGTTCCTATAAAGTTTAGAAATTCTCTAACCTCTTTTACAAGTTCGTCTTCTTCAGGTCCAAAGTATAGTCCTATGAATCCGCCAGAGTCTATACATCCTTCAGCGAGATACAATCCAATAAATCTGCCTAGTTTTCTGTCAAGCTTCAATTTTGCTGGCAGTCTTGTTGAGCCTTTGTAGCTTGATACTGTAAGGTCTGATCTTTCAACACCCAAATTGTCTTCTAGTTCTAAGAAAATATTTTTAGGCATTCTGTCGTGGTATCTGTAATTTACACATTGTTTTCTGGTCTTCTCAACGTGCTTGCACATCTCCGCAGGCATTATTTTCATTTCTTCTTTGAATCCGTGTACGTATATCTCATCGAGTTCATCTATTAAATCGAGTTCTTCTTTAGTGCTGTTGTGAGGTGTACTTTTGGTGTTGAGTACTTGGTCTCCGACTTCCAAATCTTCAGCATGTTTGCTCTCTAGTCCCTTATCCGTAGCTACTAGCATAGGATGGTTCTTGCTTACTTTGACTTTTCTGCCGTTAAATGTTGTAATTTCTAAGTACTTTTTGTCGGAAGGTCGGCGCATAACTTTCTCAATGCTACAGAATTCGGTATTCCAGTCATTCATACCGACTATTTCTAAGTCTTCACATTCTACGTACTCGAATTCTTCGTCCTTTTTAACTTCTTGATGTTGAAGGATACTGTCTATAAGTTCGCCGGCTCTAACAATACTAATTTCATTATCTTGTTTTACAACAACATTTTCCTCGTATTGTAAACATCCTTCTAGATCGAAGTCGCAAGCGTTGACGTAGTTGTCTGCTTTCTCTAACTGGTCTCTAAGGTTGTTGTAGTACTTTTTCATGTAGTCGGCGCTGTCCGATGTTTCGAAGGTTGGTTTCCATTCTACGTCGAATACGGGATAGTCCCAGCCTTCTTCTATCTGATCTAGATTGAAGATATGGCCTACTGCTGGAGCTATGATTAGTTTTCCTTTGTCTGTGTCTATGACGTAGTTTTTTACTCCTCGGTTCTCGTCTATGGAGTAGTCTCCTAGTGCTTGCGCTATTCTTGAAGCGACTTTTGGTTTCTCTCCAACAAGTACTGTTGTAGGCATTTGTGTTATTTAGGGGCGGTAAAGTTTAAAGAACCGGTTTATTGAAATGATCAGTAATGGTGTCGGTATAACACAACTGTTTTGTATCAACAAAGGATAAAAGATTATGTCACGGAAAAGTAACAATATGCTGCAGGGCAGAGAAATGTCGGAAATAGAAGATATGGATATCCGTATAAGCCAAGACAGCATAGACACTATAGAAACAGAGGTCGGAAAAGTAGGAGACAGACTCAGAACCGAACTATCACCTCACATAGACTCCAAAGACATTGAAATAGAAGGCAACCAAAGCAGAGATCTTTTCCAGATATATGAAGTAATATACGGAGACCAATTATTCGACAGCATCTTCGATAGAGAACAAGAAAAAAGAAAGATGCGGAGCACAGTAGGCGGAAGAGAAGAAAACCGGAAAAACAACAAAGAGAAAAAAAGCAGACTAATCGCCTCAATAATAGAAGACTCCTGGACAGAAGTAAGAAACAGCTTTGAAGCAGAAGCCGACATAAAATGGGAAGGAAAAGCCGGAACAGAAACGTTCAACGCATACCCTAGAGGAGACTTCCAGTTCGACAGAATACTTTCCAAGCCCTCGATATTTATACTAGAAAGCCAGGAATCCAACAGAAAACTGGCTATGAGAAAATGGCGGCCTCTACAAAAAAAAGAAAGAACAAGACTAGCAGGACAACAGCCAAGCTTCAAACCAACACAGCACGATGACAACTTCTTCAAAGCAGTTGGCACAGAAGAACAGTCTCTAGACATGTTCACGGAATCAAACGTCCTGCTGAATGAAAGAGAGCTACAAACCGCTTTGAACCGTGAAGAAGGAGTCTACGATAACTTCAAAGACGAAGAGTATTTTACCCCTGTAACACCTAACAGAATAGCTATATCAGACAGTTACAAGGACGAAACAGTTTATGCACTACGTCCGTGGATGATAAACGAGTTTGATGGAGGACCTGACGTCTCCTCTGACGCAGAACGTTTCGGAGAATATTACGCAAACATGGCTAACCTAGGACTAGTAAATTTCTTCGATAGAAAAGACGAGTTCTACAGCGATACATGGCCGGAAGCCGCAGGAAACTACACGGTCTTTGTGGACAACGAGTTCATGCTATATGTTGACAGCGATATGCATCATAGAGGCGGCGAAGACTACATAGATATGGTTGACAACCTGGAATCAATTCTTGAAGAACACGGCTATAATGAAGAAGTAGCCTATAACTTTGTTCAGAACTTCTCGGAAAGCTTCAACAGCTCAGTAGATAGAACTCCTGATATAGAACTTTTAGACTATGTTCCTGAAGGTTTTGATACTGATCTCTACTCTGAGGACAAGAAGATTTCTACCAGAGTATAAAAGAAAAGAGAAGTAGAAGTAGTTGAAGGCGCTATTACTCTATTACAGGGTTTCTCCAGGAGCCTCCTGCTATAATTGATGCGGCCACAATTAGTGCTGCTGAAAGCACTACAAAGTCTCCATCTACAGCTACGTTCGCTAAGTCTGCACCGGTTACTACTACAAATACTGTTATGAAGAAGGCTATGATCGCAAGGATTATGCTTGCCGCAAAGCCTATAACTGCGTCTACTAGGTCTCTGACCCTAAAGTCGTCGTTTGCCATTTCCAATACACCTATGGCACTATTCTGCAGCCCTATTAATTAATTTCTAGGTATTCCTGTCCGCCCATGTACTGTTGTAATGCCTTTGGAATCCGGATTCCTTTCTCGGTCTGATTATTCTCAATTATTGCAGTCATAATTCTAGATGTTGCGCAAGCAGTAGCATTTAGTGTATGTGCCACATAGTTCTCTTCTTTTCCTCTTATACGGACATTAACCTTTCTAGCCTGATAGTCTGTGCAGTTACTGCATGATACAACTTCTCCGTACTCTCCAAGAGGAGGTCTCCAAACTTCTATGTCATACTTTTTAGCTGCTGTATCGCCCATATCGCCTGTACAGACGTTTACAACGCGGTAAGGTAGCTCGAGCTTCCTCATTACTTCTTCAGCGTTATCTAATAACTCTTCATGAAGCTCCCAGGAGCCCTCAGGTTTGCTGAATATAAATTGCTCTACTTTCTCGAACTGATGTACTCTCCAAATTCCTCGAGTTTGTTGACCGTGTTTGCCTGCTTCTTCTCTGAAATTTGTTGAGAAGCCAGCATACTTTTTGGGAAACTCTTCAGTTAGTAGGATCTCGTCCATGTGCAGGGTAGCCAGGGTCTGCTCTGAGGTTGCTATCAGGTACTTGTCCTCGTCTTCTATCTTGTACAGTTTTTCTTCAAAGTCTTCAATTTCTGCTGCTGCGGCAATAGGCTTGTACTTCAGCATATAAGGTGTCTGCATAGGCGTATAACCCTTATCACGAAGCAGATCCATTGAAAATCTTATCAATGCTTGATTCAAGTAGAATAAATCTCCTTCTAGATAGTAAGCTCTTTCTCCGGCTAGCTCAGTAGCTTTTTCTTGATGGATAAGATTGTTTTCCTCGATAATATCTGCTGCAAGTTCGGAGTCTTCCAGCTTACCTGTTTCAGGCGCCCAAGTTTTGACTTCTACATTGTCATCTTCATCCTCTCCTTGAGGTACCGAGTCGTGGAGTATGTTTCCGATTGTGTATCTTAGGTCGTCTCTTTCTTCTTTGAGGTTATCAACTTCTTCTTCTAACTTACTTATTTTTTCTTTGACCTCGGACATTTTCCGAATTTCTTCTTCAGCAGATTCTCCGTTTTTCTTAAGTTCGGCTATTTCATCTCCAACAGTGTTTCTTTTAGCTCTGAGGTCTTCAAGCTTCTGGAGTTTTTCACGCCATTCTTCGTCTAGTTCTATTACTTTATCGACTTTCGAGGTATCCTCTCCTCTATATTTTTCAGACTGTTTAATCTCCTCAGGATTCTCTCGGAAAAGGTTGATGTCAAGCATAGAAATCAGTTGGATAGAAATTTTTATCTAAAACAGGTTTTAAGCTAGTTGCAAAGTCTTCGGCCGGAAAAATATCCACCTTTCATTGTGTAAAAATTATGATCTTTTCAGAGTTAAATAGATTTTTACTTTGGTCTGTGCTGGTTAGAGGAGGATAGGATTTACCCCTTCTAGATTTGTAGAATATCATGGCTTTGCCATATTTGTTCTTTTTTTAATTTTTAGACTAGTTTAATCGTAAATAACGTTATGGAGAGCTGTTAGAATCTTTTTAAGAGATAAATTGGTTTTGAGTCTAGTTAAGAGAGTCTTAAACGTTATGACTTATATTTCAGTTTTGGAAAAATAGTTCTTATGCAAGAAAAAGTTGTGTTCATTACGGGTGGTTCAACAGGTATAGGAAAATCTACTGCAGAAAAGTTCTCCGAGAGAGGATCGACTGTAGTCATAGGAGATGTAAACGTTGAGGAAGGTCAAAAGACTGCTGACGAGCTTGGAGTAGAGTTTCGTGAGTGCGATGTCTCGGATTGGGAAAGCACGAAGTTCGTTGTTGAAAGTATCGTAGAGGATCATGGACGTCTGGATGTTGTTATAAACAATGCGGGTATAGGATCCACAGATACTATAGAAGAAATGAGTATTGAAGAATGGCGGAAAATCATGGCGGTTGATCTTGACGGCGTTATGTACGGTACAAAAGCTGCAGTACCACATCTGAAAGAGACCGAGGGCTGTGTGATAAATACTGCTTCTATATATGGTCTTGTAGGTGATGTAGGAGCAACGGCGTATAATGCTGCTAAAGGAGGTGTTGTGAACTTTACTCGCTCAGTTGCTAATGATCTAGCTGGGCATAATGTAAGGGTTAACTCTATATGCCCTGGTTTCGTTGATACTCCACTTATACAGGAGGCAATGGCTGATGAGGATTTTAAGAACCATATTCTTGGTGAAACACCGTTAGGTCGTGTAGCAGAGCCTGAAGAGGTTGCGGAGGTAATGGTTTTCCTTGCGTCTGATAGAGCCTCTTATATGACAGGAGCTAATATACCGGTTGATGGTGGTTGGACCAGCCATTAATTCGGTTTTTTCCTTCTCTTATTTTCTTTCAATTTTCAGTTTTTTTTGGCTTGGCGTTGAATCTTTCTATTTTGAGAGGTTTTGCATAAAAACAGTAAGTGTTTAAAAGTTCAACATAATTACACTAACTATGATGAATATAACAGTTTACTCAACACCGTCATGCCCATACTGTGTTAAAATCAAAGAATGGCTAAACTCTGAGGACTTAGACTATACAGAACACAACGTTGCTGAAGACCAAGAGAAAGCTATGGAGATGATAAAGAAGACAGGACAGAGAGGAGTTCCGCAGACAATTGTGGAGAAAGATGGTGAAGAGAGTGTAGTGGTAGGTTTCCAGCCTCAGAAGATAAAGGAGCTGGTAGGATGAGCTCAGAGCTTTTCGTGAGACGCCTAGCAGGCACGGTAGTAACTCTTGGATTTCTGGGAGGCTGGTTCGTCCATGAATTGATTTATCTGATAACTCTTTTCGCAGGACTAAATCTTTTGCAGAGCTCTTTCACAGGTTTCTGTCCTCCTGAAAAATTATATGAGAGGTTTAAGGGGTAGGAGTTAAAGGTTTCACTCTCTCAAATAACTTTTATGGAATGTCCTCAAGAAATGCAGGAGCTTATGAAGGTACTCTATAACCTTTCAGGTTCGGAGACCGAGATACTATATCTTCTGTGTGAGAGCGAGGCACGTGTCTCAAAGATTGCTGAGGAACTGGGAAAAGACCGTTCTACTGTTCAGCGGTATCTGTCAAAGCTCCAGTCTTCAGGACTTGTAAAACGTGAAGCTCGAGTTGAGGATGGTAAGAAAGGCCGTTACTTTGTTTACAGAGTTCCTGATAAAGAAGATATGAAGGAAAAAATAGAGCAAAGAATGGATGAGTGGCGTGAAGAAAAATTTGAGGTTCTTGAAGAGGTCTAAGAGAGCGCTGTTTTTGCAGATTCAAACACTCTGTTGAAGTCAAGAATGTTTTTCTCTTCGTTGAATATTTCTTTGTTATCTGCTGTTATTTCTAGTTTACAGTTTCCGCACTCGGTTTTTTCCACATCTTCAAGCTTTGATAGTTCTTTTTCCAGTTTTTCTACAACGAGTTCGTCTCCGCATACTCCGCAGTACTTTATCTCGATCATTTTTTTCTCCTCCTTATTATTTTACTATAACAATAGTTGTGTATAAAAGTGTAACTATAACACACAAATAATGTTATGTTCCATATCGACCAAAAATTAGGTAAACTAGGAAAATACTCTGCTAAAAATCCGTGGAAAACTATACTCGCAACAGTACTAATACTTTCTGTAGCCGGATTTGGCGCCTCCCAAGTACAGATGAATATGGGTATGGAGCTGTACATCGATGAAGATTCTCAGACTATGGAAGACTGGAATGAGATACAAGAAGACTTTAACAAAGGAAATGTCGTCTTCCTGATGTTTGAAACTGATGAAAGCTACGACATATATGATCCTGCTGCCATGCAAACCATTGAGTCGGTCTATCAAGACCTCTATGAAGAGGTTGAAAGTGCCGGACTAGTAACCAGCATGGCACATCCTGTGAAAGCAGGTCCTGGAGGAGGAGAGATACCTGAAACCAGTGAGGATGTAGAGCACTCAATAAAAACCACTCAACAGGCGCATCCTATGAATGAAAAAGTAATAAGCAACCTACATCCAGATATCGGAGAAGAAGAGAACACAGCAATCATAATGGTTCAGTACGGTGACGTAAACGTTACCGAAGAAGACGAACTTTTCGGCTTCCTACCTGTCTCAGAAGAAAGCATAGTTGAACAGCAAGTAGAAACAGTTATTGAAGAAAACGAAATCCCTGAAGAAATGGATGTAACAGTTACAGGAGATCCTGTCTTCGAAGAAGCAGCATTTGGTATGATGCTTCCTGAGATGATTAAACTTTTCTCTGCCGCATTTTTGATCATACTTGGAACAGTATTCTTAGTTATGAGAGGAAAACTAGAATCTAGGAGAAATATTGCATTACCTCTCGTATCATCGGTTGCTAGCCTTTTAGTTATGATGGGCGCGATGGGATTCTTAGGATTCAACTTCAACGCTATTATGTTAGGAGTTCTCCCAATTGCACTAGGACTAAGTATAGATTACGGTTTACAGATACAGACGCGTTATACGGAAGAGAGAGGTAACGGCAAAACACCTGTTGAAGCCGGAGAAACAGCGGCTAAGTACACAGGAAGAGCCTTAGCAATCGCCATGACTACTACAGCAATAGGTCTGGGAGCATTGTTGATATCCTCTGTACCTCCAACAAGACAATTTGGAGCCACTTCTATCTCTGCTATTGCGGCAGCAATGTTTCTCTCAGTTACTTTCTTAGTGGCTCTTCTTGTTATTTTTGATAACAAAAACTATTCTAGGAAAGAGAAAGAGTTTGAGGCCTATTTCAGCGGTTTCACAGATAAAGTGATTCAAAACAGAGGAAAGCTTATTGGTGTTGGAGTCATAATGCTTTTCCTTGGTGCTTTAGCGGCTCCGCAAGTTGACACAACGGAGGACATGCTGGATTACTGGCCTCAAATTCAGGAGCGTCACGACATAACGGCTATGGAGGAGAGGGTAGCAGCACCTAACATCATATATGCCGTAGTTGAGGAAGAAGGCATCTACAATCCTGAAAGCTTTGTTGAGATAGGAGAGTTTCAGAATAAGACTGAGGAACATGAAGAGATCATAACAGTTGTCAGCCCTATAAGGGCTACAGAGTCAACTAATAGTGACTGGCTGCCTGAGACTCAGGAAGAGCTTGATGAACAGATGGATATACGTGCTGGAGTTGACAGACCGCCTACAGCAGGACAACATCCGTACAACCACTCTGACAGAGTAGTGATTCAGATTTATGTTGAAGATATCTCTGGTGAAACGGAGAGAGATGTAATTGATCATGTTGAGAGTACTGCAGAAGTGATGGACAAAGATACACGCGTGACCGGTAAGATGGTTGTGAACCGGAATGTTATTGAGAACGTTACTTCGGGATTAGCGCCTATGACAGCTTTAAGCTTTGCTCTAGGGTTTTTATTCTTGGCTATAGCTTTGAGATCTTTCAAGGACTCTGCAATCCTTATAGGGTCTGTTGCTGTGTCTTCGGTACTGCTTCTAACCGGAGCAATGTACGTATTTAACGTGCCATGGAATCCTTTGACAGTTACAGTTGCAGCAATTATACTCGGGATAGGGATTGATTATGGAGTACATGTTAATGAGAGATACAAAGAGGAGCTTGAAAACGGGAAAAATAGTGTGGAAGCTATGAAAAAAGCTGTGGCTCATAAATCTCGTCCAATACTGGGTTCAGGACTTACAACACTATTAGGGTTTGGAGTCTTAGTGTTATCGGATTTCCCAGTACTTGTGAACTTTGGTTATGCGGTCTTATTTGCGATGGCGTTCGCACTAGCGGCAACATTTGTTTTGCTCCCTGCAACAGTATTGGCGGTTGATAAGTTCAGGGACTAAAAAAACCATTTCTTCATTCCCCTCTTTTTTCTTTAGAAATGCTGATAGAACGTGTTCAGAAATAAGAAAAAGAAGAAAATTATTTAATCAGATTAGATGTAATCTGGTTTCTCGTGCCCTATCTCTTCTAGAGGCTTAAGAAGCTCTGGCTCTTCCTTAAACCTTTCTCTTACAGGCTCAAGTTTTTCGGCTATATGATTAGCGACGCTGTTCTTAAGATCTTGCGGATGTAGTTCTCCTGATTCAAACGCTTGCTCAAGCTCATCTAGTGTTTCATACTTCGCGTTTCCTCCGTACTCTTCAGGTCTTTCAACTAAGAGCTCTTCATCGTCACCAAAGATATGGAAACGTGCAACCTGTATAATAGGGTTTTCCTCAACTTCTCCTTGAGGACAGTAAGCACCGTTAATACGGTCTTTGATTGTTTCTTTGGAGGCGTGTAGAGGGAACATTGTCTTAGGTTTAGAGGAACTCATCTTATCGGTTCCTTGAAGAGAAACAACTAAAGGATGATGAAGGCAAGTAGGTTTCCTGTAACCTATGTCTGGAAGAACTTCTCTTGCCAGCATATGGATTTTTCTCTGCTCTATACCTCCAATAGCAACATCTACATCTAGATACTCGATGTCCAGTGCTTGCATTAACGGGTAGACTATCTGTGAAACGCTTTGGCTATCGCGGTCGCCTCTTGCAACTTCCTGCATACTTCTAGTTCCACGGTTAATCGTTGTATTCAAGCTTATTTCAAGTATGTCGTGGAAGTAATCGGTGTCCTCTTGGAACTCTCTTCCTCGGATGTACTCAGCCTCTAGTCCACAGGCTTCGAAAGTTGCTTGCCAGTACTCGGTCATAGCCTGTATCCAGTCTTCTTCACCTTTCTTGTTGAGGTAGGTATGCAGATCTGCGAATAAAATCTTGACGTTGAAACCGGCTTTCTGCATGTCCAGTGTTTTTCTGATGCTTAGCCAGTGGCCGAGATGTAAAGGTCCTGAAGTCTCATATCCTACATAAGTGGTTGGAGAGTCTTTTTCTAGTATTTCATCTAGTTCTTCTTCTGTAACGATTTCAGTTGTATTTCTCAGGACCAGTTCTTTACGTTTCTCGACGTCCATAACTAGATAGTTTCTGTTTTAACTGTTATAATTCTTCTTGACTGTTTGAGAAACCTATAAAGTTGTAACCTACAGAGTGAGAGTCTTCCTTCCTACCTAGTTCTTCGGCATTAAGGGTTGCTACCGCTGCGCTGGGTTCCTCATAACTGTTAGGATCTACGGTTTCTTCAATAAGCTCGGCGCTACTATCTGTTTCAGGTATTAGTTCGTAGAACTCTTCGTCAAACTTTGCTGCCTCCATAGCGAACATTAGTGTATCATTTCTAGCTCTCTGAAGCGAACGGTAGTCTAAAGATTCGTTGTCCAGTCTTTCGTTGTCTACAGTTTCCTGTTCTGAATGAAGATCTAGCCAGTCGTAGTTTTCTCCTGTTTCAGGAAGGTTTCCGTGACGTCTTGCAATACGGTATAACTGTTCTTCACGGTTTTCAAACATTTGAGGCTCTACAGAATCTAAAACTTCGTTCGCCTCCTCTAAAAGACTTTCTAACTCATCTAAATCATCTTTATAGCTTTTACTGTCTTCTATATACATTTCAACTAGGTCAGAATCATCTATAAAACCATAAGATATTTGGAAACGTTTTGAAGTTCGCGAACTACGTTCTCTAAGGTCTTCTGCTAACTGATCTACATATCTCTGAGAGTAGCCTTCCATGGCTAGGAAGAGACATGTTAACTACATAAGTCTGCTGTCTCAGCTTCCGTACACTGTTCCAGCTCTTCCGACGTTATCTTAACACCTACGACTCTGGAGCCGGCAGCCGGTCTAAGATACTCTTTCTCTAGAAGTGTTTCCTGCATATAGACAGGTATACTGAGATCGAAAGGAGATACTCCTCCGACAACGTAACCTGTCTCATCTTTCACCTCTCCGGGTTTAGCCATTCTCACTTCGGAATCAGTTGTTTCTGAAAGCTTTTCTTCATCTACACGTCTATGACCGGGACATAAAACTGCTACAAAACTGTCTCCTGCCTTGAAAACCAGTGTTTTCACTATTTGATCAATCTCAACATCAGAATGCTGTGCAGACTCTTCACAGGTCTCTGATTTGGCATGTATACGGAACTCAGCCTCCAAACCATTATCTTTACAGAACTCTAATACTCTCCTAACATTTCCTAAGTCTTCTTCTATAAAATCTAAGAACTGGTCTAACTCGCTGGAGTTCTGTTCGAAATACTTCATAAAGAGTTGTTTGGGTTGAAAAACTTTTGAAGACAAACCCTTTCCTATGATTGAGATCGATGGATCCAAAGGCGGCGGACAGATACTCCGGACAAGCCTTACATTATCGGCGTTGAGGCAAGAGCCGTTCCGTATAGACAATATTAGAGGTTCGCGACCTAACCCGGGTCTGAAAAATCAGCATTTGGAAGCAGTAAAAACTGTTCAGAGACTTACTGATGCAGAAGTTAAAGGCGCGAATATAGGGTCTGAAAAGCTAGAATTTAAACCTAAAACATTGAAAGAAGAATCTTTCACAGTTAATATAGGTACTGCAGGAAGTATAACACTTCTTTTGGATACAGTGCTTCCCTTAGCTGAAAAACTTGATTTAAGACTTACGGTTAAAGGAGGGACTGACGTAAAATGGTCTCCAACACTATCCTACTTTAAACACGTTAAACTTCCTTTACTCAAGAAAAAAGGTTTGAACGCTGAAATAGATTTGGAAAAAACAGGATACTATCCTAAAGGCGGAGGAGAAGCAACTTTACGGCTTGAGAAATCAGATTTGAACTCTTTCAGTTTAGAGGATAGGGGAGAGCTTCAAAGATTCGAAATATACAGTAAGGCATCTAAAGAACTAGAAGAACAGAGCGTTGCGGATAGACAAGCTGATGAGGTGGCAAGAATAATTAAAAACTCTCATATCTCCGTGCCTGTAAACAAAGATATTTCTTACGCTGAAACAAGCTCTCCAGGCTCAACACTACTTGTTAAAGCAGTCTATGAAAACAGTATAGTAGGATTCGATGTCCTAGGCGAGAAAGGAAAAAGATCGGAGAATGTAGCGAAAGAAGCTGTTCAAAAATTTAAGAAGTTCCATGCTTCAGAAGCTGTGGTAGATGAGTATATGGCAGACCAGATAATAGTATTCTTGCTAGGATCGGAATCCTGTTTAAAGGGCTTGAAGTCTACTAACCATGTTCGAACAAATCTAGAAACGGTTAGACAGTTCGGATACACTATTGATGCTGAAGAGGATGAGAAGCTGATTAATCTCCGATCCAGAGTATAGGCATATCTTCTTCAGACTCCCAGGCCTCACGTCTTATATGGTCGTTGTGGAATCTTCCTTGTAGAGGCTTGTAGTACATGCTTTCGTTCTCTCCACGAGGTGTGGGGACATCGTACCTTATGAACTCTCCGTCCTCCTCGTTGAAAAGTAGGTGTTCGAATATTTCGTTGTACTCTGCATCGAAATGAAGTGTATGAACCCTGTCTTCCTCAAAAGATGATATATGAAGGCTTCTTGTCGGCATTGCCTCTGTATCTCTCATGTAGTTGTATCTTCTTCCACCTAATCCATGTAGTATCTTGTCTTCTATAGAACGGGAATAAGGCATATGCACATGATCGTAGATGAACATGTCGGAGTCTTGAAGGCTTGGAGGTATCTCGTTTAACGTGTTCTGGTTAGTATCTTTATCTACGGAGAAAAGGTTATCTAAAAACTCTGAATCTCTGTAATCAGGAGGTGTAAGATGGTTGTCTCTTCCGTCTTTACGAGGATGGTGTGCTGCCTGTATTTTCAAACCTTCTATCTCGGTTTCGAATCCTTCGTCAAATATCTCGTAGTCTAGTTCAACATCGAAAGGGTCAGGACTGTTTATCTGTGTCATCCATCCTGGTCGCCGGTTTTCACTTGGTTTTTTCTTATCTTCATCACCGGCCACTAGTTTTAACGGTACGTCCTCTTCTATTTGTGTTAGAACGCTGTATACGTCGTCAAATGTTCCTGTATCTCCTAGGATCCAGATTTCATCGATTTCGTAGTGTTCTGTGTAGTTGTTTATCTGTTCTCCTACTTCTTTGCAGTAGTTTTCCCTGTGTTTTTCTTCAAAGGCGTGTATTTCGGAGATGTTTAGAACGTTGTAGTTTTCGGATAGGTCGATATCTTCGGGCTCGTAAAGATTTTCTTGAACAGTCAGAGAAGGCACCCTTTCTGGTTTGCAGGTTTTCTAAGTAGTCTAAAGGGGTGTGGACCGTTCTCAACCCTGTTCATTAAGTTGTAGTAATAAGAAAGAAAATTAAATATGTATGGTATGTTATAGCTCTACTCTATATCGATGTTCCATTCGTCGTCGCTTTCTTCTGTTTCCGCTTCTACTGTTAGAACGCCGTCTTCGTACTTTGCTTTGATTGTCTCTGGATCGATATCTGTCGGCCATGCGACTCTACGGTTGTACTTTCTGCTGCTTCTTTCTTTTCTGAAGTATTTCTCGTTCTCCTCTTTGATCTCTTGTTTGCTTTCTGCTGAGATCTCTACACCGTTTTCATCTGCTTTGAGGCTGATGTCTTCTTTCTGTACTCCTGGTAGGTCGGCTGTTAGAACTAGTTTTCCTTCTTCTTCGATAATGTTGACTGCTACGTTACTTCCTAGCTCAAGCTCTTTACCGTAGCTCTGGAACTGGTTGAACATGCTTTGGAACTGGTCAAAGACGTTGTCGAACCGGTCGTTTCTGTTCATTTTTTTCATTGTGTTTTGATTCACCTTCGTTTTATAGACATGTATAAAAACTTTTATTGGTTTCCTTTCTCCGCAACCTTTTTCAGAAACTTGATCTGTTTATGTATCTCTTGTATTAGGTCTTCTGCCGACTCCTGTTTCGAAGTCAGTGTCTCGCCATCGTTCTCCTCTTCTATCTTATGAAGCTCTTTCTCAGTATCATCGACACGGTGCTCGATATCTTCTAGGAGTTTTTCGGGATCCATAAAAACAGTTTTAGAACTCGACCATTATCATACTTGCTATAACACATAAGATATTAATTTGTAAGAGTTGAATCAGTAAAATGATGTCGACAAACTCTATAAATCCCAGTTCAGTTTATGAAGCAAACTCAATGGATACTAAGGACTCAACATTAAATCACAGGTTCTATTCAAATTTCGAATCTGAAGAAGTAGATGCAATACTATTAGATTACAATCCTATCATCCACGGAATAAACAGGACAGAATGGTGCGTTGATACACCGTTGGCAGAGACTGTAGAAGAAGAATTAAGCTCAGTAATGAAAGAAGAGTTCGAAGATAACTGGGACAACGAACTAGAGATCTACTCCGACCAAGAAAACCTAACTGACGTATACGACATGGTTGACGCTGCAAAAGAGAACGACATCCCTGTATATACACCGGACAACATGTTCGGAAAAGTTTTGAGAGTATTAGACAGTCCAAAATACCCTGATAAAAGAGCTGCACAAGAAACAATCCAAAGCTCGGTTTTCAACTATTTAGCCTCAAATACGAGAGCTGTAAGATTTACAGAAAACTTCAGAGATGTTCTAAACGGTGTTTACAACGGCAAACATCCGGAGAAACGTAGACCTGACGAAGACAGAACACTGTCCAAACTAGCCAGAGATAAAAACGCGGTAGTGGCAACATACGATACTGACTTTGTCGACAGCTTTGCATTAGCCGAAGGCTTTACACCTAAACAGCTCGCATATATGGTCAGAGATCAGAATGAAGAGAGCCACCAAGGTTAGAAAGAAGGCAGAAGAGATAATAGAGAAAGGCGAAAAGCCGTCAGCCACACGTATAAGCCAGGAACTAGAGTTCGGGACGCCGGATGTACACCGGTGTCTCAACTACTTAGAGAAAAACAAGGAGATTGAAACATACCGTAGAAAGGTTCTAGGAAAGGATTACAGGATGGTCGGCGTTAAAAGAAACTAGGATATATCGGTACCGATATAAAAGAAAGTTGTTCTAAACAGTAACTGTGAAGGGAAATCTCAAACTATTAGCCCTAAAATACCTGAAAAACCAAGGAGAACTCTCAGGAACAGAAATAATAGAAAAAGTAGAAAAAGGAACAGGCTGGACTCCTTCGCCAGGAACGCTCTACCCTTTACTCGACAAACTAGACAAAGAAGGGCTTCTAGAATCCGAGAAAAAAGGTAGAAGCAGAAAGTTCAGTATAACAGATAAAGGTGAAGAAAAGTTTACGGAGTTCCAAGAAGAACAAGAAAAGTACTGGGGACAGGTAATTCAGAGCCTTAGAAACTACAAAGAGATGTTCGACGAAGAAGAGCTCGAAGACTTCATCTACCAGCTAGAACAAGCCAAACAAGGAAACTACGAGATACCGTATCCAAAGATGCTGTGCTACCGAATAATAGATAGTATAAAAGACTATGAAGAGAAAAGTCCGGAAGAACAGCAGAAAATCAATGAAACCCTTGAAAACACTTTAGAAACGGTAGAAGACCTGAAATGACTGAGATAAAACTTGAAAAAGTGTTCAAAGAGTATGAAATGGGCGAGACATTAGTACAAGCCCTTAGAGGAGTAGATCTTACAATAGAAGAAGGAGACTTCGCAGCAATAATGGGTCCCAGCGGCTCAGGAAAATCAACTCTCATGAACATGGTAGGGGCTTTAGACAAGCCTACAAGAGGAAAAGTACTTTTCGAAGACAAAGATATCTCCAAGTACTCAGAAAACCAGTTAGCAATGCTTAGAGGTAGGGAAGTAGGCTTCGTATTCCAGAAGTTTAATCTGATTCCGACAATGACAGCTCTAGAAAACGTTGCTTTACCGATGCTTTTCCAAGAGAAACCTAAAACTTATAGAGAGAAAAGAGCCGCAGAGCTGCTTGAGGAAGTAGAGCTAGGTGATCGATTAAGCCATTATCCTAACGAACTGTCCGGCGGACAGCAGCAAAGAGTTTCTATAGCAAGAGCGCTTGCAAACGATCCTGAAATAATCTTGGCTGACGAACCTACAGGAAACCTAGACAGTAAAACAGGGGAGAAAGTGATGAACCTTCTAACAAAGCTTAACCAAGAAGAGAAAAAGACGATTATTATGGTTACACACGATCAAAACGATGCAGATTATGCAGATTATACAATAAACATTAAAGACGGTCAAACAACCACAACAAACAATACTAAAGAGGCTAAACAAAAATGAGAAAACACTTAATCTTGATTACAGCAGCAGTTTTCTTCGCAACCTTTACGGCGGCGCAAGGGAGCAGCGTAAATCTTGAAACCGAACTAGTTACAAAAGAACCTACACCCTTACAGGCAGGGGAGTACGCTAATGTCTGGATAGAGATACAGAACACGGGTAGTGCCGAAGCAAGAGATGTTGACTTAGAGTTTAAAGAAAACTATCCGTTCAAAATTGAAGAAGGAGAACGGAAATCCTGGAGCTTTGATAGTTTAGAGAGAGGAGAATCACGTCAAGTCCGTGCACAAGTAAGAGTAGACCAAAAAGCTGTACAAGGAGAGAACAAGCTTAAACTCCGTACAGAAACACGGCAAGGAGTAGGACTGACACATGAAATACCTGTAGAAGTCCGTGTAGACGACACATCACTAATCGTAAACGGTATCGACTTCCCGGAAAGGGTTCCGCCAGGATCAACTCATACAATGGACATAGAGTTAGAAAACCTGGCTAACGGCTACTTCAGAAACATTGACGTTAACGCCAATATAGAGGACGAGGATCTGACTACAATAGGATCTTCACGTGAAAGAGTTTCCCTTATTGATCCTTTATCAACAGAGACAGTCTCTTTCGACATAAACGTTGATGAGGATGCAGATAACGGAGTTTACCGAGTACCACTAGATTTCAGATACCAGAACGAAGTCGGAGATGAGATAGAAGTAACACAGACAACAGGACTAGTAGTAGGCGGACAACCAACACTTGATGTAGGTATAGAGGAGACAGATATCCGTACAGCAGGAGTAAGAGATACAGTCACTTTCAACATTATCAACAAAGGAGATGGACAAGCAAGCTTTGTAGACTTCCATTTAGAAGAATCTGAGGACTATGATGTAATCTCGGAGAACAACGAGTACTTAGGAAGCATGATTTCTGATGACTATCAGACAGCAGAGTTCGAAGTATACGTTGAAGACGGTATAGAGACACTGGAGTTTCCTGTAACTCTAGAGTATCAGAACGAGCAAGGTGAGAGAACCAACCAGACAGTTAACGTTGAAAGAAGACTTTTCACAAGCGATGAACTCGATAGATACGGTTTATCTGATAGAGGAAGTAATATAGCAGTTATAGCAGTCGTACTAGTTTTACTGGGGGGAGGCGTCTACTACTGGAGAAAGAGAAAAGCTAAGGACGAAGCGCTTGAATAAAAAAAGAGAGCTAATTTCTCTCTATTAATTTTCTTTCTCCTACTATAAAACACGATAAAAAGAGGTTGAAAAACGTAAAAGAACGATGTACTCTGAACTAACAAGACTTTCAGTTAGAAACATTAGAAACCAGAGCGCAAGATCCTGGTTAACAGCTATAGGAGTAGTAATAGGTATAATGGCTGTTGTAGCACTGATTTCTTTAGGACAAGCCTTGGAGTACACTGTTGAAAGAGAGTTTGAAGACCTAGGAACAGAAACAATATTCATAACAGAAGGAGAAGGACTACAAGGCTTTTTTGTAGCAGGAGGACTTGACAACCATGACCTAGAAGTTATAAGAAATGCTAGAGGCGTTGACACCGCAGGACCAGGATACTACGGTTCAACTACAGCAACATTTCAGGGACAAAATGAGAGAGTACCGGTTATAGGTATTCCTACTGACGAGTCTCAGACCCGTTTTATGAGCTCTCAGGCAATGGCTGTCGATACAGGCAGAAATCTTAGAGATACCGACCAGAACAATATACTGGTTGGCGGTAACCTAGCAGACGACTACTTCGACTCCTCTGTAAGTCTTAGAAGTCAGATAAGAGCAGGAGGAGCCGATCTAAGGGTAGTAGGTATTATGGAGATGACGGGTGATCCTGAGTTCGATAACGCTATAGTAATGCCTATTGATAGAGCTAGAGATCTGTTTGAAGGCGGTGAGGAAGTAACGAACTATATTGTTGCGTTCCCACAACAAGGTTTAGAGCCTAGGGATGTTGCTGACAACATTGAAGAGGCTATGCGTAGAGATAGAGGACAGGCTCCGGGAGATGAAGACTTCACTGTCTCTACTTCCGACGATCTTCTTGAAACGTTTTCAAACGTTATAGGTTCAGTACAAGCAGTTGTCATCGGTTTAGCCTCAATATCTTTGCTTGTAGGAGGAATCGGGATTATGAACACGATGTACATGTCAGTAACAGAGAGAACACAGGAAATAGGAGTTATGAAAGCGATAGGCGCCCAGAAAAAACAGATAAAAACAATATTTTTACTTGAATCAGGGCTGATAGGGCTTCTAGGAGGTATAGTAGGTATAATACTTGGACTAGGTATAAGCGAGCTAGCAATATATATTATCAACTTTTACGTAGACATAGAGTTTGTATCAACATACTCTATAACACTTATAACAGGAGTACTAACTTTCTCATTCCTTATAGGTATGCTTTCAGGTTACTTACCTGCTAGACAGGCGGCAGAACTTGAACCGGTGGAGGCGTTGAGAGAAGAATGAGCTTAGAACTTTACACACGTCTGTTCAAACTTTCCGCTAGAAATATACGTCGAAGAGGTAAAAGAACCTGGCTAACCGTTATAGGAGTAGTAATAGGTGTAGCAGCTATAATAGCACTGGTTTCGCTTGGTCAAGGACTTGAAGCCTCGATAGTTGAAGAGTTTGAAGACTTAGGAGCCGACAATATATACGTCTCTCCTAGCGGAGGAGATCTTACCGACAGCGATATACAGGTGATAGA
Source organism: Nanohaloarchaea archaeon B1-Br10_U2g19 (assembly GCA_001563905.1). Lineage (GTDB taxonomy): Archaea > Nanohalarchaeota > Nanosalinia > Nanosalinales > Nanosalinaceae > B1-Br10-U2g19. The sequence continues at coordinate 60,637 of LKMO01000002.1, forward strand.
GAGAGCACAAGGAGTAGATACCGCAACAGGATCCTATACAAGTACTGCTGAAGCCAGCTTCAGAGGCGACACACAGAACCTTAACATACAAGGTGTTGATCCTCGAAATATAGACGTCTTTATGTCGGGTCAAGGCCTAGAACTAAGTCAGGGTAGAGAGTTAAGACCTAATGATGTAAGAAACGGTGTTATAGGTGCAAGGGTTGTAGACGATACCTTTGAACAGAGTCCGGGTATAAGAAGCCAGATAGATATACAAGATGAGCGTTACACAACTATTGGAATACTTGCGGAGGCAGGCGATCCTCAGTTTGAAAGAACAATCCTTATACCTCTTGATTCAGCTAGAAACTTGTTTGATGCAGATGATAGCTTAACACAGATAACGGTAAGGATTCAGACCGGTTTTGAGCTTGATGAGGTACAGGATAATATTGAGGAGGAGATGAGAAGGGATAGAAACCTTCAGGAAGGAGATGAAGACTTCGACTTAACCACAGCTCAAGACATACTTGACTCACTTACAACAATACTTACGGTTGTACAGGGAATAGTGGTAGGTATAGCTTCAATCGCATTACTTGTAGGCGGGATCGGAATCATGAACACGATGTACATGTCTATAACCGAGAGAACCCGGGAAATAGGTGTTATGAAAGCTATTGGTGCACGTAAAAAACATATTACATCGGTTTTCCTTTTTGAAGCAGGTATAATAGGTACTATAGGAAGTCTTATCGGCTTAGTAATCGGACTGGGTTTAAGCAACGGCTCGATCTATATTATAAACGAGTTCACAGATTTCAGAGCTGTACAGGTCTACAGTCCTGAACTGGTTCTTGGAGCAATCTTCTTCGGTTTCATATTGGGAGTGGTTTCCGGTATACTTCCTTCATGGAAAGCAGCTAACATGGATCCAGCGGAGTCACTTAGATACGAATAAGTTCTAAAGGGATTTCAAACGGTTTATACCGCGTTGTAAACTGTTTTGAGGCCGTTAGTTGTCCATTGTATAACGTAGCAGTGCTTCTTCTAATTCGTTAGGTGGTGCGCCTTTAACACGTTCTACCCGGGCTTTGCTTTCAGGATAGTCTGAGGTATCCCAGTACGTGAAGCTGTAGTTGTAGGTCTGGAGCTGTAGACTATCAAGCTCTGAACCTCCGAGAAGTATATCTACGTCTCCGTAAAGCTCTTCTTCTCCTACCATGTAGAAGCCGATATGGAGGTCTTCGTTGTTGCTCCAGGACTGGTTGGAGGGGTAGAGAGTAGCAAACTCTTTGTCTTTCTCCTCTTCCTCAAGTATATGGAGTGCTTCAGACAGCTCAGTACTACTTGACTCAAGTATCCATGTGGTTAAGGCGGTACTTTCCATAGCATGTAATTGGTTGGAGGTGGTTTAAGAAGAATCTACGTAGTAAAGTAGATAAAAAAAGAGAGTGTTCTAACAGGAGTCTCTTACCTGATCTTACTGCTCTACCATTAACTGGTTGAAGTCGTCCTGACCTACTTCGCTGGTATTGATACGGATCTTCTGCTCTCCGTCAAGTCTTTCCTCGTTTTCGTGGTACTCTGCTAAGAAGTTAGCTGCATCCATTGTGGCCTGGCTGCTGTAACCGGCTACTATCAAAGCGTCCTGGTCTTCCTGAAACGCGTCTTCAACAAGCTTTATTATTGCTTCATCTTGTTCGAACTCGTCGTGGCTTGGAACGTCCCCGTTCTCAGCCAGTTGTTGTGTTAGCTCGTTGACTTGTGGACCTCCTACAAGGATCATATCTTGTTCGATCATTTCTTCGTTGATGTTTCCTGTCGAATAGAGCCCTATATCGTTGTAGTTCTGGTTGGGAACTATGTTCTCATCTTCTAAATCGCTGGAACTGTGTTCTGATGCTGCTTCACTGAGGCTTCCTACAATGTTCACTGCTCCGATGGTATCCATGGTCTTGGCTTCATCTCCTACCACTACTGCGGTTTCTACGTCTCCATCATCGTTTATAAAGTTTTGAGGGAACTCTCCTAAGTCTTGAGCCGCTACGGCTCCACCGGCTATAACTGCTACTACGGTTCCTATAACGCATACCTGGAACAGTGCTCCTGCTTTTTCTACAATTTCTTCTAAGTCGTTCATATCACATCCCACCCATCATAAGACACAGATTTCACGGCCACAATATAAACGATTGTTATACTCGAAAACACGATAAGACGCGGTCACAACAGTTCGATTGATATATACAGTCCGTAGAAACAGTTAGAGAAAAAGAAAAAACAGGTATAGAAACTAATCTATACCTCTCACATCCTCCTTATTAACAATCCTCCGTTTAGCCTTCCGTATATCCCGGCCGTTCTCTACAAAACTCTCCTGTGAAGGCGGTATATAATCCTCATTCTGATAAGGTGTAACAGCCCTAGCACCTGAAGCCTGACGCGCCTCCTCAAAAGAATCATACAGCTGCTTATCAACAGTATCCGGTCTATCCAAATCGTTAGGAGAACGGAAAACCTGTTCTTCCTTACTCTTCTGTTTCTCATCGTCTAAAAGCTTCCAAAGATCTTCATCAAAACGTTCTTTAACAATACAGGTACCGAAAAAACCATTCAAGTACTTGTTGTCCTCAGGCTGTAAAACCTGGTTCTCAACCCAGGTCTCCTTAGCATTAACAGCTCTGAAAAACATGTTCAAACGGTTTATACCGTCTTCGCTCGGAAAACTGTTTACAGGCTCACGGTCAACCTGTTCAGTTAGTTTCTGGTAAGCAAGATCCGACTCGGCAAGAAAAGATACAAACTTTGTAGGAGCACCCGCAACAACATACTCTGCCTCAGCGATATTACTGTAGATACTGCTAGCTCGTTGACCTCTTTCACCTGCCTCCTCAAGCAAGTCAGCAATACTATAGATATGGTCTTCGAGTGAAGGATCAATTAAACCTTTTCTACGGCTCCAGTCCAGCTTCTCATTATATACAAGTAATTCGTCCTCTAACTCTTCAACAGTATCAGCATAACCTGAAACCGCATCAACATAGCTTTCGAACTTCTCATCTATACTGTCCAGCTCATAGTTTAACTTGTCTAGTTCGGTGATCTTCCGGGGGAACCCTTTGTTCATACAACAAGTAGTTAAGTTAAAGAACTGTTAAATCAGTTTTTACGTGTCCATAAACTCTTTCCTGTAAAGATAAACTAAAACCAGTAAAAGAAGGACTTGAGCTGTCTTATCAACAACATCAAGTAAAGGCAGGCCTGAAACAAAACTCTGTAACCCGGGCTGGTTGACAGTGTACCAGTAAACAACTTGACCGAGCACAAAAGGAATACCTAAAAGATAGACAAAACGTCTACCAAGATCTAAAACCACTAGCTTGATACCTAGTAGAAATCCTGTTCCAGCCAATAGAAAGCTTATACCTAGACCTGTCAAACCTATCAAGAACCCTAGATGGAAATGTATAACGGAAGAGATTAGTGCTAAAACTATTCCTATGTAATGCATAGGGTTTAGCTCGCCGATTTCAAGTCTCACAGCTCAAAAATCAGTGTTTAAAATTTATACGGTTTGCCTCCCAAAAAATAAAGAAGAAAAAAAAGATATTTTTTAGCTTACTGTGATAGATCCTTCCATACCTTGAGCTCTATGGCTTCCAACACTACAGAAGAAACTGTAGTCGCCTTCTTCCTCAAACGTATAAGTGAAAGAGTCTGAGTCACCGGAAGCAGAAAGAACTTCTGTACCTTCAACTCTTTCACCGTCACCATCTTCTAGAACTAGGTCGTGCTGACCACCGTCATGGTTGTAGACAAACTCTACGGTCTCACCTTGTTCAACCTCTACTTCTTCAGTATCGTAGCTGTTGTCAGAGAAACCTGTAATCTCAACCTGTCTAACCTCATCTTCTGATTCGGAGGTCTCTTCAGTCTCTTCTTCAGTAGTGTCCGTTTCTTCTTCGGTTTCCTCTACCTGTTCAGACTCTTCTTCTGTATCAGAGTCGTCTTCAGGTACTTCAGAATCTTCATCCGGCTGTTCTTCTATATCGGCTTCGCCGTTCAAACATCCTGCAGCAACCACAGTAAGCGCTAACAAACCAACTAATACGTACTGGCTTTTCATGGTTACAGTAAAGGGTTTGAGACTGCAGTTTTAACAGCTTTTCTGAGTCATGGATGTTACTTGGAAGCTAGTTTTCTCAAAAGAAAGTTAAAGAAGGGGAAAAAGAAGAGTCGGGTTCAAATTGTGTAGTCTTCCGAACCAGAGAGTTCGTAACCTTGGTCCTCAAAAAGTCCTGATTCTTCCTCAGTATATAAGGAATCTTCTAAGTCAATTTCTTCAAGATCGATTTCTTCCAGCGAACTAAAGTTGTAGCCTAGATCAGAGTGGTAAGATTCGGCAATCTCTCCTAGAACATGTTTAACTTTTCTGCCGTCAACTTTTCCGTTGTATCCTGGGTTCTGTTTTAACCGGTTATGTACTTCTTTCTCTATATCCTCTGAAACTTCTTCGACTACCCACTGTGTAGGGACGCAGTCTCCACCACTACGTGTTTCAAGCTCTCTATGTCTCTCCACTTTGTCGCTTCTTCTTGCAATACTGTCGATCACTGGTTTGTATGAACTGTGGAGGTCTTGTGCTAGCTCTCTTCCTTGACCTCTCATGTCGTAAACGCCGTCAAGCTCTACACCGGTTTCGTCTAGTATCTTTTCTACTCTGTGTTTCCCAGGACTGTTTATTTTCGAGGCATAGTTTTCTAAGTCAAACTCCGACAAATCTAAGGTTCTTGTTAATTCTTCCAGTTTTTTGTAAGGATCTTCGGAACTTATCTTTTCTAGATTTTTTTCTCCTACCATTGTGTCAAAACACCTATACTGTTGTTATCAAACAGTAGTTATTAAATAGTTTTTTGTCTGAAAACTAAAAGTCTAAAGAGATACACCGTTCTCAATAATATCTTCCAAACCCTCACTATCCTGGTTGAAAAGAAGGTTCATAACCCTGTTCTGGTTGAGACCTGTACCCTTCTTCTTAGCGGTAGAAGCCGCAACACCGTAGACAACATTATCGTCAAGCGTATCTATCTCCGAACCATCCACAGTATAGAACCGGTAGTCTCCAACACTCATATAGATAAAACGGTTGTCCGTACTCCATTTACTCCATTTATTAACATCACCGGCGTACTCAGAGAACGAATCTACATCTCCTACACCTTCAAGCGAAAGATCCACTAAGGTGTCTTCCATCTTGTTACGGAACTTCATCTCACTAGCACCATCAAGCCTTTGAAGCATCTCCGACATCGAAGCACCCATCCTAAAACTGTATCTACCGCCTTTCTCATCCAGCTCTTTCCGTTTACCAGCTCTATCTACCTCTGAACAAACCTGTTCAAAAAGAGTTAAACGGTTTTCAACTGTCTGATCGGCTTTGAACTCTTCTCCGTTACAGGTATGTACTCTTGTAAGAAAGTCTTTCCTCTCAACAAGCGCCGGCTCTTCCCGGCCATAGACATGTGCTTTGTAAAACGTTTTATCTTCGTTTTCAACTATCTTTTCATAAACTTCCTGGCCATCCCCGTCATAAATTACGGCTCTACCGTTCTCAAGATCTAAAGCAATCTCCTCAACCTCAGATATACTATCTAACTGTATATCCTCAAGATAATCTTCGATACCGTCTAAAGTTTCAGAGATCTGTCCGGGTTCGTATCTACTGCCTCTACGGTTGTTACCTTTTTTCGTGTAAAGAATATCGGGCTGTCCAACCTTTTCTAGACTTAACTCTTCTACATACTTTTCCAAGTCTTCCTCGTCTTCTTCAAGCAGTTTTTCCATCAGCTTTACTACCTAGATTTCGTAGTTCACACTTTCTTCTAAAGCTTTCTTTACTGCGGTGTAAGCTGTTTCAACTCTTTCCGCTGCTTCTTCAGGACTTCCTGTCATATCGACGTCTAGCTCGAACTGTCCAAGTCCTTCACCTCTATAGTTTACTCCTTCACTGAACTCGGCGTATCTTTCAAGACTTTCATCGATCTCATCTACCACGCCTTCAAACAAAGGATTTGTACTGGAACCGTTCGAATGTGTTACCATGATTGATACTTCTTCAGGTGTCTCGTAGTTCATCCAGACTCTTGTAGGCCCTTTCTCCATATTAGAAAAACCTTCACTGCTTACAGCGTTGTACCAGTTTTCTTCACTGATGTTTTCTCCTAATGCTGCGTAACCGTTTTCATCTTCTGCAACAACTATAGGTGTTACAGCTGCTTCATACCCTACAACTTCTTCGTCTTCAAGCTGTTCTACCGCTGAACTGTGAGGATGGTGGTCTAACTCTTCTACCTTTCTCTTTTCTATATCTGTGGTTTTCACGTCGATATAGATCTGTCTTTCGTCTTCATCGTTGATGTAGTCTGCTCCTGCGGAAGACAGGCTGTTAGGTACAGGTGTCTGTATCATTCTGTCTGTTGAACCGATTCTTTTCTGCATTTCTTTTCTGTAATCTGTTCTAGAGCTGAAACTGTTGATGTTGTGGTGGACTCCGCCTCTGTGTTTGAAGCCTTTCTTTTCGAGTAGTTCTTGGGTTTCGACTACTTTTTCAGCCCAGTCGTCTATATCGAACTCTGTTCCGGGTAGTTCGATACGGGTTTTCTCTGTCTTTAACTGGTAGGAATCACTCATGGTTTTTTTATTACCTCACAATAGTTAACTCTTAAACAAGTTTTTTAAATATTCTACATAGTCTAGTCAATTTTTCTAGAGAAAAAAATAAAAGAGAAAATGTAAAGAAATGAGGGAAAAACTTCCCTCGAAAGCATTTCAACCAAGAATGGTTTACTCTGCTGATTCTTCAGTCATTGTCTGAAGATTGACTTGGTCCTGTCCAGCTAGTTCATCCTGGTGATCTGCGTAGTTAGCCAGGTAGTTAGCTGCGGAACGTGTGTCTTCTCCACTGTAACCAGCAACAACTAGAGCGTCGTGGTCAGCGTGGAAAGCACCACTGATGTGTTGAATCAGCTGGTCGCCTTCTTCATACTCATCAGCTTCCCATGTTTCTCCATCATCTGCAAGTTCCTGTGTCAGTGTGTTGA
>LKMO01000016.1 GCA_001563905.1 Nanohaloarchaea archaeon B1-Br10_U2g19
CTGAAGAAGATACTGAAGAGGAAGAAGCCGAGACAGCTGAAGAAGATACTGAAGAGGAAGAAGCCGAGACAGCTGAAGAAGAAACTGAACAGCCAGAAGATAAAGAAACAGAAGAACAGGAAGACTCTGAACTACCTGAAGACGACACCGATACCTCAGAGAGTACAGAAGACTCCTCTGTTTCAGAAGAAAAAATTGAGGAACTTGAAGACAAAATAGAACAGTTAGAAGCTGACAAAGAGTTCTCTGAAAGAATTGAAAAGCTCTCAAACCGTTTAAACAAACTAGAAGAGAGTGTAGAAGAAGCTGAAGATGAAAAAGATAAAGAAGATTTCGAAGAACTGAAAAATGACTTAGAACAGGTCAAAAAAAGTATAGAAGAGTTTGAAGAAAAAGAAGACGACGGAGTAAAAACAGATATTGCAGAAGTAAAAGACCGTTTAGCCGAAAAATCTTCTTTGATAACAGAGATAAAACAGAAACATGAAGATCGGATAGCTGAAACTGAAGAAAAAATTGATAACCTTTCAGAAGAAGACGACAGCGAACAAATCTCCGACTTAGAAGACCGTTTAAACAGTTTAGAAAAGAGTTCTGATAAGTTTGAAGATCTTGAAAGCAAAGTTGAAAGCATCGACTCTGTAGAAGGCCAAGTAGATGAAGCTGAAGAAAAGATTAACGATGTTGAAGCCGGTCTAGCCGAACTAAAACAGAGTTTCGAAGACTCAAAAGAGATAATAGATGAAGTCAAGACAAGCAAGAAGGATTTAGAGAATCTAGAGAAATCTATTGACGAACTCCGTGAAAGAACTGAAGAGATAGAGTCAGACAAGATTGGAGAAGTAAAAATCGATATACAGAATCTTGAAAACAAAGTCGACGAGCTTGAGAAACAGGTAGAAGACCAAGAGATAACAGAGATACAGGAAGAACTAGAACAGCTTAAAGGAATGGTCTCCGACTTCAACTGGATATTCAACGACTTCGACGACCTAGTAGATCTCAAACTACTAACTCAAGAAGAGTACAAACAGCTCCAACAAGGCCAAGACGGAAACGAAGTTCTAGAGTCTCTCAACGAAAACTTAGAGAGCCTAGTATCTAAAGTAGATACCGGAGAGTCAAATCTTGAAAGAAGAGTCAAAAAGCTTGAAGAAAGAGAGGTAGAGCCTCAAAGCTCTGTAACAGAAGAAGATATCGAAATGGTTCTAACCGAAGTTGAAAGACAGGATGAAGAGATAAAGGAGATAAGAGAAGGTTACAGAGAGCTAGGAGAGATGATGAAACTCTTACTGAAAGAGTTTAGAGGTCAGTAAAAAATTACATAAAACTCTCTAGACCGGACTGACGGCTTTCCAAAGCTTTTTCCAACTTCTTTATACCTGAGTTGACACGGTCTTCAGAGAAATCATGTCTATCTACTAAAATTTCTTTTATTCTTTCAGAATCCGGTTCATTGAAGCTGTAGTCAGTATCTTCAACAGGAGGATTCATAAAAAACTCTAGAATGGTTTCAGGACTGTTTTCAGACTCCCATTCAACTTTATCATCTTCTAATAACTCTTCAAAGCTTTCATATTTTCTTACAAGTTTCAAACCTGTTTTAGGTCCTATACCATGAACTCCGTCTGGGTTGAAGTCTGTTCCTACAAGTATTCCTAGCCATACAAGTTTCTCTCTCGATATTTCGAGCTGGTCTAGAACGTCTTCAAGCCTTATTCGTTCTGTAGATATCTTTTTCTCTCCGCCACTAGAGGTCTTTCTTTTGGTGCGTGAGGTCAGGTTTCTAACCATTTTGTCTGCGCCAAACAGTAGACAGTCCCAGTCCTGGCTGCCTACCGCATAGATATCGGTGTTGTTCGTCATGTATGCGGCTTGTGCTTCACCTTCGCTAGGAGCCTCAATAAAAGGTATTCCCATTGCGTCTAAAAGTTTTTTAGACTCTACAAGCATTTCTGAAGTAACTTTAGAGCTTTGAGTGGCTTTGGAGTATGCTTCTGAAATCTTTCCTTCGTCTTTAAGTTTTTCCCATTCTTCTTTTGCTTCTTCACGTTTTTTTCTTCGTCTAGATGTTTCTTTCTCTTTAAGATCAGGTACATCACCGTCGAAAACGTATAATGGTCTAATATTTTCTTCTAACAAGTTGATGTTTCGGTAGAACAGTCCTGAGAGATGGGAGGTTACTTCTCCGGAAGAGTCTTTTAACGGTGTGCCGTCGCGTTGACGTATAATTGATAAGAACTGGTAGATAGTGTTCATTGCGTCTACAGCAATCTCTTTATCATTTAAATCTGCGAAATCAATTTCTTCAGGTTCAACTAGGTCGCCGAGTTTAACTCCCATAATGTTCTCTCTTAGTTCTTCAGCTTTAAAACCAGACTGATAGGCCACAGTAACTCAGTTAAAAAAACAGGTATATTTTCACAGTTATGGATAGAGCAACAGTCTGTGATTACTGTCAGAGACGTAAAGCCGTCACCACGTGTGAGGTATGTGGTTCAAACATCTGTAGTGAAGATAAAGAAGAATATGGATGTAAGGTATGTGGCGGTGGAAAAACCACTTTTGAATAGAAAATCTTTTTTAGAGCTTGTCGAAATGCTCTAGTTCGATGCTTTGAACGTTGTCAACTTTCTCAAGCTTCTCCTCAACTGCGTCTGTACCGCCTTCTTCATCAGTTGTGATTGTGGAGACTTTAATCGCTTTTAGACCGAAAGCAACGTTTTCTTCTCCTATATCTTCAACATCTATAACGGACTTAATATCCTGTTTTAAAGCTTCTAGATCGGTTTCGGCGTCTTCTGGCATAACTTTGTATACACATGAAATCTTTCCCATTTTAGTTTAACCTCTTATAAACCGTTTTTAGGAGCTGAATCTTTAAAAATAGAGTAGGAAAAAGGGATAAAGAAAAAATTGAGGTAGTGAAAAGAGGTGAGCCTTAACGGCTCCAAAAAGGTTAAAGTTGCTTAACAGAGTTTAGAAAGGTAGTTTCTCTCTAAATTCTTGTAGCTTCTTTTTTAGATCCATTTAATGTTTCACCTCCTCGTTTTTTACAGGTTTTACCGTTTAGTCTCTAACAACTACGTGGTTACCTGTATAACATTTCAGAACATCTAATAAATAAAAGCCACGTTGGTTGCAACTTTTAAACTTCATAGACTCTTCTAAAAAGTACGGGCCCTCTTGGTCTAGTGGAAAGACGTCACCTTGCGGAGGTGAAGATCCAGGGTTCAAATCCCTGAGAGGGCGAAATAATTAGAATATTCTGCTCGGTGCCTGGCTAGAAGTTGAAGCTGCCTGAGATCTTACCGTGTCTCTGAGCTCTTCAGAGCCTCTCATGTTAGAAAAGTAGTCGTCAGGAAGGCTGTCTTCCAGCTCTTCTAGTTCTGAAACAGGTTTCTCAAGCTGGTTATACTGTTTCTCCACCTTGTTCTCCAGACTCTTAACTGTTCTCTGGTACTGTTTTCTGAGCTGTTCTTCGCCGTTCTCTAAAAGATGTTCGGGGATTTTACGAGAGTAGTTCTCCTCTATCAGATCCTCTAATTTTGCCGGTTTCATAGTGGAGATATTCTCAAGTATTTCAGCGGTTTCGTTAAGCCCCTCCATTCTCTCGGTAATATAGGTCTCTAGACTTTCAGTATGTTCGTTGTATACTTCTTTGATATCCTTTTTTCTAGATAGAAACCTGTTCTGAAGCCGTTTCTTATGTTTGTCTTTATCTTTGATACGTTTGTATAAATCTTCATCAAACCTGTAGGATAGCGCTTTGTTCTCGTATCTTAGGATTCTTTCAGAGTCTGTTCCAAGACCTTTAACCTGGCTTCTATCTGCTTCTGTGTCGTTGAATCTTTTCTCTTCTACTTCTTGTCCTAGTTCGGCTAAATCTTCTTGTATACTCGTATATTTAAGGTCTATTGACTCCATTTCTTTAGAAGCGAGTTCGATAAATTCTACCGCGGTAAGATCGTCGTGATCTTCGAACTCGTAGGTCTTCCCTATCTCTTCGTAGTCTTCAATATTTTTTCTAGACCATTTTTCTGCTCTTGCAAGATCTTTCCCTATCTCTCCAGCTATCTCTGCGATATCTGCTTCATACTCTGTCTTAACCTCGTGTAGTTTAACCTCTGAGCTTGCACGAACGTCATCCCATTTTCTCCGGTTAAATTTTCCTCTCTCAACGGCTCTTCTAACGTCTTCGAACTCAATAGGTTTTGAGGAGTCACGGATCTCATTGTAAGATTCCTCTATTTTTTCTGAGGCCTTCTGTTTTCCAAATCTTTTGGTTGGCCGCATCCCGTCGAACAGGTTTTCTAAGGTCTTCTCTAAGTCTGCTTGGTCTCGAGATTCTCTGGTTTGGGAACGTGCGGTGTTCGAAGTCTTTCCTTTATCCCTATTTTCACTTCTTTCTTTGGCTGCGGGTTCGTCTGCACGTTCTATCATTTCCACGCTCATTCTCTTTCAGTGAGTCCTATTAAACAAAGTTGTCTTAGATAACAGTATAGAGGAGAAGAGCAGTCTCCATGTTTTTGAGGCTAAAAATAGAGGTTTAGAAAGTATTAAAATCTTTTAAAATCTTTTATACGAGCTTTAAGCATTTTTCGAGATTCCGAAATCCTTTTTAAGCTTTTAAATTTTTTCTTCTTTCATTTTATCTGCAATTTCTTCCCCAATTTCTAAATCTGCTTCTTCATACTTCTTCGCAAGTTTCAAAACCAAAATATATGCCAGAATGGATAAAGTACATGCTAGAATAAGATTTCCGACCAGCATTGTCTGTGTGGCTCCCAAAGCTTGTGATGTTAAAGCTGTTTCAAGTGTTTCTTCAGGAGCAGATGATACAGTTATGATACTACCTATACTGTAACTGATAATATAGATAGGATACTTCATTACAGGATTGAATACGATAACACAAGCAAATAGCGCAAGCTTATTTACGCTGCTGAAAAGCTTGGAAATCAGAAGGAAAAATAGTATTCCTATTCCTAGAGTAGGTAATACTGTTACAAATGTCCCTAAGGCAGCGCTGAATGCTGTTTGGCGAGGAGTATGCTCCTCCTTGAGCGCGTTCTCCATTTCTTCTCTAACTCTAAGCTTATAGTTTGCCCATTTCTCCATTATTCTGTACTAAGTAATAAGGGATGTTCCTTTTTCAATATAGAGTTTTACAATTACCTTATATGAATGAAGAAAGCCTTAAACTGAATATAGACCCGCATGTCCACTCTGAAGACTCTTTTGATGGGAAGGAGCCTGTAGACCTTATACTTGAGCACGCTGAAGATATAGGCCTAGATGCGGTAGTTATAACAGATCATGATGAGATAGAAGCCTCTCTTGAAGCTAAAGACTTAGCAGAGGAGTACGACTTAATAGGTATACCTGGAGTAGAGGTATCAACCAAGGCGGGTCAAGTATTGGCATTAGGGGTGGAAGAAAAGCCTGAGAAAAAGAAGCCTATCGATGAGACAATTGAAGAGATAAGAGAGCTTGGGGGAGCTGCAGTAATACCACATCCTTTCCAGAGAACCCGGCATGGTGTAAAGAAGAAGAAAATTGAAGATCCTGACGCTATAGAGATCTACAACTCATGGATATTCACAGGTTAAAGAAATAGAAGAGCCAAAAAGTTTGCAAGAAACAGAGACATACCGGGCGTGGCGGCAAGCGATGCACACTCTATTACAACTGTAGGAAGAGCTTATACAGAGGTTGAAATAAGCGGAGAGGGATCTAAGGAAGATATTGGTTATGAGGATGTGATTGAAACTATAAAGGATGGGGATACGGCCATATATGGACATAGAGTTCCTATATACAAGAGCGCTGCACACTATGTCAAGGCTGTGGCGAGAAAGATTTCCTACTTTGTAAGAACTTTAAACACAAAAATACCGTTCATAAAAACCTAAACCTGTTTTAAACCGTTTTTATATTTTTATAACTCTTCAAGTAAACTTAATGTTCAATTAAAGCTCTTTTAATAAGCTTTTAGATTTTCTAATTCTTATTTTAATCTTCAATACTTCTTAGACTGGTTTTTTGGCGGAACCAGAATGATTGCGGAACTGTATAATAATCGTTAATATAGGGAGGACCGTATAAACAACTATGACGGAAAATAGGGTACAGAACCTACATTTCGACGTTAAAGCATCTAGTAAAACCCCTACAGAAACACTGGTTGAGACACCGGGTTCAGAATTTCTTGTAAAAGAGCATAAAGGTTTAAACAACCCTGAAAACCGTGTTAACCCGGAACAGTATTTCCTAGGTTCTTTAGCAGGCTGTATATGTCGAATGGCTCATGTGGTTGCATATGAAAAAGGTATAGAGCTTAAAAAACTCCGTCTGAACATCGGGGGAAATATAGATCCCTCAAAGTTTAGAGGAGAAAATAATGAAGAACGTTCAGGATTCAAAGAACTCAACATAAAAATTGATGCTGAAACAGAGGTCTCAGAAGAGTCAATGAAAGAGTGGCTAGAAGAAGTAGAGAACAGATCCCAGATAATAGATAGCTTAGAGAACAGTGTAGAACTGAACTTACAGCTCAGCTAGTCTAAGAATAAAAGCAAGGACTCCAGAACATTTACATATGTTGAAGAAACAGCTGACCCGGGTAAAAACAGGTCAAGAAAGCTTTGAAGCAGAAGTCGCTGATAATATTGTAAAAAAGTTCTGGGGTCTAAGCCTTAGAAACTCGGGTAAAATGCTTTTCGTATTCTCGAGAGATGTCAAGACATCTATAGATATGATGCTGCTCTCTGAACCGCTCTACCTTTACTTCTTAGACTCTGATAAAAAAGTGGTTGAGAAGATGAAGGCTCAGCCCTGGACATGGAGTCCTAGGACTTGGAAACTTTACCGGCCGGAAAAGAAGTACCGGTATCTGCTTGAGTCTTTCCAAGAACTAAAACTAGAGAAAGACGACGTTCTGGAATTCGAGATTTAAAGCTTTGAAGCATGATTAATAGTTGTATGGAGCTCACAAAATTCTGTCCAAGATGTGGAAAAGAAACGGACAGACTATACGGCAATAAGAAAAAGCTTTGTCCCGACTGCTATCCGGATGTAAACAAGCTTTTAGAAATACCCAACACTGTTGAAATAGATATATGCAGTATCTGCGGCAGAATGAGGAAGAAGGGAGAATGGATAGAGGAATACACTCTTGAAGAACAACTAGCAGCCAAGTTTGAAGAGTTCTCAGAACCTGAGACAGATATGGAGCTACAGTACTGGGAAGAGAACGAAAAAATGTTTGTCAAAGTCCATGCATTCAAAGGAGACATGAAAGCAGACTACGATACAGAACTAAAGATAAGTAAAGAACAGTGCAACACATGTTCACAGTTCCACGGCGGCTTCTACAAGGTCAAGCTCCAGTTAAGAGGAGAAGGAAATCTGGACAAAATCTCAAACCAGATAGCTGACAAAGCAGCAGAAGTAACTAACGAAGGCCGTAAAAACTTCTTAGCAAATATAGAGAAAAACAAGAACGGATACGACTTCTACCTATCTACAGAAACAATAGCAAGAGAGATACTCGGTATGCTGAAAAACAAGTACAACGTAGATGTCAAAAGAAGTTACGAACTTATAGGCGAAGACGACGGCCAGAGAGTATACAGAAACGTAATATCGGTAAGAGTATAACAGGTTAACCGAACTAACCTAACCGATTAAACTTTTTTATTGAATGCCTTGAAGACTTTTGGAATAAGCCAGAATACAGGAATTTAGTTTAAAAAGCTGAACCTCGCAAATTCTCAATATGAGCGAAGACGAAGAACAGAAAATAACACGTGTAAGACGCCCGAAAGACGATGAAGTATTAGGAATCGTCCTGAGAAAAGAAGGAGGCGGAAAATACCGTGTATACTGTACAGATGGAAGAAAAAGAATCTGCCGAATACCGGGAAGCAAAAAAAGAGGGATCTGGGTAAAAAGAGACTCAGTCGTACTAGTAAATCCTTGGGATATACAAGGCGATGAAAAAGGAGATATCGTAAAAAGCTACAGCCAAGCCGAAACAGAATGGCTGGAAAGCAGAGACCATCTAGATGAAATCTCAGAGTTCCTGTAAACTGAAACAGATAACTTCTGAACACAGAACTACTCTAAAAATATTTGCAGCAGCATCCTTAGCAACCGCTTTTATACTGAATATTCTCTGGGCTACAGGAATCTTGATGTGGGGAGGCTACATAAACGGGCCGGTAGGAGTCTTAGAAAGATGGGTTCCCGTACTGTTCAGCAGTAACTACGGTCCGATACTTATATCAGTCGTTACAGGTATTTTAGCATCTGCAGCACACAAATCTTACAGTTACTACAGAGGCTAGTCTTGTTTAATCTTTCTACTCCAAACATAGTATTATGAAGGACGAAAACTTTGACTTTGAAGAACGCTGGAGAGAAGAGTCCCGTAAAATGTTCGATACTTCAGAGGCACGTAAAGCCTTTCAGAACGTTTTCGACCACAGTACGTCGATGGCGTTACTCAAACTTTCAGAACAAGGAGTAATCAAGAAACTTTACGGAACTATAGAGTCCGGTAAGGAGTCCGTAGTCTTTTTAGCTGATACAGAAGAAGATGAAAGAGTTATAGTAAAAATATATATGAACCGTGCCGGCAGCTTCAGAGAGATGAAAAAGTATCTGCGCGGAGATGAACGGTTCAGAAACGTCAAAGACGACAGAAGAACAGTTATACAGGAATGGTGTAAAAAAGAGTTTAGAAACCTTAAGAAAGCCTCAAACGTTGTTAAATGTCCTGAACCTCTAGCTTTTAGAGACAATATTCTTGTAATGGAGTTCGTAGGAGAAGAGTTCTCACCGTATCCTAAACTTAAGGATGTGGAGATTGAGAACCCACAACAAGGATACAAACAAGTTATAGATAATATAAGCCGTTTATGGAACGAGGAAGAGCTTGTACACGGTGATCTGTCAGAATATAATATGCTGGTTGATGATAAAGGTGTTTTATGGTGGATAGATTTCTCTCAAGGAGTACATTTCAACCATCCTGAAGCAGAAGAGCTTCTGAAAAGAGATATTAAGAATATAGCAAACTTTTTCGAGAGACAGGGCGCAGACACCGATGTAGAGAAAGACTATAAACGTGTTATTTCAGGGTGACAAGGCCTGAAACCCTTATTCAAGGTATAAAAAGATTGGTAGACTGATTCAGTTATAGTGATGAAAGAAGTAAGAGTTCCTGAAGAAAGAGTAGGGGTTCTAATAGGTGAAGGCGGCGAAACTAAAAAGGATATACAAGATCTTACAGACGTAGAGCTTGAGATTAAGGACAATCTAGCTGTTATTGACGGAGAGCCTTTAGACGAAATGGATGCCTTAAATGTTGTTAAAGCTATTGGAAGAGGTTTCAACCCTGATAAGGCTGTTAGACTTGTTGAAAAAGATGTTGTACTTCACTTAATGGATATCAAGAATTTTGCGGATACACCTAACTCTCAAGAAAGATTAAAGGGACGAGTGATAGGTAGAGATGGAGAAACACGTACTCATTTAGAAAAACAAGGTAACGTAGAGATATCGGTTTATGGAAAAACCATAGGAATAATAGGCTACGCTGAAAACATTCAAATAGTAGCAGAATCGATTAAGATGCTGTTACAAGGCAGCACACACTCAACTGCCTATCAGTACCTGGAGAAGAACCAGGACAAGATAAGGAGGTAACTAAAATACTATGCCAAACGGAATAGAAGAACCAGTACAAGAAGAACAGTCTGATCACAGAGAAATCTCTGTAGCAGAGTTCTTCGAGAAAAACAAACACCTTTTAGGCTTTGAAAACCCTCAGAAATCAATAATAACAGTTGTAAAAGAAGCTATTGACAACTCTCTAGATGCATGTGAAGAAGATAATATTTTGCCAGAACTACACGTCTTAGTAGACGAAATAGATGATAAAAAATGTCGTATAGAGATAAGAGACAATGCAATAGGACTAAGCCGTGAAAATATTCCTAAAGTATTCGGTAAACTACTGTACGGATCCAAGTTCCACAAGCTACAACAGAGCCGTGGACAACAGGGAATCGGAATCTCCGCATCGGCAATGTACGCACAGCTAACAACAGGAGAGCCTGTAACAGTATACTCCAAACAGAAAGGAGAGCCATGCCACAAATTTATCGTAAGGATCGATACAGAGAAAAACGAGCCAGAAATAATTGAAGATGAATTGATTGAAGCAGACAGCGATGAGTTCCCGGGAGACAAAGACTACTACTTTGATCACGGAACCACAATCGAAATGAATATCGAAGCTCAGTACACCAAAGGCCATCACTCTGTAAGAAACTACCTAAAACACACAGCAATCATGAATCCTTACGCAAGAGTAGTTCTAAGAGAGCCTGACGGAAACAAAATAGAGTACCCAAGAGTATCAAAGGAGTTGCCGGAAAGACCTAAAGAGATCAAGCCACACCTTCACGGAGTAGAACTAGGAGTTGTAATGAGGATGATGGAAGGAAGCAAGGCGCGTACAGTATCCTCATTCCTACAGAAAGAGTTTACAAGAGTAGGAAGAACAAGTGCAGAAGAAATCTGCGAAGAAGCAGATATCGATGAAGGCCGGAGACCTAACACTTTAGATAAAGATGAGATAGAGCAAATACTAGAAGCTGCTCAAAGAGTAAAACTTCAAAGCCCTCCAACAGACTGTCTAAGTCCTATAGGAGAAGACTTGGTCTTGAAGGGACTGAAAAAAGAGTTGAACCC
>LKMO01000003.1 GCA_001563905.1 Nanohaloarchaea archaeon B1-Br10_U2g19
CATACCTAGTAAACCTAGGAACACCTAAAGACGACCTGTTCAAAAAATCCTTGAACTGTCTACAGAAAGAGCTTGATGCAGCAGAACAGCTCGGAGTAGAATACGTAGTATTCCATCCAGGAGCACATACAGGCTCAGGAAGAAAAAACGGTATAGAAAGGATAGCAGAAGGAATCGATGAACTGGACATACCTGAAAACGTTACACTCCTACTCGAAAACACAGCAGGTAAAGGAACAACATTAGGCAAAAGCTTCGGAGAGCTCCGACAGATGATAGAACAAGCTGAAACCTCTGAAGACAAAGTCGGTGTATGTATCGATACCTGTCACGCACACGCAGCAGGCTACGAACTAAGAGAGGAAGAAGGCTTCCAAGACTTCCTACAAGAAATAAAAGAAGATCTAGGACTTGAAAAAGTAAAAGTCTTCCACTTAAACGATTCAAAAGATGAGAGAGGAAGCGAAAAAGACAACCACGAACATATAGGAGAAGGCAATATCGGAGAGAAAGGCTTCAGCAACATCGTGAACTGCGAACTGTTTGAAGAGCTGCCTATGGTTTTGGAAACACCGAACACAGATGAAAAAGGGTACAAAGAAAATATAGAGAAGATAAGAGAGCTGAAAAACTAGTAAAAACCTGGAGAGCACTCTTCTAAAACTTTTTTCAGTCTTTCAGCCTCTTTTTACTTCTTTTTTACACAGGTACACCTTACTGACAGACCAAGATAATCTACCAAATTAATAAACCAGCCTACATCAACGTTTAATATGCCTTCTCACGGCCTCAAAGCAGACTTAGAGCTTTTAACACTTGTTATCACGGCAGGTATAGCTGCGTACTTATTTACAGATCAAGTAGTTTCAAACGCGCTTTTCACAGGACTGATATCTATACTGTTTTTCCTTACAGGCCTACAGATAAACTCTAAACTAATGAGAAAAACCGTTCTAAAGAAGAATCAGATACTTCTAGGTCTTGCAACAGTCTTCATATTTACTCCGGCACTTGCCATAGTTTTCGGAAATATCTTCCCAGGCTTCAAAGAAGTAATACTTGCTATAGGGTTTTCTGCAGCCGCAGTAGGCTCCACGAAAATATGGTCGAACATGACTAACTCGGATGGAGAGCTAGCTGCAAAGATAGGTATAATCTCAATTTTCGCGTCAGCAATCTTTGTACCTATATTAATACTGGTATCTGGACTAGATATAGATCTTGAATTACTATTCAAAAACGCATTGATACCTTTAACAGCACTGTTTTTAGGTGTGGCCACGAGAGGTGTAGGAAACAGTTTTGTAGAAGATTTGAGACTTCATTTCTCTAAACTTTCGTTCTGGCTTATTGTACTTATCACAGGTATACAGACCCAGATACTTTTAGAGGCAGAAGGCTTCAGCATACTCTACACGTTTGGTTATGCTGCCCTGATTTTCACAGCTTTCAGTTTCGCCTGTTTCGGTTTAGGCTACTTCACAGGAAGACTCTCTGATCTATACGAGAAAGAAGCAAGAGCCCTAGGATTTGCCTCAGGATCTAAAAACATTGCAGTAGCCTTTCTGATAGCGCTGCATATAGATGGTTTAGCTGTAGCCTTAGTAGGACTTTACTACTTTGTAAGACAGATTTCCGGCGTTGTTATAGTAGATTTGATGGTGCACGGCGAGTTTAGAACTTTAAAACGGATACTGTTAAAAGGCTCATCGCCACTTAGTAAATTTAGAGTAAATACATAACTAACTTCTAAACAGAGGTTCTAATTTTAATGTCAGAAATACACGATAATCAAAGAGTAGGCGTCTATGTAGACGTCCAAAATATGTACTATAGTGCAAAAAACCTATACAGTTCTAAAATAGACTTTGACAAGCTTTTAGACGCAGCTGTAATGAACAGAGATCTTATAAGAGCATCAGCATACGTAATAAAAGCCGATACGCCAGATGAAGAAAACTTCTTCGAAGCATTAAGACGCATGGGCTATGAAGTCAAGACAAAAGAACTAAAAGAATTCTATGGAGGACAGAAGAAAGGTGACTGGGATCTAGGAATGACTGTAGATATGATACAGCAAGCCAAAAAACTAGATACTATAATCCTTGTAACTGGAGACGGAGACTTCGCAGTACTTGTAGACCATCTCAAATCAATGGGATGTAGAGTAGAAGTCATGAGCTTCGGAAAGTCATCTGCCAAAGAGATCAGAGAAGCATGTGACAACTTTATCGACATGGACGAAAACCCTAACAAGTTCCTAGTTGATAGGTAAAAAAAATGAGCTCTCTAAACGAGATATCCGCGACCTCAATCATAAACGAAGATCCTGAAACCGTTACAGAAGATCACAGCCTAACACAGATCAAAAACGTGATGGAGGACAATAATCTGAGAACAGTTCCTGTACTGGATAACGAAGAAAACCTTGTAGGAGCAGTAAGCTACAGAGATCTTATCAGATTTATCCAGTTCAATCCTGAACAGACAAAGATAAAGAAGGTAATGCATCAGCCACCAAAGTTCAAAGAAGATGCTAGTATAGTTGAACTTGCCGAGCTTAGAATCAACTCAGGTAAGAAAATGCTTGTGAACACTGCAGGAAAAAAGCTTAAAGGCGTAGTAACTGATCAAGAGTTCCTACAAGCGTTCCAAGAAGCAGATGAACTAGAAAAGATAAATACTGATGATTTAGATATAGAGAATCTTGTAACAGTCTTCGAACAAGACTCGTTAGAAGAAGCAAGACATAAGATGCTTGACGAAAACATTTCACGGCTCCCTGTACTTGATAAAAACGGGAAGCTGACAGGAATACTCCGAAGTACAGAGATTCTGGGTACTATGGTCAAACGTGAAAGAATTAATACCGGAGGTAGAAGCGGAGACCGTACCGGAAACGAAATAAAAGTTGCTGGCGGTGTTGAAAAAGAAAAGATGTCAGAGATCCCGGTAGAAGAACTTATGGAAAGAAACTTTTTGACATCACAAGAACATTTCACAGCTAAAAAAGCCTCTAAAAAGATGATAGAGAACGAGAAAGACGAGATGGTCTTTGTCGAAAACAAGTATCCGAAGTCGATTATCGCTGTAAAAGACATTATCGACTACGTCTCAGGTTTCGCACCAGGACAGACAATCTTGGTCAGTCTCACCGGGATAGAGGTTGACGAAGAGAAAGCTGCAGTTCATAACAAGATAAGAACTCAGTTACAAGGATCTATTGGAAGAAAGATTAAGAGACCTAGAGAGCTACGTATGAGATTCAAGAAGAAAGATCAGGACGGTAAAAAACACCGTTATGAATTAGATACAAGACTTGACTGCGAGTACGGGCTTATCAGTATAAACGAGGAAGGCTGGGATATGCTAGACACAGTTGATAGATCGCTTGATCAGCTGAACAAGGTCTTGAGAAAGAAAAAAGAAAAGAAATCTGAACACAGGGCTTAACCGCCCAACTCTTCATTCTCCATTTTCTCCAACTTTTTATCTTGTGATACGCCGTAAGACGATGCTATACTTTCGAACGCCATCGCTGCATAGATCAGATAGATGAACACGAAAGCCAGTATTATGTACATAGGGAATCTGGCGATTGATGAACCAGCTAGCATTGTGTTGTACAGCATCAAGTAGGATACGTAGAGTAAGAGCACTGCTATAGCCATTAAGAACCTTCTTGAGAATTCGTGTATCTTCTCGTCTTGAATATCTTTCAACGTTGTGTATACGATGAAGAACGTTATTGTTCCAATGGCTAATGTTCCTGCCGTGTTTACGGCTAGGACGAGTTCTTCAACACTCATAGACCCAATTTAATAAACCTTTTTTAAATAGATTATTTACTGGTCTCAAGACTTATAATCTCGACTTCAAACTCTCCATCCACTTTATTTTCAAACTCTGTAGAGTTAACGTCTTCAGAAACATATATAACTGCTTTATTGTCTTCAAAATTAGTTTCAACCAATTTTAAACCGAAATATTCTTCTGCTTCCGACACCAGATCTTCTTCACTATACCGGTCTATATCGTATGCTGTGAAGAGAATAAGTAGACAGAAAACATTAAGAACCACTGGCACAAGATACCTTATTTTGTGAGCCTGTCTCTGTTTATAGTATGTTGAAAGTTCAAAATTGAGAGCCCAGAATGTTGCAAAACTTGCCAAAATTACTGCCGACATGTTCATAAACGCAACAGTCAAAGAATTGAGAACTATAACAAAATCTAAGAGCCTTAAACCTATACCTACAGAGGCTAAAGGAGGTATTAATGCAATTGCTACTGCAACTCCTGCAATCTGGTCTCTTAATCCTGTAACAAATGTCAGTGCTGCCGCCACTCCTACGAATAGTGACAGAAGAATGCTGTACATGGTTGCGGAAGTGATTAAGTATATCAGTTCGTTCGGCTGGATACTGAAAGGTAAAAGCGCTACTGTTGCTGCAGAAACCGATATTAATGCGCTTAGTAAACCAGTTTTTAACGCTTTCATCATCAAACTTTTATCTCCTACATTCAATGATAATGCGCCTGAAACAAAAGGCGCTAGTATAGGCGAGAGCATCATTGCGCCGATAACAACTATTATATTATTTGAAACAAGACCATAAGCTGCTATAACTGCAGATATACCTATTAAAGCCCATTCCGCAATATTGAATGTTGCAGACTCTTTAGCCTTACTATAAACTTCTTCATGGGATAGCATCGTACCTGAACCTTCGGTAGCCCTACCTTTCTTTATGAGTGATTCTTGCTTCAGAACACTTATAGACAAATCTCCGGACTCTATATCCTTTAAACTCTTTAACTGGTCAGTAAGCTCGTCTATCTGTTCAGATTTAACTGTTAAAGTAAACTGTGCTATATTTTTATCGTTTTTCTCAGCATCAGATACCGAGATTTCTGAAGAATAATCTTCTAGAATCTCTTGAACAGTCTCTTTTGTTTCTAGAGGTACAGATATCTGTAACTGTTTCACAAGAATACTTTTCGCTGTCTTTGGTTAAAAAGTTAGATTCTGATATCTAGTTTTCCAGACTGGCAGGATCCTAGTATCTGTCCTGCAAGATCTGATTCTTTAGTTAGAGCTATTTCTCCGTTTTTGCCTACAGTGGCTGTGAAAAGAAAGTTGTCACCGTTGTATACGTCTACTTCGTCTCCTGCGTTTTCTGAGCCGACATCTATTACTAAGGAGTTTCCTCTTTCTTCTATCTGGTACTGTATACCGCTTTTCATCGTTCTTTTCCGTGGTTCTACAGTTATATCGAGTCCGAGCTCTTCTTCTAGACGGTCTATGTTTTCTCCGCCTTGGCCTATTATATGGGAGATATCGTCTTCGTCTACCATCAGTCTGATATGGTCGTTGGAGATAAACTCTATCTCAGGGTTGCTGACCTTGCCGCTTAGCTCGTGTTCAAGTTGTTTTCTTGCGTATTTCTCGGCACCTGATTCTTCTGTGTTGCCGTCCACCGGTATTACTACTGTTTCCTCTCCGTAGGTATAGATCTCGTAGACTGGTTTATCGTTTTCCAGTTCAGATATCTGTACAACTGGTCTTGCTAGGTCTTCTTCAGTCATTCCGTGAGGTACTTTAACAGTTAACTCAAGCTTGTAGACGTCTGCTACATCTGCGTTCCTGATATGGATAACTGTGTCAACGATCTGCGGTATCATTCCTAGCTCTACTCTACCGATTAAACGTTGTACGGCGTCAACTGCTTCGGATGCGTGTACAACTCCTACCATTCCTACTCCGGCCATACGCATATCAGAGTAGACTTTGAAGTCAGAAGTCTTTCTAACCTCGTCGTAAACCGTGTAGTCCGGTCTTACAAGTAGTAGGAAGTCTCCGGTACTCTCCATCTCTCCATCAAGCTCAGAGTACTGTGTTATATCGGAGCCTACATCAAGATCTCTTGGTTTTTCCATCGTCTTCATTATCTTGCCTTGTTTCTCGTAATGTTCGGCTAAAGCCTGGGCAAAAGTGGATTTTCCGTGGCCTGGTGCTCCTGCAATCAGGATTCCTTCAGCCTTCTGGTTAAGTCTTTCCAGAAGCTTTTCTGACAGGTTGTAGTCTTCTAAACTTACTTTGGAGACAGGTCTTACTGCTGTTATCTCTGGTGCTTCTGAGAAAGGTGGTCGGGCCATAGCAATTCTGTAAGGACCGATCTGTACTACTGTGGCGCCTTCACCTTCCATCTCTACTAATCCTTCGTCCGACATCTCAGCTGTTTCAATAGTTTCGTGTATTAACTGGTTTATTTCGTCTTTAGTAAGTGGTACGTCTCCTATATCTTCGAGTTCGAACTGGCCGGGCATACCTCTCTTGGCTTTTGGTACCGAGCCTTGTTTGAGGTGTATGCTCATGGTTTCATCGTCAAAGTATTTTTCAAGTGAGAACTTTTCTACACGTTCTTTTTCGAACAGGTTGACGTCTATTCCTTTGGCTTCAGCTATCTTTGCCTGTACTATGTCTCCGGTGTACAGTGTTCCTTCCTCTTCCTCAGCTATATCACGGATTAATGCGTCGATTCTTCCGCTTGAAGCCATTTTGATCTCTTCATCTGTTGGTCTGCGTCCTGTGAACTTTACTTTGAAACCTTTCTCTTCTCCTAGTTCACGTATATTTTTGATCTCTTCTATTCCGGCGTATCCTATTTCTAGGCCTTTGTTTGCCTGATTTTCAACTTCATCCACGACGAACTCTGGTATTATGATGTCTCCGTCTATTTCACCTTCCTCTGCTAGTTCTGAAAGCTTTCCGTCTATAAGGATCGAAGTGTCAGGAATGATTTTCTTTGTCATATAATATTTAGTTTTAACGCCAATTTTCATAAGCGGTTGGTCTCAGATTTTATAGGCCTAGCTCATCAAGTTTTACCCTGCGGTAGAGTGCTTCCCCATCGTAGTTTAATTCATCTCCTTCTAACAAGCCGTTTAAACCTTGTTCGTATGTTTCTTGGTTCTCCTCCAGAACTCCTTCCCCTTGTTGGAGCTGGTAAAGCTGTTCGACCGACTGGCCTATAGGAGCCTCTTCACTGTATAAAACCGAGGTGATTTCGTAGAACTCGTCCTCTGCATTGTATCCTCTGACCCAGTTTCTTTCCGCTCTGTCTCTATCTCTCAGAAAATGGTGTATGCTGGTATCGGTGTCGGTGGTTGTGTTTATGAATTTGGCTACTTCCGGATCCCTTAGGTCTTCTGTTATTTTTTTGTACCGTTCTTCGTTTGAGAGGTAATCTTGGAATCCTTTCCAGTTCTGGTAAATGTTTTTTCCGGTATCTGACAGTTTTATAACGCCTTTCTGCGACTCTACAAGGTTGTGGTTTTCTGCTAGAGATGTGAGTGCGGGCAAATGTGTTTTGTAGTCGTCTTCGTTTATTGCACCGTAATTTTCTATATGATCTATTAGTTCGAATCCTCCAAAGTTGAAAAGAACGTCATAACGTGATTCTAGTATCTGTGCGTTTACAGGGTCGATAGGTTTTCCAGTTTCAACTGTTTTTTCGGTTTCTTCAGGCTCAAAAGTTATATTATCGGGTATGTTGGAGGTTGTCTCGGTTCCGTTTTCTCTTTTTATGTTTTCTGTTGACTCTAAAGTGTTTTCAACCTGATTTAGTTGTTTTCTCTGTCTTAATTTTTCAGCGTCTGTAGCTCTACCAACCATATAATCAAGTAGTTATAACATGAGATATATTAACTTTCGGGTGTTTTGTTACTGTTTAATGAATATTCTTCTATTTCCAACACGGCAGAGTTTATAATAAGTCGGTGTCTATATTGAGGTAAAGCCAAACACTACATGTTGTGGGGGAGGGGGATTGGTTCTCCACAACATCTAGTATTATTGACTAGAGGTAGCTATAGCTATGCAATGTCCATACTGCAGCAACAACAAAACAAAAGTAATCGACAGCCGGGAAACAGACAAGAAAGTCCGGAGAAGAAGAGAATGCTCAAGCTGCGAAAAACGGTTCACCACATACGAAACCGTAGAACGTTTCGACGTCAAAGTAAAGAAAAGAGACGGCGAAACACAGGACTTCAACAAAGAAAAAATACGTGAAGGCATAGCTAAAGCAGTAAAAAAGACTTCGGTATCAGACCAAGTAGAAGAAATTGTAGAAGAAGTAAAGACCAGTATACTTGGAAAAGATGAAGTAAAAGCCGAAGAAATAGGTGAAGCAGTTAAAAACTCGTTGAAAAAACGGGACGAAGTAGCCTACATGAGATTTGCCTCAGTCTACGACTCTTTCGAAGACGCAGAAAGTTTCAAACAAGAAGCAGAATCTCTTCGAGACTCAAAATAATACTTTCCAATCTATACTTCGAACGAAAAAACACAAGGTGCAACCAATTAATGTCTAACACTGTTACGAAAAACGAGTTCCGACTACCTGTAAAAAGGGTAACCGGAGAAACTGTTCAAGAAAGACTAACCGAAAACGCATACGAAAGAATCCTACCGGCACGTTACCTCCTCAAAGACGAGGAAGGAAACGTTGTCGAAACAGTCGAGGAGATGTTCGAACGTGTCGCAAAGAACGTGGCACAGCCGGACAAAGAGTACGACGATGTGGACTACGAGGAGTCATGGAAAGAGTTCTACGACATGATGACCAACCTCGAGTTCATGCCTAACTCTCCAACACTGATGAACGCAGGAGCAGAGCTACAACAGCTCTCAGCCTGTTTCGTAGTTCATCCGGAGGACGATATGGACTCTATTTTCAACAAGGTCCACCACGCTGCGAAGATCTTCCAAAGCGGAGGAGGAATGGGATATCCGTTCCATTTATTAAGACCTAAAGGGGATACAGTCAAATCAACCGGAGGAATCGCATCAGGACCATTAAGCTTCCAACAAGTATTCGACACAATGTGTGGGACAATCAAACAGGGAGGTAAGAGACGTGGTGCACAGATGGGAATCATGCGTGTCGACCATCCTGACGTCCTAAGATTCATAACTTCAAAGAGAAAAGAAGGAAACCTATCCAACTTCAACATCTCCGTAGGAATAACCGACAACTTCATGGAAGCCGTCAAAAACGATGAAGAATACACACTGATCAACCCTAGAACTGGAGAGCCTTTCACAGTCTCACAACAGACCGCAGAGTTCTACAACAGTGACGAAGACTGGTATCCACAAGCACAAGGAAGCGATTCAGGTAAAGACGACAACTTCTGGAGAGACTTCGCACACACATTCTCCGACGAGGTTAAAGAGTTCGATATAGAGCTAGAGCCTGGAGAAGATATGAAGCTTCCAGCAAGATTCATCTGGGAGACACTTATCGACGGTGCATGGAGAAACGGAGAGCCAGGACTGTTCATGTATGACGAAGCCAACAAACAGCACAGCTTCGACATCGAAAAACATCCGGAACACCGAATCGAAGCCACAAACCCTTGTGGAGAACAGCCATTAGAGAACTATGAGGCCTGTAACCTTGGACACATCAACTTAAGTCTTCTAGCAGAGGACCACGGAGACGGAAAAGGACTCAACTGGCAGGAATGGAAGAAAGAAAACAACGAATATGACTACTCCACACAAGAAGGTCTAGAACAGGCGATGAACGCTTTCATGCAGGAAGCACTTCGAATGGACAAGTTCGAAGAAGTAGCAAAGACAGGGACACGTTTCCTTGACAACGTTGTAACCATGTCCGACTTCCCGCTTGAAGAGATCGAAGAAAAAGTAACAAGCCTAAGAAAAGTCGGTCTAGGACTTATGGGATTCGCACAGCTAATGATGCAGCTAGGAATCCGTTACGGAAGCGACGAATCAATCGTAGCAGCAAAAGAAATCCAAAGACTGATCACACTATTCTCAATCGAAGAAAGCAACCGGTTAGCAGAAGTAAGAGGAACGTTCACAGAATGGGAAGACAGCAAATGGGCTAACCCAACAGAACACGAAGAATGGTTCAGCCAGTACACCGGAGGACTTGACGCCTCAGACTTCGAAGAAGGACTAGAGATGAGAAACCACAACACGGTTACAATCGCACCAACAGGAACCACCTCCATGATAGGAAACACTTCAGGAGGATGTGAACCAGTCTACTCCCTAGCCTACTTCAAAAACGTAGCGAAAGATATCCAGGGAGAAGACATGCTTGTAGAGTTCGACGACTACTTCATCCGTGCATTAGAAGCAAACGGAATCGATGTCGAACAAGTAAAAGAAGAAGCAGAAGAACTGATGCGGAACAACGAATGGGAAGGAGTAGAAAGTATTTCAGACGAAGTACTTCCTCCACAGATCAAAAAACTGTTCGTAACAACCAACGACATCAAAGCAGAAGAGCACGTCAGAATCCAAGCAGCATTCCAGAAACACAACCACTCAGCAATCTCCAAAACATGTAACTTCCCTAACGAAGCCACAAGAGAAGACGTTAGAGAAGCCTACAGGCTAGCATACGATCTAGGAATCAAGGGGATGACCGTATACAGAGACGGAACACGAGACGTCCAAGTCCTACAGACCAACCAAGAAAACACTTTAACCGACATGGACAAAGTCGACGTAATCTCCGAACTCATAGAAGAAGAAGGAGGCCTAGAAGAACTAGTCTCCTCACAAGAGTTCGCTGAAGCAGCAGGATTCGAAGAAGAAACCGGACTAGTAATCAAGACAGAAGACGAACTAGAAGAAGAAAAAGAAGAGCTTGAAAAAGAAGTAACACAAGAAAACGTCGAAGCAGATCCAGAAGGAAACGGCAAAAACACCTCGATAAACGAAGCACGGAAAAGACCGAAAGTAATCACAGGAACCACACAAGAAATCGAGACAGCCTACGGAGACCTCTACGTCACAATCAACGACGACCAGACAGGACCGTTCGAAGTCTTCGCACAGGTAGGAAAATCCGGAGGATACACACAAAGCTTCACAGAAGCATTAGGACGAACAATCAGTCTAGCACTAAGAACAGGCGCAGACTCAGAAGACGTCATCAACCAATTAGACGACATCCGGAGCCCTCAGATCAGCTGGGACCAAGGAACACAGATCCACTCAGTTCCTGACGCAATCGCAGAAGCAATGAAACGACACGTCAAAGGAGGACAAACACCTCAACAGACAGTCGACAACTTCTCAGAACAACAAAAAGGCATGACACAGCCAAAAACAGAGCAAGAAGAACAAGCAGACACCGCAGCAATCATCAATGACGGCGACAACCCAGAATGTCAAGAATGTGGAGGAATGCTCGAACTCCAAGAAGGATGCAAGAAATGCCCTCAGTGTGGATGGTCAAAATGTTAGGAGGAAACTCCTAACTTCTTATTTATTTTTATAGAGATTCGAAACTAGCTGCCAGTGCTGAAAGAGTTCATCTTCGAACCACATCTACCGCAACGATACTTCTCTATGTTTTTAACAGTCTTACTTTTTCTGTATCTACCAAATCTGAAACTGCAGTCGCTATTAACACATTCAACAATATACTTATAATCTGTAAGCTGAATTTGATGACATCTAGAAGGATTTTTTACACCTAGCTCGTTCATAGCGGCTTTCCATTCTGGTCCATGAGGCTTTACCTTTCGTCTATATCTTCGGTCTACTACAGCATGACCTAGTTCATGTTTTACTGTCTCCAACAGTTTTTCGGGATGGTTTTCAAACAGGTATCTAGAAATCCTTATTTTCTGGTCAGAATGATGGTATTGGCCTGCACAACGTTTAAGATCAGCTATCTCAATAGATATATCTAAATCTAAACAATGTTTTTCTATAAGCTCATCTACTATTTTCTCCGCATTCTGTTGGAAAGATGTCATATCAAGAATTGGTTAAACCCGTTAATCCGTATCTAGTTCTAGTACGGATCTATTTTGGATACTCCAGTTTACTTTGTCTCCTTCTTCTAGTTGCATCATTGCTGCCAGTGTTTCTGGTATCTGTACACTTAAGAAACCATTTTTCTCCGAGCTTTCAACCTCTGCTTCTCCTCGGTTAGCTGTCTTTGGTTTTGCTAGGCTGTATGCTTCTAGTTTGTTGGAGTTCATTTTTTCTGTGATTCCTTGGTTTGAGTCGGTGAACCAGATTTCGGATTTAACTCTTTGAAAATCTTTGAACCATTTAAGTTGGCTGTGTCTTAAGCCGTCGCCTTCGCCTTTGACTTCGATGAATCTGTAGTCTCCGTTGTCGTCGAATGCTAGGAAGTCGGGTACTCCTGGCCTGAAGATGTTGCTTAGATCTTTGATTCCTTCTTGCTGTACTTTCTGGTTTACTAGTTGGCATAACTGGGGATACTGTTTTTCGAACTGTTCTATTGCTTTGGGCGTGGTTCTTATGTGGTTGTCCCAGTTGGCTTCGATCTTGTCTAAAGCTATTTTTTCGGTGTCAGTGATTTTGTCTCTTAGAGTCATACAAGAGTTTTTTCAGGTTTTAATGTTCTTGACTCTTACCCTTAGGCGGAAACTGGTTTAAGCTTCAGACATACTAACCTCTTATTATTGTGACAGAGTTCAATGATGACTTGCTTTACGAGTTTCAAACCTTGAGAAGTGTGGACAACCAGTTAGAGGACAACGATTATATCACCGGTACTTTTGGTTATAACGGGTGTAAAGCTGTTGTTCATTCTGAGAGAGGAGGTTTCAGTATATATTCTTCGACAGATAGGTGTCCTGAAGAGGTTATGAAGCTTTTTGAAAGTAGGTACAGTATACCTGAGATTTATGTTACAGATGGTGATGTAAGAGATTTTGAGAAAGTGTTTCCTAACCATTACAACGATGATTGGGATGTAGAGGCGGTTAAAGGTCTTGCAAATGATTTTGGTTTCTGTGCTTCAGAGCGTTCTCGACCAGAGTTCAAAGGAAGTACTTGTTTCTGGATTTTTAGTGACGACAGTTTTGATTATACTGCGGAGTCGGTTAGACCTGTATATGAGGAGTTTGCAGAGCTTATAGAGGCAGGTGAAGAAGAAAGAGTCTTACTCGAACAAATCACAAGCTTTGCTTTAGATAGTCACAGTAGTCTTTGAAGAACTGCGGTAGATCTCCATAAAAACAAACCTGTTTATATACTTCGAGTTGTATAAACGTAATTATTATGAACCGTCTCGTATTCCTAGGGCTTTCATTAATGTTTCTGACAGGTCTATCTGTAGCGTTCTCAAGTTCTACAGAATTTGTGCAGGAAGAGCCTGGCTGTAACGGTGTAGATGTGAATAACTATGAAACAAATGTTTCAGTCAATGATACAATAGATTTTACAGGTACTTACTGTGCTAATACCGGAGGATACACTGTCGTTGAGGAGTCTGTGGAACGAGAAAACGGCGAAGTAGAAGTAATTGTAAGTATTGAAGGACCGAGTGAAGGAGATATGGTTACCCAGGTTATAACTCCTGTTGACTTCAATGTTTCTGAAGAGGTTCAGTCCGGAGATGAGGAGCTGAACTATGAGTTAGAGCTTTATAATGATACTCTTGAATCTGGGGAAGAGGTTATTCAGGCTACAGATTCTGAGGAAACCGGTTTTGTGGTACGTTTCAGAGAATGGTTTACAGGTTTTTTCTAGAAAGCTTCTAAACTGTATATTTGGAGCCTTTAACCGTCTATATAGCTATCCAAAACATCTATAACATAATATGTTATATAGTATATTGTGGTACCGTGGATAACTATGAGACCTTAGAACATCTAAACAGATCACCAAACATCGAACAAGGCGTATTCTCCTCAGGAGACCAGGAAATATTCGTACAAAACTGGGAAGATGCCTACGAAACAGTCTGGTACTCGGATACAGACCCTTTAGACTTTCTAGATGCTTCAAACCTTGCATACCCCATCAAAAAAGGAGTAGACTGTACTATAGAAAGCTCAGACTACCAAGCCTTTCCACGTGCCAGAGATCTAAAAGAATATATACAAGACCATGGGCTCGAAGACTGCGAGAAGATAATCCTTGAATACTCAGAAGAATTTAACCTAGCCTGGGAAAATGAAGGAGAAGTAAGAACAGAAAGAGACGGAGGCAAAGTACACGAAATATCTGTCTACAGTGAACAGCCAGACCCCAGACCTTTCCAAAATATTTACAGCCAGATACCTTACTCAGAACTAGAAGAGAGAAGACAGGATATACTACTCTCTGAGGTAACCAACTATCTAAGCCAAGATAATCTACCGGACACCTACAGAGAAACCATCTAGTCAAGCTTCTCATAGTTCTGTGTGAAGACCTCCGTAATAGTCTTAGTTAGTCCGAATATTACAGGACCTATAAACAGTCCTATAGCTCCAAACAGGTATACTCCTCCTATAACTCCTATCAGTATTACTGCTGGCTGAAGCTCTGCCTTCTTATCTACCAAATAAGGTCTTAAAAGGTTGTCTGCAAGTGAGATCACGATAAGTCCGTAAAGCGCTAGGAAGATACCTGCTGTTACCTCGTTCATCAACAATAAGTAGATGCTTGCCGGAGCCCAGATAAGGAACGCTCCTACTACAGGAATGAAACAGAGAATTATCATTATGAAGGTCCAGAATGCTGCGTTCGGAATACCTGTAAGGTATAGTGCTAGTCCTCCAATCAATCCTTCAGCTATAGCCACCAATACATGACCTTTAAGCACAGCATTAGTCATTATGCCGGCTCTATTATACATTTGGTTCTGTATATTTTCTTTTACAGGTGTTACAGATCTTATCCATCCGTAAAGTCTGTCACCATCTTTCAACAGATAGAAAAGCGAGAAAGACATAATCAAAAGTCCTATAAGTAATGAAGTGAGTACTCCTAGTATCTGTGATACCCCTCCAACTGCTATCGCTGTAAAGCTTTCAAGAACATCCTGTAACTCCTGTTCTATATCAACTTCTTGACCAGTAAGTTCGAAAATCTGATCTTGAAGTGCTTCAAAGTCCACGAACTCAACTTCTCCGACATTGTCCACGAGCTCAAGCGCATCGGTAGCTACAGTGCCTACAGCTAAAGCAAAAGGTAATGCAATTAAAACGGTGAAACCAGTGATTATTAGAATAGCGGAAAGATTCTTACCGATCTTAGGCTGCAGTCTCACTTGAACAGGTCTCAAAACAAAAGCAAGTATTATCGCAGTTATTATGTAAGTTAAGAACGGTGCAAGCATTAGAAGTGAGAGAAGCAGAAAAAATAGTACTGTTCCGCCTAGAAAAGTTTTCTGTATATCCATAGAAAGCTCTTAGTATTAAAATAAATAAAATACTTGGGATATTCAAGCATACCGTTCACCACTTTTGGTTGTTCTGAACCAATACAAACCTGTTTTTAAAGACCGGTAGAAACTTCTAGAGCATATGTCCGACTTCGTCTATCTACCTATCGATATGGAGGAGTATATCGAAGGTGCTTTATCATACAGGAAAGGAAAAGATCTTGACTGGAAAATACTGGATCAGAACTGCTCATGGAAAGAGTTAAAGGATCTAACCAAAAACAAGGAAGGCAAAGTAAAGTACTGTGAGATAGATAAAAACGGGCGTCAAAACAACTGGAACAAGTTTAAGATAGATAATGTTAAGCAGTACTTAGAGTGGAGATATCTTGAAGATGAGTTGGACTCAGTCATGAGTCTAGAAGGAAGGTATGGAGACGAGAAAGACTGTTTCCACGCAGTTTTTGGTTATGACACCGATGATATTGAAGAAGTTGAAGAACTAGGTTTTGATAGTCCTAGAGTAGTTGTAACACTTCTTAAACACTCTAATAACTCTATCTCAGAGTTGTTCACCGGAAGCGAGCACCCTTCATCACATCTGAAAGACTTGAAGTAGACGTAAAATGTTTAATGTTATACACTTTATTTGTATAATCTTGGTGACTGAACTGAACACCTTAACTCGGCAAGAAAAAGATAAAGAAACTATCACTGCAGAGTTCAGTAGAGACTACTCGCACATAACTTTGAAAGCAACAGAACAAACCTACAGATTCGAATGGTTGACTAGCCAAGACTTCTATGATGTTGCAGAGACAATTGACAAAGAGTACCCAATCAGAAATAAGGTACAGCTACAGAGAACCGGGCCTGAATGGAGAAACATAGTGCGCTACAGAGAAAAACCTTTGAGAGAGATAGAGTCACCTGAAAAATACGACAGACTCGACATCATTTTCGAGGACTTTCTAGTATCCTGGGAGGAAAACTACTCTGAAAGAAGAATTGATGAACCTAACCAGGTAAGATTATACTCGTCAGGAGCCGGTATATGGCCGTTTGAACATCTTTACGCAGAAACAGCTGAACGTGACGAAAAAGATGTTTTAGAGCTTTTAAGAGATGTGGAAAGCTTTTTAGGAGTTAACTAGAGATTTTGCTCCAGCTCTTGCTGGTGGTAAGGATTTATACCAAAGTCTACAGGGTCTTCATAACCTTTTGAGCTGAGATACTCTATAAGCATATCTTGTTCGCTCTGCGGCAGCTCTTTAGGATCAAAAGTTTCTCCTCTATCTATATAAGCAAAAATTTGTGTAGAAGAGTTTTCATATTCTATAAATACAACTCCTGTATCTTGGTTTAGTAGTTCGTAGTCCGATTCAGGTTCAAGATAGCTTCCTAGACTCTCGTCGTAAACCGGTTTATCTAGCTCTAAACTTTCAGATATAGTCTTCCCTAGTTTTTCAGTCTCTGTAAACATACAGTAGAAAGCATAAACGAACTGAAAGAAAAGGATTATTTTACAGTAGAACCTATATCAGTCCGTATAGGTTAGACGGGTGATCTCCGGCTTTTCTATACCTAGCTCCTCATGAACATACTCAAGTGTGTCAGCGGAAGAGGTTTCAGCATGGTAGAAACTGGCTTTACCTCCAATATATGTTACCTCTGTCTCCTCAACTAGATCGTCTACTAAAGGCTCTACACACCCATCAAAATCAAGGTCCAGTCCTTTAACATATATTTCAGAGGTTGCATCGGTAGACTCATCGTCGATACTGTTTACCGGCATACTAAGCAACGCGTTAACTGTCTCTTTCGGCTTGTCGGCTTCAACACCTATAGACTCTAATACTTCTTTACAAGACTTTTCTTCCAGGTCTTGGAGAGACTTGTCTTCTCTGTAGCTCCAAGGCTTAACCATAGAGCCGTTTACAACGTTGTCGAAAGGAAGTTCATGAGTTTTCTCAGGATCTGTAAGACCTAGTTTCTTTGAATGCTCTTCGGTCGAGTAAGTTAGAATATCTCCGTTACTGGCTTGGTAGCCTGAAAGTGTTAGGTAGCCTTTCAAGCTGTTTTCTCCTCTTGCACCGAACTCTACAGCTTCACGTTGTCTCTGCCAAGGCTTGACACGGTAGCCTTCTACTACGCCTCTCTCATCTTTTTTGACTTCTTCGTAGGTATCAGAGTCGAAACGGTGCTCTTCCAGTATCATACAAAACGGTTTTCAGTTGAAGCTACTACTTATTGATTATTCGGCTACACTACAGGTATTTTGTGTATAGGAATCTTCCTAAGCCGTATATCATAAGCGGTACAGGTATTACTGAAGCCGCTAAAAACAGTCCGGCAAACCTTATTCCTTCAAAAGTTCTAGCATACTCAGACCTCATCACCGCTATCAGGCCTCCTATAGGCATGACAACTAGAGGAACCAGTAGCTCAAGATTAGGATGAGGACTTCCTTGTAGAATAATGTAAAGATTTCCTATAACTATCCCGACTACCAGTTGTATGAGGAATGAGACTCCGCCTATTCTAGCGAACTCTAAACCGTTTTGAGAACTCATGTAGAAACTAAGGTTTAACCAGTGTTAAAAGTGTTGTCGAGTCTTGAAAAACAGTTTTTCTGAACTAATAGAAGTTATGGGGGCACAGGGATTTGAACCCTGATCTTCGGATATCTCCGATAAATAGCCAGTTAAACGGCTCATATCTGTTTCAAATCATCGGAAAACAGTTGTTTTCCTCATAACTCCAGTTCCATTTTTGGAGTCCGATATGATGCCAGGTTACACCATGCCCCCTAGCAAAAAATACGTGGTGGTCTAAGTTTTAATAAGGGTCAACATGCGCACACTACGGAAAGTAGTGCGGCCATGTATGCTGCAGCGAGCACGGAACCCAGTAATGTTACTACAGATATTAACTGCATAAAGTTGTTCCAGTCTTCTGATAATGCGTCAGATATTCCTGCGGAGATAAAGCTGACTGCTGCCATAACAGCTATACCAGACATTGTGCCTGCGTAGTTAGGTAGGAACGCTACCATCACACCGGCTAAAAACGTGTAGCCGTAGAACAAGGGTTTTGCGATATTTATCAAGACTTCTTCATCTACAGAAAGTGCTTTTTCATCTATCATAAGGATACAGGTATAAAGTATTGAAGACTTCTAATTAAAACCAACGGCAGAAATGATAAGGAAAAAAGACGGAATCCATGTATACCAAGATGTAAAACATGTTTTGGACAGCCGTAACAGTATAGGAGACACTAACTTTGTCTCACATGCTCACTCTGACCACGCATTCAAGAAAAACGGAGAAATCATATGCTCAAAGCTTACAGAGAAGCTTCTACAGAAACGTTTCAACGCAGATGTAAAACGTGTAGAACACGACTCCATACAGCTTATAGACTCCGGGCACATCCTAGGATCGTCAGCAGCACTTATAGACGGCAAAATTCTTTATACAGGCGATGTTTCAACCCGGGACAGAGCCTATATCGAAGGATTCCAGCCTGTTGAAGCTGAAGAACTTATTATAGAAGCAACTTATGGTATACCGGCTTACAGATTTCCAGACCAAGAAGAGATAGAGAGAAGTATACAGGACTGGGTAGAGGAAAACAGTAATCCCTTGTTTCTTTTTGCTTACGCCTTAGGCAAGGCTCAGAAGATACAGTACCTAGTCCAGGAAGTAACTGAAAGACCTATAATCGCACACGGCTCCGTACTCAAAATGAACAACGTCCTAGAAAAACATACCGACCTAGAGTTCAACACCTTACCTTACAAGGAAAACAAAGATCTGTTAAAGGAGGACGGAATCTATATAGGGCCTACAAGCACCAGCAAAAAACAGTATATAAACAAGCTTGTAAGCCAAAACAACGGTTTGAAAGCCGGTTTCTCAGGCTGGGCTTTACACAACTCGATGGGTTACAGCCGTTACGACAAAGCATTTCCTTTCTCTGACCACTGCGACTTCAACGAACTTGTTGAGCTAGTGGAACAGGTTGAACCTGAAAAAGTCTATACACACCACGGCTTTGACGAACAGTTCGCATCATACTTGCGAAGAGAGAAAGGATTCAATGCACGAGCACTGAAAAACAACCAAAGCTCTCTAACCGATTTCTAAACAATTTATTTGTTGAGGAACAGTCCATCTAACGCTGCGTCTACAAACTTGTCGAACTTTGACCGGAACAAGGGTTCAGCGTCTTCTATCGCCATTCTCCCTGTTGATGTGAACTGGGCTCCAAACTGTTTACGGGAGCTGTTTATTACATCGATATCTCTTTCTTGAAGCGCCTGGTTTATCTTCTTGTTTTCGTCTTTACCGTGTTGATCGAAATCGGTCAGTATTACTGTTCTAAGACTTCCTCTCTCTAAGTCTTCTGCTAAGTCTTCCAGTGTTTTTTCGGCTGAGAGAAAGATTTTGCCGTCAAAACCAAGTTTTCTGAGAACTCTTTTGTCATCTACTCCTTCAACTACCGCAGAGTCTACATCCTGGTTCAGTTTCTCCACCTCTTTCTCTAAAAGCTTTCTCTCTTTAAAGTTCTCGGGACTGGGATCCATAACCGGGTTATAGTTTCAAAACTTAATATCCGTTATGAACTCCAACACCGAACTCATAAACTATCTAAAGACCGGCGGCTACATCACATCTAAACGTGTAGAGGAGGCTTTCAGACAGGTTGATAGATCAAAGTTCGTACCGGAAAAACATAAGGAGAGTCCTTACAAGGACTTACCTCTTTCTATAGCTGAAAACGCTACGATCTCTGCACCTCATATGGTCGCAGTAAATACAGAACTACTAGAAGTTAAACCTGGAAACACGGTTCTGGAGATAGGTTCAGGCTCAGGCTACCAGGCAGCAGTGCTTGGAGAGCTTGCTGAAAAAGTAGTCGGTATTGAAGTAAATCCGGAGCTTGTTGAAGAGTCAAGAAAACGCTTACAAGAAACAGAAAATGTTGAAATCATTGAAGGCTCAGATCTAAAACCTGTAAAAACAGTTTTTGAACGTATACTTTACTCTGTTGCAACAGAGTCTATAGAAAAATCTAAACAGTATTTGAAAGAAGATGGAGTCATAGTTGCTCCTATAAAACAGAACGGCTACCAAACATTAACTAGTTATAGAGACGGTGAAACCTCCGAACATGGAAGAGTAAGATTTGTTGAGATGGTTTAAACTTCTACTTTCTTACTTAGTTCAGGATTAACTGACTTACGGTAAAGGCTTTTCACAGAGTCTTTGTAGGCGTCATACGATTCAGTTATACCGTTATACTCTACTTTGAATCCTTGTTTAACTTTTACTTTGTGTTGGAAAATGTTCCCGTTTATTGTTCCTAGCTCTTTCCGGGAGTTGATCATCGCATCTTTCATCTTGGAGGCAGCTTTCTCAGGCATAACCACTTTAACAGCATGATCTATATCGTTTGAGCTTCTTACCTCCATCCTGTATCCGAAGCCGTGTTTGTCCCGTATCTTTATCCCGTTGTCAGTATACTCTTTCTCTGTCTTTACCTTGGGTAGGAAGAGATCAGCTATCCTGTCAGGAGATATTATACCGGCTGTCTCCATTATCTCTTTCTCTACTTCTTCCGGCTGTAAGACATACCTTGATTCATGGTTTTGGAACGTGTTTATCGCGGCATAGTAGACCTGTTTATCCATTTTATCCAGTCTTTTCTTCACTTCCTCTACCTTGTTGTCCACGTTCTTTACAGCCTCCCAGGAGTAAGGTATATCGAACAGAAATGCTTTGTCTCGGTCTTTGTGAGTTACTACAGCGTCAACCGGTAGTTTGAAGTCATAACTGCTTAAAGGAGGTTTCTTGACTTGTAGGCCGATGTAGTCTGTCTCTATTTTTTCCAGTATATCTAATGCTTGGTTGAGTCTCTGTTCGAACGGTTTTACTGATCTGAACAGTAGTCTTGCCTGGCTCTGTGTCAGCTGTTTTCTTTCAATCATCTTTGATAGATCGCGGACTACTTTATCTGTATCTGTGTATATTAGTTCTTTCTGTAGGAACTGGTGGAAGCTGTTGAACTTTACTGTTTCATAGTTTTCCAGTCTTTCGTTGCCGTTTGAGGTTACGAATATTCCTCGGAACCTGTAGTCTGAGAGCTCTCCTATCTCTAGTCCTATATCTATTGGATTGGATTTAAGCATGTCAATGTATTTCAGCATTCTTTCTCTGTCTTCTGAGTCCACTTCGGATTTGTTTTTTGCGTCTATTATCCAGATCTCTTTCTTGTTTTCTCGTGTGATTCGTGCGAAGCAGTCAGGTCTTGAGTCGTCGCTGAGGCTGCCTACTCTTTCAAAGAAGCTGAAGTATCCTTCGTACTGTCTCAGTACGTCTAGTACATCTCTTTGGAATACTTCCCAGTCGCTCATTTAACTCCCTCTTTCTCTAGAACTTCGTAGCTGTCGATTTCTCCGTCACCATCTATGTCCTGTCCTTTAACTATGATGTAGGCCTCTTGGTTCATGTATTGTTCTATAAGGTTTTCCAGGTTTTTGAATGCTATAACAGCTGCTTTCGTACCTTCGTTTCTTACACCGGCTACAAGGAAGAGTGAGCAGCTACTTTTTTCGGGGTGAACGGTTTTTGCGATTATACCTACTTTTTCTCCGGTGAAGCTTGATCTAGGTGTTTTTATCTCTCTGTAGGGGAACTCTTCTCCTTCGAAGCTTGCGGAGAACTCGTGGTTAAACTTTTTTGAAACAGTATTTGTCAGGACTCCGCCTAAGAGCAGCATGTTCTGGCTGTAGTTAGAGGACTTTACAAGCTCCGTATCTTTCACTACCACCTCATTTTTGGTTGTGGCGTAGCTTCCTAGTTTGAAACCTATTTCTCCTGCTAGATATCCGTCTCGTGCTCTTACTTGGTCTGGTCCGTGTCTGTCAGGTGATCCTACTACTATCTTACCGTTCAGCTCTCCGTTTTTTATCAACGGGTTAAGGAATTTTTTGACCTCCTCGCTTCTTTCTTTGAAGTCTGTCTTCTCTCCTTTTCCTCCGAAGTCGAGTATGAATCCTCCTGAAACCGGTCTGTAGTACGTGGCTAGCCCTCCTGAATGTTTTTCTTCACGGACTTTCTCTATTATCTCTGCCTGTTTCAGTATTTTGAAATGGTAGTGTGCTTTCTGTTTGCTTATACCAAGTTTTTCAGCTATGTTAGAAGGGTAGTCAGGTTTTTTGGCGAGGTTTTCCAGTATTTTTCTCCGTGTACCGTCTTTTACGGCTTTGAGTTTTTCTTGGTCTAGCTCTTTAGTGTCTACTAGTTCTCCGTTCTCTCTCAGAAACCCAGCCATTAAAACATGTTTAATACCGGTATTATAAGTGTTTTACTGTTGGTGTTGAAACATTAATAAACAAGGCCTGAACCGGTAAAAACAGTTTGTTAGACGTATTTTATAATATCTCAGCATCAAAAAGAAAGGTATAATGTGCGGGATAGTCTGTTACACCGGCGAAAAAAACGCTTCTAAAGTAATAAAGAAAGGTCTGGAGAAACTGGAGTACAGAGGCTACGACTCCGCAGGCATAGCCACCGTAGGAAACCCTTCCCTCAAAGTAAGTAAAGGTGAAGGCACAATAAACCAGGTTCTCAACAAAGAACTTGACGGAAACACAGGAATAGGACATACAAGATGGGCGACACACGGAAAAGTAAACAAAACCAACGCACACCCGCATACCTGCAGTAAAGAAAAGATAGCTGTCGTACACAACGGGATAATAGACAACCACGAAGAACTTAGAAAAGAGCTAGGTGAGGAACGTTTCAAGTCCGAAACAGATACAGAAGTAATACCTCACCTCATAGAAGAACAACTAAAAAAGACAGACGACCTGGAAAAACTCTGTAGAAACGTTATAAATAAGTTAGAAGGATCTTATGCAGCAGTAGCAGTTCTAGATACGGGAGAAAAAATAGCTTTCAGAAAAGGATCGCCGTTAGTACTAGGCGTGGGAGAAGACGAATACTTCCTAACATCTGACGTAACACCTTTCCTTGAACATACACGGAAAGCAGTCTTCCTAGAGGAAGAAGACTACGTAATAATAAAAGACGACTACCAGATCTACAACTCCGGAGAAAAAATAGATAGAGAAGTAAAACAGGTTGACTGGAACGCTGAACAAGCCTCCAAAAAAGGCTACGACCACTACATGCATAAAGAGATAGAAGAACAGACAGAAACCGTTAAACGCGCAGCATTCCAAGACAGGAAAGACCTTCAGAAAGCTGTAAAACTTATTGAAGAAGCTGAAAAAGTCTACATAACAGGCTGCGGAACATCAAGCTTCGCAGCTGAACTCGGAGCATCCTATCTAAGAGAAACCGGTACCGATGTGGAGGTAGAGCAAGCTCACGAACTAGAGTACAGAAAAGACGAGATCAGTGAAGACGATTTAGTTATAAGTATGAGTCAGAGCGGTGAGACCGCTGACCTACTGTCACTTCTAAACAAGGTTGATGCGGAAACACTCGCCATAGTAAACGTTGTAGGCTCGACACTTGACAGAAACTCCAGACAGTCTCTCTACATAAATGCAGGCCCAGAGATCGGAGTAGCCTCCACAAAAGCATTTACCGGACAGTTAACAGTGCTGAAACTTTTACAGTATGCATTAGAAGATAAGACAGAAGAGGGAAGGAAAGAACTAG
Source organism: Nanohaloarchaea archaeon B1-Br10_U2g19 (assembly GCA_001563905.1). Classification (GTDB taxonomy): domain Archaea; phylum Nanohalarchaeota; class Nanosalinia; order Nanosalinales; family Nanosalinaceae; genus B1-Br10-U2g19. The sequence continues at coordinate 23,888 of LKMO01000003.1, forward strand.
TACAAACATCTGAAAAGATAAGTGAAACACTTGAAAACAGTAGAGAAACCGTAAGAGAAGCTAGTAAATACCTCAGCGACAAAGAAGACGTATACTTTATAGGACGTCATAGATCTCGTTTCGTAAGTAAAGAAGCCTCTCTAAAACTGAAGGAAATATCCTACATCCATTCAGAGGCTTTCCCTGGCGGCGAGTTCAAACACGGAACCTTGGCCTTAGTAGAACAAGGAACTCCTGTAATCGGTATCCTCACAGGTAAAGGAGAGAACGACACCCTTTCCAACCTAGTTGAAGCTAAAAGCCGTGGAGCCGACATAATAGGTATAGGAACCGAAGAAAAAACCGGTTTCAAACATTTCATAGAGATTCCTGAAGATTCCAACACCGAGATACTTGAAACAGTTGTCTTCCAGCTTCTAGCATACCGTACAGCTTTGAACCGTGATAAAGATATCAACCCGGACAGACCTCGAAACCTGGCTAAAAGCGTAACAGTAAAATAAGAGCGTCTACAAAGACTTGGTTAATGAAAGGAAAAAAGAAACTTTCCGTACTTCTAATCGTTTCAGCAATGTTTACTTTAACGGTTTCAGCTGAAACAGTGGACTGGACGGAGTCTGACTTCGAATATATCCATGATAATCTTGAGGTAACTGAGCTACAGGAAGAGATAAACAGTAACCAAGATGATATACCAAGTTTTGCTGCCCGTATCATAGGAGACCAGAGAATGAATATCTACTTCCAAGAGACAGGAGCTGTCTACTCAGCAGTTATGGATGGGACAGAAGTTGAACAGCTTCAACGGGAAGCGGTTGAAGACCCTACCTTAGAGGTAGAGGTTGATGAGTCGAGTGTTGACGCGATTATTTCCTCTGAAAGCTCTATAGAAGAGCTTAAAAACCAGTTAGATGACGGAGGAATAAGTTACGAAGCTAAAACACGGACCAACCAAGTTAAAATGTTTATAACTGAAAGAGTTGTAGATATTCTTTCAAGGTTCAGCGTCCTGTAAAACCAGTACCTCTTTCTCTACATTTTCTTTAAACTTTTCAGGATCTGCCTCTGTACCGTCAACCACGCCGTAATGCATAGGAACAACTCTTTCAGGTTCAATCATGTCTACAGCTTCCAAAGCCTCTTCTTGGTTCATTGTATACTTTCCTCCTATAGGCAGAAAAGCTAAACCAATATCTTCATCTTTAAGCTGCTCCATCTCCGGCACCGAATCAGTATCTGAAGCATAGTATATCTTCAAACCGTCTAGCTCAAAGACTAGTCCTACACAGAAGCCTTTAGGATGGAAAGGCATGTTCTCTTCTCTAAACTTGTCTATATTGTATGCTTCAACGCCTCTGAAAACTACGCCTCCAGCTTCTACACTGGATCCTGTCTCAATAATTTTATGCTCTAAATCTTCCGGAACACTGTCTTCAGACTGTTTAGTACACAACAAGAGAGTATCTTCTTTTCTAAGCTTCTCTATAGCCTCTAAATCGAAATGGTCAAAATGGTCGTGTGTAGATACAATAATATCCGCTTTCTCAAACTCGTCTATTACTTCCAACCACGGATCGATATAAACTGTTTTACTCGGAGTTTGAAGCTTTATACTGGCATGGCCTAGAAGCTCTACTTCAACACCGTTGACTTCTGTCTTCATCTACTCATACCTCTAACAAAGTTTTAGTTCCGAGTTAATTTCAATCCCTTATGTATGAGACCTCAAGAGTTTACATCCAATACTTCTATCCTCTAGCTCGGCTTTCAAAACGTTTACATCAACTTTTTCACTGAAGAACGGCTCGCCGTAATGATACGGCACTACTACACGGGGTTTGATTCTAACTGCGGCGTTTACAGCACCGTCCAAATCCATGGTGTTTACACCGTCTACAGGCAAGAAACAGATATCTACACGTCCTTCTAAATCATGCATACTTTCTGTAGAACGTATATCTCCTGAGACGTAGAAGCTTGTACCTCTCATTACGAAACGGTAGCCTATACCTTGAGACTCCTGGTTTTCAAGCGGTACTGCTTCGATTTCGATACCGAAGATATCTATAACCTCGTTCTCCTCTATATACTCAACATCGTTACAAGGAACACTGTAAGACTCCATAGACTTCGGGGCTACAACACAGGTTCTGTCTGTACAAAGTTTTTCAACAAGGTCCCGGTCGTAATGTTTCTCATCAGGCTGAGTGATCAAGACTAGATCTGCTTCCTCAACATCGGAAACCTTTGAATGCGGATCTACAACAACAGTAAATCCTTCATCAACTATCTTTACCGATCCATGTCCCTCCCAGTAGACTTCAAAACCTTTGTACTCGAACAAGAACTGTTTTACCCCTCCTACTCGAAGTTTTTTGTCCGGATTTTAAATCCGTTGCCCGAAAAACCTCTTTCTAAAAAATCGAGCAAGGGATGTGATTAAAAACCTTTACTGTAAAATACTGTTTTACACACAGCACGCGGGGGTAACCAAGTGGCCAAAGGTGCAGGATTTAGGCTCCTGTCCGTTAGCGGTTCGCAGGTTCGAATCCTGTCCCCCGCACTCTAAGTATTTTGTAATTGTTAACTAGTCTGAAGTTAGACATAGTTTTTTCAACCGTTTTAACTATCACCTACTACTGAGTTATTAGTTGATTATGGAGTCAGAGTCAGTTATTTTCGGTAAATGGGATAACCACGGCAACAGTATGAATCTAAGGTTATCAGCACAGAACAGTCAGAAAGTCGGTGAGGACGTACAGCTTGTTTTCAAACACGGCAACAAACAGGTAAAAAGTGTGGAGAAAGCAAAAAATATCCGTTATATCATAAAGTTTACTTTACTCCGTTCAGTAGATGAGTTCGATATGGATAAGTCTGTTGAAGCAGTTGAACTTTTCAACAAGCACCATAATTTTGAGATAGATCCTATGAAAGCTATCAAAGACTGGGGACTTGAAGAAGAGATTCGTAACAACCCGGAATAACTAGCAACTCTATCCTACATCCGGCTAAAACATACTAGTTTTCATCTCAAGCAGTTACGTTTCTACAGTTCCATAGTCCTTTTTCTTGTTCTTGGGCTTTCTGCTCTGCTTCTTCAAAACTTTCTTTTCCATCAAACTCTACAGGAAACACGTTCGCATAACCTTTCTCAACCAGTTTATAATTCAGAGTGTTGTTCGTGTCTTGTAAGTGTATATGTGCTCTTAGTCGTCCGTACTGGTCTCTTCTGTCACCTTCAAACTCTAGTTCTATTTTGTCTCCCGGACTTACTTCTTGTTTGACGTAGCTTGTTGATTTTTCTGCCCATATGTAGAGACACTGTTCTGTTTCCGGCGTATCTTCTAGTCCGAAATGTAAGGGGTTGTTTCCGCCGTGTATCTCCGGTGTGTCCATACCTATAAACCGTACTGACTCGTTTCTGTCATGTATATTTACTTTTATGGTGTCTCCGTCGATCACTCTTACTAGTTCTGCCTCAGTTTTATCTTCTGGAGAGTAGTTCTGGTCGAGAAGAAAAACAGAAACTGTTATGATTAGAGCTAGTATTACTGCTTTCTTCATTCTTTTTCAGTCCTTAGGTTCCCGGTACTCCTACTGAGCCTTGTACTGGTAGTCCTATGGCTTGTAGAATGAACAGTACGACAAGAGTTGCTATCCAGGCTGTGAAACCTATTAGTGCTGCGTCTATCCATCCTCCAGGGTAACGCCAGTTGATAACAGCAATCCATGCTATCAGTGTTGCTAAAGGACCTATTAACGGTATCCAGCCTATAGTTATGCCTACAATCGCTCCTACTAAAGCTCCTATCAACGCGGTTCCTACGGCGTAGAAGTAGTCTTTTTTGTCTGTTATAATGCTAGCTGCTATATAGATACCTACTGCGCCTATAAGCAGGCTTACAAGAAAAACTGTGAAAGCTGCTACTAGTACCATAAACATTTTTGGATACTACTTGTTTATACAGTTTATTGAACTCTATTGCATGGTTTGGACAGTTTGTTTCGGTTAAATACATATCTGTTTAATTTAACTGGCTTTCAACTCATTTTCTATGGTTCTCGGCACTTTTGAAACCGCTTTCCAACAGTTTATCCAGAACATAGTAAACATACTACCCAACCTTTTATCCGGAACAATATTTCTTCTAACCGCTTACCTAGGCATAAAACTAGTTCTGAAAGCAGTTAGCCTATCTCTCAACAAGCTGTATGAAGAAGAAATAATTGTAAGCCTTGGAAAGACTGTTGTAGCAATATTTCTATGGTTCGGTGCCGCACTCGTATTCCTAAGTATTATGGGTCTAGGAGAGATTGCAGCAAGCCTAGGAACCGCAACAGGATTCATAGCGTTAGGTGTTGCTTTCGCTGTCTCCGACATGCTTGCAGACGTAGTAGCAGGATTCTACCTCTTAAGAGACCCCGATTTCAAAAAAGGCTATATAATCCAAGTAGAAGACACGGAAGGAGAAATACAGGAAGTAGGACTTAGAAAAAGCCGTTTAAAACTTGAAAACAACGATATTTCTGTACTGTCTAACAGTCAGATAGAACAAGGCTGGACACATAAAACATGATCTTTACAGACTTGTCTTGCATTTATTAAGATTGGAAGTTTCTAATACTAATTAGAGCATCAGTTATGAGGAAGACAGTAGATCTCGGTGACAAGAAAGTAACCGTGCTCGGTACCGCACACGTCTCTGAAGAAAGCCGGAGAGACGTTATAGATCTTGTAGACGAGATAGAGCCTGACCTCATAGGCGTCGAACTCGACCATAAACGTTTCGACTCAATGAGAAACGAGTCCGGCTGGAAAGATCTCGATGTTGTTGAAGCCATAAGAGATGGAAACGGATATCTACTACTTTTCAATCTTATACTAAGCATCTACCAGAGAAAGATCGGTTTAGAAGAAGGAGTTAAACCTGGTGCAGAGATGCTTGAAGCGGTTAAACAGGCTGAGGAAAGAGATATAGAGTACAGCCTAGTCGACCGTGATATAACAGAGACCTTCGAACGGTTAAGAGAAGAGCTAACTCTCTGGGAAAAACTCAGAATAGTTAACATTTTCCAGGCCGACCAGGTAGACGTTTCGATCGAAGAACTCAAACAGGAAGACATGATCGGAAGCATAGTAAAAGACTTGGAAAGAGATTTCCCGACAGTTAAGCAGGTCTTCTTAGATGAAAGAAATGCTTACATGGTAGACAAACTACAGGAAAAAGAGTTTGACCATGCTTTACTTGTAGTTGGAGCAGCACACGTTGAAGGAATAGTTGAAGAGCTTAAACAGACAGCTCCAAAAATTCCGGAGCCTAGAGAGAAGTTTATTCCATGGCTGAAAATTCTGAACTACGGTATCCCATTCGTTATAATCTCAATGATTGCATATACCTTCCTCTACATAGGTTTTGATACCGGTGTAGAAGCCACGTTATTCTGGGTAGCTGCCAACGGACTTGCAGCGCTTACAGGCGCTATAATTGCCCGTGCACACGTACTTACATGGGTTGTTGCATTCCTTAGCTCGCCTCTAACATCTTTAACGCCTATAGTCGGGGCAGGAATGGTTGCCGCATATGTAGAAGGCAGGTTCTATCCTCCGAAGGTGAGTGAGTTAGAGGATATTGTGTATATCCAGAGCTACAAAGAGCTGTGGCACAACCAGGTAGGTAGAATACTGCTTACATTCGCATTGGTATCCACATTAGGAGCTACGGCAACATTCGTAGGCGCAGGATATATAGCGTCTTTGATAGCAACAGTATAACAAAGAGGTTTTAAACCGTCGACAGCCTTACTAGTAGTTATGAACGAAAAAGTTGGAAGACATAAAGGCGCAGTTGAGACACTTCTACACGAACAGAAAGAGCTATCACGGCTTCTACAGATAGTACAACAACAGTTACAACGCCACCTCTCAGAACTGGAAAAAGAAGGTATAGACGCAGACCAGTTTATAGAAGATTTCCAGCATAGAGAACAACAGAAACAACAAGATATGCAGAGACAGCAGAACCCTCAGCAGCAACAGCCACAGCAAAGACAAGGAAACCAACAGCAGAGAACTAACCAAGGCCAGAGAGATAACAGTCAAAGCCGGCAGAGAAGAGATACTTCTCAAACAGATAGAAGACAGGGTAACGACAGAGGCTCTCAAAATAATCAAGAGGAAGAAAGCTCAGATAAAAGAGACTTCAACCCCCTATAAACTCTTTTTTTATTTCATCATCCATTTTTCTTCCCATTCACGTATCTTTTTCTCCCAGTCATCAAACTCTTCAGAGGTCTCCTCAACTTCTTTACCGTCTCTAAGATTATAGCCTACGAATCCTCCTGCCAGTATACCAAGTAGATGTGCTTCGTTTGCAACATTGTTTGCGGCTGTCAAACCAGCAAAATCAATTAGTATATAGATTACAAGAGCTGCCCACATAGGTACAGGTACACCCATTGCTAGTCCGACGTTGTTAGGTTTGTAAACCGCTAACGCTGCCATTATACCCATTCCTCCGCCTGAAGCACCGATAATGTATGATGTTGGGAAGAATATGAATGCGGAGAAGTTGGCGAACAGAGCTGAGCCTAGGAAAATTTTCAGAAATGTTTTTCCTGACGTATATCTTTCAAGCAGAGATCCGAACAGCGCTATAAAGAAGATATTGTTCAGTAAGTGTTGAAGGCTGCCGTGTCCTAGAATTGATGTGAAGAACTTCCAGAAAGGAGATTCTGAAGCGTTAAAACCTGGGTTGAAGCCTGTTGCAAGCTGCAAACCATATATTAAGGCGAGTAGTCCACAAAGCTTCAACGCAACGTAGTTGTATTTTTCGGTCTCCACAGTAATTATTTTTAGAGAAAGAAAGTATTTTTTAACACCGGGTTTAATGTTAGCCGATAAAATAACTGTTTTTAAATACTTTGAGGTGAAAATGAGATTTAAATGCTTTCAGAAGCTCTAGAGTATCCGATAAAAGGTAAAGAAGTAGCTAGAACCTATACTATTGCAGGTTTCCTATGGTTAATCAATGCACTGATTATACCGTCTATATTCTTCTCAGGATACCTAGTGAAAGTATCTAAAAGTACTCTGGAAGGCGAAACCGAGCTTCCAAGATTTTCAGATCTAAGAACGCTCTTCGTAGACGGACTGGTCTACAAAATAATCTTAGTAGCCTACCTACTTCCTTCAATAGCATTACTTTTATCATTAGAGTTTGTATACAACCAGTCGGATCTTGCAGGACATCTAGTATTTTTCACAGGTTTCTTACTGTTTTCAATACTGCTTTCTCTATTCCCTATGGCTATAGCTGCTTTTGCAGATAAAAACAATGTTGCAGCAGCATTCCGATTAAAGAACCTTGAATACCTAACCAGAAAACCTTACTGGATCGCAGCCATATCCGCATTAGGAGTCTCTATCTTAAGTCTTGCAGCCTTAGGCACAATCGTAATGACACTACTATTTACAGTAATAGGAATACTTCTAATACCGGTTGTTATCCTGGTATGGCCGGTTTACATGTACGTATTTATCTTCAGAATCTTCACCGAAGCCTACAGAGAGATAGAAGAAGTTTAGAAAAAGAAGGAGAAGAAGTTTCGGAATAACTATCTCCTACTTAATCTGTTGAAGTATCTCCACTGTTTCTTCCTGCCCTATTGAAAGTATTAGACGAGAAAGTCTAGGACCTTGTTCTCTTGAAAGCAGTATCGTGTATGCTGTATTGAAGAACTCTCCTGTTCCTAGCTCTGATTCTTTCTTAGCGTCGAAAATCTTTTTGTCGAGAGTATCTGTCTCTTCAAACTCTTGTTCCTCAAGCTTTTCAATAAGTAGGCTGATTGCGTCTACTTGTTCTGTTGAAAGCTCTTCAGCTAGGTCTTCAGGAACTTCGAAGTTGATTGAGTACTTGTAGTCTTCTGGTGCGTGTTCTTGACCCCAGTTCTTTGCTCTTTCCAGCCTGTTGAGAACTCTTTGAATGTTCTGTTCAGATACGTCTTCTGGTACGTGTCCTGTTCTTTGGAGAGATTTTATTCCTTTGGTTTTCCAGTCTTCTTCTGGTACGGTCTGTGCTACGAATGCTGCATGCTGGAAAGGAACTCTTACAGGCTGCTCCCCGGGGATATCTACCATTGCTAGTTCGTAGACTCTTTTCCAGTGTTCTCTTTTCCTGTCGTTATCCATTTTATCCGGGTTGAAGTATGCGTCTTCGATCTTGTCAAACTTCTCGTACCGTTGGAAGATATCTTCGTCGAAAGGTATGGAGAACTCTTTGTTAGGCTTGGTTTCTGAGAACAGGAACCGGACTATCTCTGGCGAGTAAACTTTTTTCAGATCTGTAAGTGTTAACGTGTTTTCTCCGGCGCTGGAAGAGATCTTCTTGTCTCCTCCTTTCGGTGTTATAAAGTCATACATCTGGTATACCGGAGGTTCATCGTTGTAGACCTGTTCTACTATTTCTGCACCTGTATCCCGTGAGCTTCCCGCCGCGGAGTGATCTTTTCCTCCTGGTTCGAAGCTGACTTGTTCGTAGTGCCATCTCATCGGCCAGTCTACTCTCCAAGGTGGTTTCACTAGTCCTTCCTCGCTGAAATCTACTTTCCCTGTTTCTTCGCATTCTTCACAGTAATATTCTACAGTGTACTCTCCGTCGTAACTCTTTATTTCTGTGAAGTCTTTTTCGCATTCTTTACAGTATACTCTTAGAGGATACCAGTCTTGAGCAAGCGGTTCTCTGCGATACTGGTTAAGTATTTCACGGATATTCTCCCTGCTGTTCATCGCTTCTTTGATTAAGTCAGCGTATTCACAGTTTTCGAACATCTCTGTCTGTCGGATGAACTCTATATCCATATGCATATCTTCAAGCTCTTCTTCTAGACGGGACTCGAAGTAGTCTGCGTAAGAGTCATAGCCTTCTTCAGGGCTTGGAACCTTGCTCAACGGAAGACCGATATACTGTTCGAACTCGTCCGGAACGTTTTCAGGTACTTTTCTGAAACGGTCGTAGTCGTCCCAGGAGTAGATAAAGCGAACATCCTCTCCCCTGTTTTTCAAGGATTTTACTACGAAGTCTGTTGTTATTATCTCTCTAAAGTTTCCGGCGTGTACTATTCCTGATGGAGAGATACCTGAAGCACATACATAGGTGTCTCTATCAGAAAACTTTCTTGTGACTCCGAAGGCCAGCTGATCTGACCAGAAGATTGGTTGTTCGCTCATAATGTTTGACTGTTAAGTAATGATTTTTAATAGAGTTTACTAGGAACTGTAGACGTGATTTTTAAACCTGAACATTCCTGTAAATAAACATATATGTTTGAACTAACTCCAAGACTAGTTTTCGCAATAATTTTCGTAACAGGTCTCGCAGCACTGATGTACTGGGACCGTAAAAACGTTGAAAGACACTTCATACTTTTCTATAGAAGAACAGATAAAGGCCTAGAGTTTATAGACCGTGTAGCAAACAGGTTTCCCCGTTTCTGGAAAGTATACGGTGCAGCCGGAGTAGTTGTCGGTCTGTTAAGCCTAGTACTGATCACAGGTCTAACCGGATATATCTTCATGGATATGTTTACTAACCAGGCTATAGACGATGGATTCGCAGTAGTACTTCCTGGTTTAGAGACACCTGAGACAGGTACCGGTATGAGCGAGCCAACTTCCGGAGCTATATTCGTGCCGATAGAGTACTGGGTTATCGCAATCGGACTACTAATGTTTGTACATGAGATGAGTCACGCCGTTGTTGCACGTACTGAAGGCTTTGAGATTAACTCGGTAGGCTGGATCGTACTCGGAATTCTTCCCGGAGCCTTCGTAGAGCCTAAAGGAGAAAACATGCTTCCCGGAGGAGAAGCTCAAGACACCGAGTCACATACTATCTGGGAGGGCGGAGACTGGAAATCCCGGCTAAAAGTTTTATGTGCTGGAAGCTGGGCTAACTACCTGACAGCAGGAATTCTCTTGGTGGCTTTAATGGGTGTGACTACAGCTATCTCAGATATTGCTACAGAACAGACCGAGTTCATTAACTATGAAGCAGAAGAAGGCTATCCTGCTTATGAAGCAGGTATGACTGAAGGAGAGCTCTATAGTATAAACGGTGAGAACATCAGTACAGAACAGGAGCTTAGAGACGTTCTCAGCATCGAACCAGGCGACCAAGTAACTTTGGAGACTTCTGAAGGAACATTTACTTTGGAAGCTGTTGAAAGAGAAGGCTTTGAAGGCGGTTACATCGGTATAAGATTTACTGATACGGTTTGGAAAGAAAGCTACGAGCCTTACCAGGGTGCAGCACAGTGGTTTACATCACTGCTGTTTGTAGTAGCTATGTTGAATCTGTTTATAGGAATGTTCAACATGCTGCCGATAAAGCCTTTAGATGGAGGACTCTCGGTAGAGACCTTTATAGTAGAGTTTTTAGGTGAAGATAAGGTTACCTACCTGAACAAGTTCTCGTTGGCGGGCTGGGCTTTAATCCTAGGTACAATCATTCTATCACTTCTAGGATTCTAAGACCTCTCTTTTTTTCTTAACTTATTTTATTTTTACCTTGTCAAAAGATTACTATGGCTCATACAATTGAAATCATTGATAGAGATCAAGAGGTCGAAGCAGAAGATGGCCAAGATATTCTAAACGCTTTGTTGGAAGGTGGTGTAGAGTGGTTGCATGCCTGTGGAGGTTTCTGTAACTGTACAACTTGCCGGGTAAAGGTAGAGGAAGGTATGGACAATCTTTCGGAACGGCAGAAGGATGAAGAAAATACGTTGAAACGTTTCCAAGGCGAGGAAGTACTTGACGGACCTTTCCGTTTGAGCTGTCAAGCCAAGGTCTACGGCGATGTCAAGATTTCTGAGCCTGAATGGATATAGGATTCGGAAGGATTAATTAAAAAAGGATTTTTAGATATCTGTCATATTATAATGCATCTAGGTATTATTCCTGATGGAAACAGAAGATATGCTTCAGATAAAGAGTTGAGTAAACGAGAAGCATATGAACAGTCTAAAGAAGTTTTAAAAAATATTTTTGAAGATCTAGATGATTATCCTGTAGAAATAGAGGAAGTAACACTATATCTACTTTCTGAAGAGAACCTAGATAGGAGTAAGACCGAACTAAGGATGCTGTTCAAACTTTTAGACAGCCATATTGAGCCGGTAGTTGAAGAGTTTGGTGAATCCGATTTCAGTTTCAATCTGGCTACTACTAAGCCTTCTGCTCTTCCGTCCAATATAGTTGAAAGACTTGAAAGCTTGGAAAACAGGTTTAGTGAAGGAGAGAAGACTCTTAACCTACTGATTTCCTACTCAGGTAAAAAGGATATTGTTAAAGCCGCCAACAGTGTCGACTCAAAAAGTGTTGATATTGAGAGTCTGGAGGACGAACTACAAGTTAAAAACGATATAGATTTCGTTATTAGAACAGGCAGGAATCCTAGTAGAGAATGTATATCAGGTTTTGCGCTCTGGAATGCTTCCTATGCAGAATACTATCATTTAAAAAAGAATTTTCCTGAAGTAGAGAAAGATGATATTGATGGAGCTTTAGAGCACTTCAAAGATTTACGGAGGAATAAAGGAGAGTGACTTCGTACACTTGTTGGAACTGTGGCTATGAAATGGAAGATTATGTTGACTGTGAGATTAAGTGCTTTAACTGTGGTTTTATTAGAGACTGTAGTGATCCTTAAAAATTTTTGTTTACTCTTTGAGAAGTACATTTGTTGCATAGACCTAACATAGTTACTCTATCGCAGTTTTGGTTTGCACATTTTCTCCAAATCAAAGATGAACTCCTCAGACGTATAAAGGGAAATTTAAATTATTTAAAACAGTCTTATATACTCGACAACCACTCTTCTATATGCTTGACACCACTATAGTTCTTTAAAAAAGCCTAAATATGTTTTAACAGTTTTTAAAGACCTGAAAAATAATATAGACTGTTTAAATCACTGATAGATGCTCGGAAATACGTCACAAACCTTTATAAACCGTTTATTATGTCTAAAAAGCCGTCTAAAACTTACTACAGATTTAAAAGACTAGTTAATAACATTTCTTACATATGTCAGAGAAGGATTACAAAGATATCCTGGATCAGAACGTTGACGAAGCTAAGAAATCTATTGAAGAGCTTGAAGATCCGAACTACAAGGAACTACTAGAAGCAGAGAAAGATGGAAGAAACAGAAAAACCATCAAAGAGTTCCTACAACCTAAAGTAGACAGTTCTAACCAAACAGAAGAAACTGAAGAAGACACAGAAACTTTCACAGAACAGTCTAACTCCTTCCTAGAAGGTTACAGCCGTAACCAGATTCTATCCGGAGGTCTTGTAGGAGGACTACTTCTAGGACTTATCCTAGGATTCGGTTTCACAATGACCGACTCTCCACAAGTAACACCTGACCAAGTAGAAGACTCTCTAATGAGTCTATTCGAAGCGACAGGTGAAGAAGATATGATAGAGATTACAGATGTCACAGAGACAAACGGAATGTACTATGCATCAATGGAAGTAACAGCAGAAGTAGAGAACGAGACACAGACACAAGAAGAAAACTTCTATGTCTCACCTGACGGACAGCTTCTGTTCCCAGAAATTCAAGACATGATGATGCAGAACCCTATCAATATCGAAGAAACTATCCAGCAGATGGAACAGATGCCGGAAGAAGATATGATGGAAGAACCAGGTGACCAAGAACTAGAACTTGATGAAGAAGACATTCAAATGGAAGAACCTGAAGGAGAAGAACTAGAGCTAGAGGAAGAAGATCTGCAGCTTGAGTAAACAGGTTTAACCTGTTCAACGTTCAAAAAAATCCATATTCACTCTTTTTTTCTTTCTATCGCTAAATAAGAAGCAAACAACTTTATTCTCTGAACCCACAGTACCTTACTGTGATAAAATGACAGAACAAGAACTAATCGAACTACCTTACAACCATGAAGATTTAGAGCCCGGAATCTCCGCACAAGTAGTTGAATGGCATCACAAAACACACCACCAAAGCTACGTCAACGGCTGGAACACTGCTGAAGAAAAGCTTGAAAAACAGAGAGAAACTGGAGACTTCTCAAGTACAGGAAGCCTACTAAGATCTTTTACCCACAACTTCTGTGGAAACATTTTACACGATGTTTTCTGGAGCAATATGAGTCCTAACGGCGGCGGAGAACCAGAAGGCGCTTTACGTGAAAGAATAGAAGAGGAGTTCGGAAGCTACGAAAACTGGAAAAAAGAGTTTGAAGAGGCAGCAAAAGCGGCTGGAGGCTGGGCATTACTAGTCTACATACCTTACAGCAATGAACTTCACAACGTAGCTGTCGACAAACATGACCAAGGCGCTGTCTGGGGAGCACATCCTGTACTAGCTTTAGACGTCTGGGAACACTCTTACTACCACGACTACGGACCTAAAAGAGGAGGATTTATTGAAAGCTTCTTTGATCTAGTAGACTGGGAAGACGTACAGAACAGGTACGAAGACGTTGTTGGAAAGTTTGAATAACTCTTCCAAAAACACTTCTTTCCTGTTTTTTCCTATCTTTTTCTCAGAACATAAGCTCTACTGCATATATCAATTTATTTATAGAAATCAAATTTCCGGCTGTATATGGCTTGGAACCAGTTAAACCCTTTCTTCACTAGAACATATACCTCAGAACAGGTCTTAGAAGAAAAAGAGGGAACAGAGTTCGAAAACCAGGAAGAACATAGAGAAGAGTTACAAAAATACTTACTGTTTCTGTCATCATCAAGAGTTGATAGAAATATAGAGATTCTGAAGAGATCAGGCGACAAAAAAGGTTCAGGAATAGCCCATGAAATAGACTATGATATAACCTCTAACCATGTAGGTGTCCTGAGAAACAAGTACATGCGCAAAGGTTTGCTAGATGAAGAAAAAATTATGACTCCATTAACGGAAGAGATACTAGATGTTTTCGAAGAATATAGATAGGAATATAACGAGATAGAACATGAACATTCTTTTGGAAATCTTTTGGAAGCCTCCCGTCATGGAAGTGCTCTAGAAATCTACAACCTATATGATGAAAATGAAACCGTAACTGCTTCCGAGATACCGAAGAATGTAACACACCACAGAGTCACACTGTATCAAAACACTTTACCTAACCTGTCAAACGTTGATCTCGTAGAATGGTCGGGTTCAATGTCTTCAGAAGTCACAATGAAACAGCCTTATGGTTTTGTAGAAGAGTTTCTAGCAGAAATAGAGAGTGCTATAGAGAAATAAACTGTTAATGAGATATCAAACATGTCTACAGCCTTCTTTACATATAGATGTCTTGTTGTACCAGGACAGGATACGAAATAAGCCATAACTGGTTGTATATTAGTCGAGATAGATATAGATCACTCAACAAATAAGACTGTTCGAATAAAAACAACTCGGCTTAGAAAGGTATTGGATCGATAATAAAGCGCGGAGCGCGGGATTTGAACCCGCGTCATCACCGTGACAGGGTGATATGATGGGCCGGACTACACCAGCTCCGCTGTATAGAGAGTGTTAACCGTTAAGACTTTTAAACACTATCTATGTCTAGATTTCTGAAATTAGACTGGAACGGTTTAAAGTTTAAGAAAGCTATCCTTTACCTGTAATGTCTGAAAAATATTTGATTATAGGTGACGGTATTGCTGGAGCGACTGCGGCTAAAACTATTAGAGACAAGGATGAAGATGCAGATATTAAAGTCTTTACGGATGATTCAGAGCCACTTTACAACCGTATAATGCTTAAAACGTATATGAAAGGCCGTCTACCTAAACAGTATACTCGGATGCATGATAAGTCTTGGTATGAGAAAAGAAACATAGATCTACATCTAGATACTAAAGTAGAAAGTGTTGATACAGAATCTAAAGTTGTTGAAACATGTGAGGGATTTAGTTACAGATTTGATAAAGTATTAGTTGCTACTGGCGGAAGCCCACGTAAGCTTCCTGAGGATGAAGGCTTTGAAAACATTCATTACATGTGGACAATAGATGATGCGGAACGGATAAAGAACGATGCTGAAGAAGTTGATAAAGCCGTTGTTGTAGGAGGCGGTCTTTTAGGCATAGATCTAGCGGTTGCTTACGCGGAAAACGATGTTGAGACATACTATCTTATTAGAGGTGAGAACTGGTGGAGTCGTGGGCTCGATACAGAAGGTGCTTCTATAATACATGATAGGCTTGAAGAGAAAGGCTGTAATGTTTTAACCGAAACTAGTGTTTCGGAGCTTGAAGCTTCTGATGGAGAAGTAGAAACGGTTTTGACTGATAGCGGAGACCGGATTGAGTGTGACTCTGTTGCTGTTGCTATAGGACAGACTCCTAACTCTGGTCTGGTGGATGTCACTAAGAACGATAAAGAGATGGTTATAACCGATGAGTATCTTCAGACTTCTAACAGTTCTGTTTATGCTGCCGGTAATATGGTGGAGTATAGGCACCGGATCTTCGGTGATAAGACCGTGAACGGTTCATGGGATCACTCTGAGAGAATGGGAGAGTGTGCCGCAGAGAACATGCTCGGGGAAAACAACGAGTTCGACTACATTAATACATACGGTGTAGGACATTTCGATGCACAGTTCTTAGCCATAGGAGACTGGACCGGTGAACCTGTGTCCAGAAAGTACAATGATAGTCATTACCGTAGACTTTTCTTCAATGAAGACAGAGTTGTCGGTGCTGTGCTTGTAGGTTTTACAAAAGGTCAAGAGAGGATTAAAGAGATGATTAGGACGCAGGAGAAGATTGAGGATAAAGAGGAGTTGTTGGATAAGGAGTACTGGAAGTAAAAACCCCCCCCTGCAATAGTTTTTCACTTACTGATCACAACAGTTTAAATTAGTTTGGCGTTAAAACCTAAACATGACTGAAAAAATCCTTGGAATCGGAGACCCGCATCTACGAGAATACTCAGATCTAGGTCCTGACTTCGAAAACAAGATAAGAAGAATAACCGAACAAAAAGGTATAGATGCCATAATAACTGTAGGCGACATACTAGACAAGCTACCCGAAGACAGAACCGAATCAGATATAGAGGTAGGAAGAAAATTCTTCGAAGCACTAAACACAACAGAAATACCTGTTCTGACAGTTGGTGGCAATCACGACTACGACGCACATACAGAGATAGTCGAAGACTTCGAAAACGTAATAGACCTAGACCACAATACAGCTACATACGATTTAAACGGGACAGAGTACTCTTTCATAGGTAGAGGTGCAACAAAGTTCGATCAAGGACCGGAAATACCTTTAGACATACTCAACAAGTACTCTGAAGAAACCGAAGACTATACTGAAAATACTTGGGAAGAGCTTGAAGAAGACCTAGAACATATACAAGAAGATGTTTGGTACAGCGATCTAGAAGAATATTTCGAAGTTGAAAATGACGACCGTAAAGAGTTCAGAAACAGCATAGATTTTTTCCTAGAAGAGTACAATCAAACAGCAGACATGTTTGATCTTGCTACAGGCGATAAAACAGTTTATGTTAATCATTCACCGCCATTCAATACAGAAGTAGATATAAACCTATCCGGAAACAACAACGGATCTTTGGTTGATAAAAGGATAATAAGAAACTACAAGCCAGACTTAGCAGTATCAGGCCACTTACACGACGGTGGAGAATTTTATTTAGAACAAGATGATACTACAACTACTATAGCCAATCTGGGTAAAAGACATCTAGTAGAACTGGAGTCTTCTGAAGGACAAGCTGTAACCTACCGTCCACTAAACAGACCTGACATATAAGCTGTTTGAATATAATTCGTTTGAATTAACTCCAAGGCATCTCTGTATCGTCATAATACTGTGAAAGCTCCTCTTTTTTAAGAGATGATAAACTGTTGTCTATAAATCTACGGAAGTAAGAGTCTTCCTCTAGTTCTTGAGAAAATCTACGAGGGTTAGAACGTCTATAGTCTTCTACCATAACGTCCGGATCAACTAAGTTTACACGATCATACGGAAACGCAGAAGGCGTATAATCCGAATGTAGAAGGTATAACTCTTGATCGCCTTCAGGCAGGTCCCATCCTTCATTACGTAGTAATTCATCTAAGCAGCCCTCATTTTTGCTTGGGACATCGAGGTATGCCATTAAACCTTCTTGTTGTCTTATATCTCTCTTAGCTGTAATATGTTCTACTGCAGATGCACCAGTAAATCTAAGTCTATCAAGATAATCTGGTGATATTCTTTCAATACTGGTTCCAACTACTTCGTAATCCATCTAACTATCGACACCTTTTCTTTACGTAACAATCTTTAAAACTTGATAATGTACCGGAGTGATCTAAAAATCTATGTAGTCTTCGGAAGGTGCGTAGTTCCCTGAAGCTTTTCTAAAAGGTATATCCTCCTCTATCTGGTCTAAGGCTTCTAAGTACTCGTCTCCCAGACCTTCTTCTTCACAAATTTCGTATAAATCTTTAGAGTCTAGATCTGTTTCCTCTCTTCTGTTTCTCTGTTCTTGAACGTAGAGTAGGCTGGCCATATCGCCTTTATCTTTTTCTCTACCGCTATCAAAGTAGGTTGTTAACTTGGATACAAACAAGTCCTCTAGCTTAGGTACTTCTATAGAAGTATCTGCGACAGCTAACTCTTCCGTGTTGTGATAGTCGAACTCTTCATCTTCTTGAGAATGAGGTCTCATTAAGTCAAGCTCTACTTGTTCTCCAGGCCTAGTTGAAAGTCTGACAGTGTATTTCTCTCCTTCATGGCGTGAGTTTCCGGTATGGGTGACTGTCCTTCCTTTTTCATTTCTAGGTCCGTATGTTTCTTCGATTATTCTTTCTATATCTCTATATCCGCCTTCTGTTCCTTCTGCAGCTATTCTTTTATCTGAGTCTCCTGTTCCTCTCCACTGTTCAAATGCTTCTGGACCTTCTTCATCCAGTAAGTAGTTTAGAACTGCGCCACCACCTATTTCTAAAGGGCGTAGGTTTTGTTCTTTTAGAACTTCGTTTACGGCTAGCGATGCGGTATATATCTGGAACTGTTCTTCGACAGTTTCTTGGTTGCTGGAATCTGTTTCTTCTAGTATTTCTTTCCAAAAACTGTTGAGTCCTAGTTGTTCTGCTTGGTTTCTTAGCTGGTAACCTTGAACTTCGGCTCTTTGACGAGATTCCGATACCCTCATATTGTTACTATGTGGTCGTAACTATATAATAGTTTGGTTTTTGAAGGTATTTCCCGCATTATTCCAAACTATTCTACAAGCTCCTATAAAAAACTAGGTCTTCTAAAGTCCTCCGTTATTCTAAAAATGATGAAAGACAAACTTAATCTTCCATATCCAACTCATCCAGAACTTGGAGCGCTCTCGGCGATACAAAAGCCATATCTCTCCAGTCTTTTGTCATCCTCGGACACGCACAGTTAACATAGATATCGATACCATAACCCTTGTAGTCCGATTCAAAGATACGGTCTTCCACAAAGATATATACCTCTTTATCATACTTCTCCAGCTTCTCTTTCGCTATCTCTACAGCCCTCATATAGTTCTGGCCTTTTTTACTTGAGGTTACGATACCCCATTTCTTCTTGTCTTTATGTTTGATAACTCGGGCATGTTCTGCTCTCATCTCATCGTCTAGAGAGTTTGCTGGCTCTATCCAGATATGTTCTTGGTAAGGATCTACTACATACACTTTTTTACCTGCTTCAGATACTTGTGAGGGATGGAAATGTCCTGAACCTAGGAATACGAAGGCATCTACTTTATGAGATATATTGTGTGCTGCTCCGGCGTCACATCCTAGTACTTGTCCGGCCTCAGAAGTTCGTAGTCCTGTTGTTCCTTCAACAACATCATATCCTTTACTTTCTAGGAACTCACGTGCTTCTTCAGCTCTGTCCATATACTGTGTGACGCCTACAAGCCCAAGAGTTTCATCTTCATCTATCTCGTTGTAATGTTCTTCTAGAACCGTCATTATCTCTCTATCTTCTCTGTAAGGAAGGTAGTAGACATCATAGTCTTTCATATCGGCTTTCTCAGGATGTAAGAATCTCGTATGCCCGATATGGATTAATGCGTCAGCACCCATCCTCTCTACTTTTTCATCTGCTATACCACAGGCTCCAAAGGTTGATGCTCCTACAATAACTGTTTCAAAACCTTTCTCTCTAAGCTTGTCTGCATACTCTATAACTTTAGGCTTGATTCCGTCAGGTCCTTGCAGACCTATACAGTCGTAGTCTTTGTCTTCAAGCTCTTCTACTACTTCTTCAAAGCTTTCGTAGTTCCATTTACTTCTCTCGTCTTGTGTTTCGGACTGAGTCATAAAGTTTAGATTGAAGCTTAAGCTTTTTTAGTTAGAGCTCTTGAAGCTTATCCAACATAAACTTTTTCTCGGCTTTCAGTACTTTTTCCTCAAGACCTTCTAGATCTTCTCTAGATGCAAAAACATCGAAACCGTTCTCTACAGCATTTAAAACATCTTCCTGAGTTGCTTTATCAGCCACAAGTATCTTTTTTTCAGCGCTGAGATACTTCATTACTTTCTCTCTAACATCTTCCTCAATCCTTTCTAGATCTAGAACGGCCGTATCCCCTTCAAAACGGAAAACATCAGCGCAGGTCTCCAAGTAGTTTTCTTGAGGTATACCATCTCTGTCTCTTGAGATTCTGTAGCCTTCTCCGAACGGTGGAGCTGTGAAAACACCTTTACCTCTGGAAGGGTTTAACGGAAGAACTTCCGAACCTGTTAAACTGTTAGATACTTCTTCTGTTTCTTCTCTCTGGAAAGGATTTCTATCACGAGATGTTTCTGTAACCGAACCTTGTGCTAAATTGATTCTTTCGCCGGAGCTCAGACTTTCAGAGTAGCTGAACAGAGCCGTCTTATTCTTTTGGCGTGCAAGTTGAGCGTCTTTAGAAGTGTATCCTCCTTTTTCCGATATTAAGACTCTATCATATTTTTCAGGTGAAAGAGTGGTCTCCGAATAAGTTATCTCTCTCCCTACTACTCCGGAAATACTACCTTTAGAAACTTTAAGGCCTTCAAAGTCATCTAGATCAGTGACTTGGTTGTTTTTAGGCCGCCAAATATCTACTATATGGAACGTTCCTCGTTTGTAGACAAATTTGAAGTTAACATTGTTCTCTTCAGCTTTGTTATATACTTCTTCAATCTCTCTATCTGTAAATGGCTTGTTAGGATTTCTTATCTTTTTACGTTTCTTCTCTCCGTTTATAGGGTTTCTAGTTATTTTTAACTGGGTTTCAGGAGTTATTACTTTCTCCGGTTTACTGTTCCTGAAGAAGTAGAGATGTGGTTTCGTATTACCTTCTTCTAAAGAGTATCCTAGTCCTTCAACCACCTCAATAACTGTTGAGTTAGGATAGTCTCTGATAACCGCGCCTGTGTACTCAGGTTCAACCATTTTCTGGATAATTACAGGAGGAAACTCCTGGTTTCTTTTGTAGTATGTTGATACAACTTTCTTCAGTGAGTTAAACAGGTTTGACGAACCTATGTTTAGTCCGAACTCGTTTACACCGTTCTCATGTTCAGAGACTCTTACAGAGACTTTCTGTCCATTACGTTGTCCTCCGACCAGGCTTTTGGCTTTACCTGCTGCCTTACGTACTTCAGAAGTCATGCCAATATCTTTGTAAGCGTTCTCTATCTCCTCTTTTTTACCGGTCTCAAGACCAGTATTTAGAATCTCTTCACTAGTTTCAGAGCCTTTGAAAAGTCTTCTGAACTCTTTAGAAGTTATAACGAAAAAGTTTGGTACATTAAAATTGTCTACTTTGTCTAAGTTCTCTGCTTTGCTTCCTACATCTCCTTGAAGTTTACCTTTCCACTGAACCATACTACTGTATTGTAGAGTGCCGGATTAATAGATTTTCGAAAAAAAGTGTCCAAGAACTCTTGGTTATCTAAACAGTATAGGAAGTAAAAGTAAAGGAAAAATTAAGTGCGAGTAGTTTTACTCGTCGTCGATAAGTACTCGACATGAGACAGGCATCTTGTGGTTAGCTCTTTCAAGAGCTTTCTTTGCTTCCTGTACATCATCTTTATCTACTCTTACTCTGTATAGTACCTGTCCTTCATCTACGATTGATGCTCTTCCGATCGGTCGTCCGAAAGGTTTACGCATACCTTCGTAGTAACGGTCTGCCTGTGCTACACCTGCTAATGGGTGGTATCTGAGGACGTGGTGCGGGTAAGGATAGATCTTTAGGAAGTAGTCTTCTTCAGGATCTAAGACTTTGCTTAAGTATGAGTTTGCTGCGATACGTCCTGACTCTAATGCTTCGCTTCTGATCGAACAGTCTTCACCAGCTCTCAATACTACTGATGTTTCGAAGTCATGTTCTTTTTTCTGTGCTCCTTGCTCGTAACGTGTTATTCGTGGAGCTGGAGCTCCTTTTATGTAGTTATCGTTCTTTCTCTGTGACTGCCTTGTGTAAGGCTGGCCTGGTTGTTCTCTGTATATTCTTGCAGGACGATCTCCCATTTTTGAAAACCTCTATAGTTAGACGCTGTAACTTAAGTTTTAAATAGGGTAGGACTATAAGGAGATGTCTTCGTCCAGTTTTCCTTCTGTGAAGTAGTTTTCTAGGTAATCTTCTACCTCTTCAACAATCTGTTTCTCGCCTTGGTACTGTGCAAACGTCTTAAACTTCCGCATAAAACCTATGGTCCCTATCACAAAGTCCTCTTTACTGGTGTAGATACTGTCCTGTTTATGAGTCAGCATTCTGTCAACAAGAGTCAACTGTTGCTCCACATCAGACCTCCATAGTCTTTCTTCAATCTCCTCTTCGCTCCTACCTTGTTCTATATACTTCTTCTTTCTTTCATAGTCCTCATCTACCGATAGACGTCCAAACTTCTGGGCATAATAACTGGTATCTGCGAACAGATCTACAGCTTTACTTTCCGCCATAACTTCATCTTCCTCCAACAGTTCTCTCTCAATAATATTTAGTTCAGATATTCTCTGTTCAAGTGTAGGATCTACCGAGAACCCTTTAGACTCATTTGCACTGCTTAAAGCCGCAGAAACTAGCTCTCCTATATTTTCGGCGTAACCCTCATCTCTTAGTCTTCGAAGCTTGTAGATCTCGTTCTCTTCAAAACCCAAATCTATCTCTTCAAACTCGTCGCCAGACATACCGTTTAACTGCGGTCTAAGAAACTAACTATATTTATACACCTAAGCATATACATCGGTGTTTTAAAACAGCAGACATAGTTTCTATAATGTGAAGCTTGCAGTATACCAGATTGGTTTAGGAAGTTTCGGAAGATACGGTTTTGAAAAGTTCTTAGAGATGCATAACCATTTCGAAGAAGTTGATATCGAGTTCAAAGGACTCTGTGACACAGACTTCGATAAGAGAGAAAAGGCAGAAAGATTTGCTGAATCACAAGGAGTTAATATAGAAATCTACGACAAAGTCGAAAACTTGTACTCCGACGCATCCCAACTCGATCAAAATATTTTAATCTACGACGCAGGTCCTACAGACACTCACGCAAGCAATATCTACCGTTCTATGAGCCATGGCTTCTACCATCTAGCAGAGAAGCCTCCCTCAATGAAACGACAACAACATCTGAAAGAGAAACAGCTAGCAGAAAAAAACAGTGTTATGTGGAAAGTAGACTTTGTTGAAAGAGAGAACCCGGTAGTAAAAAAGACAAGAGAACTTCTAAAAGGAAAAGAACTGGAAAGAATCAAAGTATTTAGAGAAAGCTCTGTAGGCATAGAAAAACTGATTAAACCTGCCGAAAAACACGGTATAAAAGGAGGAGATATACTCGACAAAATGATACACGAAGTATACATACTTGACTTCCTTGAAAGCGCAGAGAAAGATACCAATATAGAGCTAAAGGAAGCGAACACCAAGTACTTCATGCCTTGGAAACCAAGCTCCCAGAAAATGCTTGGCTTAAACGGAGGCTACACAGAAGAAATCAGTTACAACACAGCTACAGCTCAGACCCAAGCAGTACTGGAATCAGAAGATACAGAGATAAGCCTTAATTCTAGCTGGTTAGGACTAAGCAAGGAGTGCCGTATAGAAGCTAAGAAAGCCGAAGAAGAACTAGGTGTAAAAGTTGTAGATAGCGAATACTCCGAAACAAAAGATACTGCATTTATCAACGAAGAAGCCAGATTCTTTATTATAGAAGGAGAAACCTATCTATTAGGCGATATGCTGCATAAAAAACTTTATGACCTAGATAAAGGAGAGAAGATAGAGCTAGACTACTATTTACATGATCAGCTTTACCGAGTTATACGTAAAGCAGTTTTAGATGCTTCTAAGAACAAAGATTCCAAAACATCTCTTTCTAAAGACACAGATATCTTCATGAACACAATATTCGATATCAAAGAAAACATTATAGAAGGAGACTATCTAGAAGAGCTGGATAGCTCGCTTGAAAGATTTGAAAGCTTAGTTGTTGAAGACGGAAAGGTTCTTGAAACTAAGGAGCCTGAACTAATACTAAGCTGAACACTTTTTTCCAGAGAGGCCAATCTATGAAAGCAATTATACCTTGCGCAGAGAAAGAAGAATCACTATACCCTTTCACAGAGTCTAAACCAACCGCCTTAATACCAATAGCAGGAAAACCGTTGATCAAACATATTATCTCGGACTTACAGGCCCAAGGAATAGACGACATCTATATTGTTACTAACTATATGGAAGAAAAGTTCATAGACGAGTTTGACGGATACACAAATGTAAATACAGTAACTCAAGAAGAACTAAACGGTACGGGCGGAGCTTTAGAAACCTGTGACTTCATTGAAGATGATTTCTTGGTGATCAACGGCGATGTAGTAGTTTCAGAGAACGATATCAAGAAGCTTATAGAGAAGCATGAAAGCTCTGACTCCTCAGCCACAATACTTGCAACAACAGAAGATAAACCGGAAAAATTCGGTGTTCTAAGCATAGAAAATGATAGAGTAACCAAGATCAGCGAAAAACCTGAAGAACCCGAAAACCCGTTGGTAAACACAGGAGTCTACGTTTTTAATCCTGAAATATTCGATATTTTAAACTCTATTAGCTCTGAAGAGAAAAATCTGACGGAAGCCGTCCAAAAAATTGTTGAAAAAGATAAAGCCTGCTTTGAGCTTGCAGAAGACTACTGGATAGATATTGGAACGGTTAAGAAGCTCTGGAAAGCAGATGAAACAAAGAGATATAATTTAGTAACTGAAACAGAGATAAGTGAAGATGCTGATATAGCAGAAAACGTTAACATATTAGGGAACGCTGTAGTGGAGAAAGGTGCTGAGATAAAGCCCGGGACAGTTATAGAAGGAAACGTGTTTATAGGAGAAAACTGTATAATAGGTCCTAACACCACACTTAGAGATGTAACTGTTAACAAGAGTTCTCAAGTCCGTTCATGCGGCCTAGAATCCACACTTCTGTTTGAAAAGAATATTGTAGATCATTCAACGTTTATAGAAAACTCTGTTATTGCAGAAGAATCGGACATAAAATCTAATACAACTATACGAGAATGCTTTATAGGGCCTAGAAGCTTTATAGAGATGAATAACTCGGTTTATGGAGTAAAGTTTGTTCCTGATGCAAGAACAGATCTTTCAGAGATCAGTAAATAGAACCAACCGCAGAAAACCTAATCAATACCGGTCTTCTGAAATAGATAATATAGCGGAACCATGAAAGCAGTGATCTTAGCAGCAGGTAAAGGAACACGGATGAAGCCTCTAACAGAGGACACTCCTAAACCACTTCTAAACGTAGCAGGTAAACCGATAATAGAGCATACTATAAACCGTATAGAAGACTATGTTGAAGAAATAGTTATTGTTGCAGGTTACAAGATAGAGCAGTTCGAACGGTACTCCGAAACAAGAGAAGAAGTAACTATTGTCGAACAAGAAGAGGCTTTAGGAACCGCAGATGCAGCTCTACAAGCCAAACCTTTTATCGAGGATAAAGCCTTAATTCTGAATGGAGATGATCTTTACGGAGAAGACTTAGAGGAAATACTTGAGTTAGATACAGCGGTTCTAGCTGCAGAAGTAGAAGATCCTGCCAAGTACGGCGTATTCACTGTAGAAGACGACAAGGTCACAAGTATAGAAGAGAAGCCTTCGAACCCCGACTCAAATCTAGTGAACATAGGATGTTATCTTGTGAAAGAAAGTTTTTTCGAACTGCTCGAGAACGTTGAAAAGTCAGAGAGAGGCGAGCATGAGATCACCGACGCTCTCAAAGAATACATAGAAAAAAACAGTTTAAACTACAGGAAGACTGACAACTGGACGCCATGTAGCTATCCTTGGCAACTGATAGAAGCTAATGAAAAACTGGTCAACGAAGTTGACAGAGACATAAATGGAGACGTCGCGTCCAGCGCCAAAGTTAAAGGAAGAGTAATAATTGAAGAAGACGCAAAAATCAGAGAAAACTCTGTAATAAGAGGACCTGCAATCATAAAAGAGAACGCAAAAGTAGGACCCAACGCATATATCCGGAAAGGAACCGTAATAGAAGAGAACGCACATATAGGTAGTTCAGAGATCAAAAACAGTGTTGTTGGAGAAAACTCTAAACTACCTCACTTCAACTATGTCGGTGACTCCTATATACAGGAAGACGTTAATCTAGGGGCAGGCGCTAAAACCGCCAACATGAGAAACGATAAGAAAAACGTATCTATGAAGGTAAAAGGAGATCTCCTAGACACAGGTAGAAAAAAGCTAGGCGCAGTAATAGCCTCTGGAACAAAGATAGGTGTAAACAGCTCTATTAAACCAGGAAGAAAGATAGGTAGAAACGTAGCTACCGACGTAAACGAAAAGATAACAGACAACATCTCTTCTAACAGCGTTTTCAAAGACGGTGAAGAGGTTTGAAGATAGGACTAGACTTTGATAGAGTACTTTTTGATACAGACGGATTCAAACAACACTTGTTTGAAGAGATAGAAGGATTCGACAGAACTTATTCAGAGGCTAAAGAGAAAGTCTATAGCCCTGAAAGACATGCAGAAATACTGGGAATAAGTTCCGGAAAGATCTACAGTATCTTGGAGGATGCTGAAAACTTTCTTTACCCTGATATAGAGAAGCTTGATACCTTAGAACACACCTTCATTATTGTGTCTAGAGGTGACAAAAAGTTTCAGAATATCAAGATTGAGAAGTCCCGCGCAATCGAACATGTCGACGGACTTTATATTGTACAGGATGATCCGAAAGATGTTACAGATATAGATTTCTTAGTTGATGACTCAAAGGAAGAACTTGAAAACGTGGATATACCAGGATTTCATTTCGACAGAGAAAAACACGATATAAACGATATAATAAAGAAGGCAGAGGAGCTCGATGGATGAGGAAAAAGTCTTCAAAAGATACGATATAAGAGGAGTCTACCCTGAAGAATTAGATGAAAAGTTTGCAGAGCTACTAGGTAAAAGTCTAGGAACTTTCATACAGAACAAAGAATACAGCAAGAAATTAGTTGTATGCAGAGACAACAAAAACAGTTCAAAACCGTTGAAAAGCAGCTTTATAGACGGAGTTCTAGCCACAGGAATACAGGTCATAGATATCGGTACAGGTCCAACAGATTTTGCAGCTTTCTCCGGAATGAAAAAAGACTGCGTATCCGTCCAAGTCACTGCCTCTCACCTGTCTTTAAAGTTCAACGGCTTCAAATTCATGTATCCTCAAGGAAACGGCTTTGTCAACGAAGACCTGAATAAGGTAAAAACTATTTTCCGGGAAAGAAACTTTTCACAAAGTCCTGAAGCCAAGCTGAAAAAAGATAGAGCTCTCTCAAAAAGTTACAGAGAGGATTTAAAGAGTTTTGCAGAGTCCAAAGGAGAAGAATGGGATAAAAAGATAGTTGTTGACACTATGGGAGGTGCGACAAGCTCCTTCCTACCATCTTTACTGAAAGGTCTTGGTGCAGAAGTAGTAGATCTAGGAGATTCAAAAGACAGAATGCCTTACAGAGATCCTCCTAATCCTAAACCCGGAAAACTTTCTGAACTTAAACAGGCTGTAGAAGAGAACAATGCAGATATAGGCTTAGCAACAGATATGGACGGTGATAGAGTAACGCTTTACAAAAACGGCTTTATCAGCGGGAACAGTGTTTTCACAGTGTTCACAAAGCTTTTTGACGGTGATAAGGTTGCTTCTTTAGATACTTCAAAGGCTGTAGAACAGGTAGCAGAGTCTAAAGGTGAAGAAGTTTTCTATACCCGTGTTGGAGATCCTTTTGTACTGGAAAAAGCTTTAGATGTAAAGGCTTCTCTTGCCGGAGAGCCTAACGGCCATTATGCTTTCCTCGGTTTTACAGCTTACAGTTCCGGTATACTTTCCGCTCTTATACTGTCTGGTTTAGATCTTGAAGCTTATCTGGAGGATTTACCTAGGTATTATAGTGAGAGACGGAGTATCTCTGTAAAGAATAAAGAGGAAAGAATGAGAGAGTTGGAAAAGATTATAGAGAAACAGTACACTATTACTTCGAAAACTGACGGTTTGAAGATTGAGGAAGAGAATTTTCAGGTAATGATTAGGCCTTCAGGATCGTCCTCCAAGATACGTGTTATAACCGAGTCAAAAGATCAGAACACGGCTTCTGAAGTCATTGAACGTTTCGAGAAACTGGTCCGGAATTCATAAAATATCATCAGACATAATAACTGTTTATGAGCGAACTACTTCACAAGTTTGAAGAAGGACCTTACGATGTCTTAGAGTTTACAACTCGTACTAAAGACGGTAAAGCAATAATCGAAATAAACGACGGAGATCTTGGAAGACTACCTATAGAAGATTTAGAAACTGTAGAGAACCTGAGAGAGTCTCTGAACAAGGTTGAAGAGTTTCTGAATGAAGTTGAAAGACGGCAAGAAGAGCTTTGAAATAAAAATTAGAGAAAAATGAGATCGGGGTATTCTTACCCCCAACCCCCTTTTAATTGAGTTTTTTATACGTCTCTTGACTTTACAGTCCTTCGTCCGTTAGCTTCTGCTCTTTCTACAGCTCTCTCAATCAGCTCTTTTACTGATTCATCTAGAGCGTCGTAGAAGTCAGATCCAACATTGACGCCATCTGCAGCGTCACGAACGCCAGACTTCTTTAGTACGTCTACCATGGTCAATTCACCAAGAACGTATTGTCTGGGCTCTTTTTTATAGGTATGGGCTTTTCGACCCGAAATCAGTATCCAGACGCCCTGTATAACAGGTTTTACTATTAAAGTGTTGTCAAATATAACTGTTTTTGTTCGGTATTTTTCGAACGGTTCAATTTAGAAATAAAAGCTGGGATGTCGTAAACTACTTTTTATGGAGATAGATTTCAAAACAGTAAGAGCTCTTTCATCACCTACAAGAGTTAGGATACTTCATGAACTTTTGGAGAAAGAGTCTACACCTACAGGACTAAGCAAGAAAACCGGTAAAAGCAAGTCTACTGTCTCAGCACATCTATCTACTCTCCATGAGTCAGGGCTGATAGATAAAGATTCTAAGGAAGGTAGGAAAAGAGTTGTTTACAGTCCAACAGATAAGGCTAAAGCAATAGTGAACGGTAAAGAGAGAAAAGTTAAGTTCTCAATAGCCTCGTCTATTATTTCAGCATTCACAGGTTTAACCTTGGCATATGAAGGAGTAAACCGTTTGAACTTTCTGGCAGATGATGCTATGGAGTCAGTAGACATGGAGGCAGAGATGGCTGCAGACACTGCTGCAGAAACAGGTTTTGAAACCGGATCCATGCTGTTTTCCGGAGAGATATTCCTGTTTATCGGTTTCGGACTACTTACTTTCTCGGTACTGGCATTCCTTTATGGATATACGGTTAGAAAAATATAAAGAGAAAAAAGGGTTCTCCCTTTTTTACATAGAAGAGTCTTGTCTCGAAATTTCTATATCCTGGTAGCGGGACAGCTGCTCTTTTAGCTTTCTAATATCGGTCTCTGCATTTAAATTGGTTAAGTAGAGTCTTCCAGGATCTCCGTATGTCCCGTCCATATCATAAACTGCTCCAAGCACATCTGTATCTGAATAAGGACTGTTTTCTAAAAGAAACTTTACTTGATTATCAACGTTGTACTCGACTAGTCTGTTGATTTCTTCCTGTTCTGTAAGGTCTTCACCCATTATTTCTTCGTAAGCTGTGTCTATACCGGACTCTAGTAGGAGATAGATATCTGTTGTTATACCTTCTGTTTCTGAAGTGTAATCTTCTATAGAGAACTCTCCTTGTTCTTCATGTCTTGTTAAGATATCTGTTGGTGCTTGAACAGAGTTTTCGTCTTCCAAAATCTTATTCATAGTCTTATAGGTTGCTGTAACTGCTCCACAACCGGTATGACCTATTATTACAATACCTGTAGGTGTATCACTGTGTTCTGGTATATAGTCTATGCTTCCAGAAGTCACAATCTCGCCGTTTAATGAAACAGTATTAACATGGTTTCCTATTACTTCATGAGCGAACTCTCGTCCTATACCATGATTTTCCCATATATCTCCTTGTAGAACACGGGAATCACAACATGTAACAGTTGTTAATTCCGGGTCTTGACCATCTAAATGGTTCTCTAGTTCTTTTGAAAGTTTTTCTACGTGTTTATCGTTATTTTTGTAGAGTTGGTTGAAAAATTCGAAAAGCTTCTCCGCATCATCTATATTTGAGTAAGATTTAGTCATTGAAGAAGTTAGACGTGTATCAAACTATTAAACAGTTCCTAAACTGTCGTAGAAATCTTGTTTATCAATTTTTTGTAGTATCTATGAGAGACAACATATAATTTGAGAATCTTGTGACCCTTGAAAAGAAAGGTTATTAAATGCTCTGTGTAATATCAAGGATACATACAACAAACACGCGTTCAAACAATCTATGTTTTGACAAAAAAGATTTCTATATGACCTAAAATGGCATCATGCGAACTATGCGGTAAGGAAACTGATTCAGTCAAGAAAGCTAAAATCGAAGGAGCGGTTCTAAAAGTCTGTGACTCATGCGCTAGCATGGGAGAAGAGCTTTCTCAGACCTCCTCAAGAAAGAAAAAGAAGAGAAAGAAGACTCCTAAGAAAAGGAGTAGTGATGAAGTTCTAGTACCTAAATACGGAGAGAAGCTGAAGGAAGCTAGAGAGTCTGAACAGCTATCTATAAAGGAAGTTGCCAACGACTTAAACGAGAAAGAGTCTCTTATCAGTAAGATTGAGAAACAGGATCTGAAACCGGATAAGACTCTGGCGAAGAAGCTTTCAGAGAAGTTCGGGATAACTCTTTACACCAATCCTGAGGTTTCAGATTACGGTAAGTCTGAGAGAGGTAACCAGAAGAAAGCTACTCTTGAAGATGTTGCAGATATAAATTAGAACTTGAACTCTCTATCCAGAACCAAGTGAGAAAGTATACCGAGACCTAATGCTATGCCTGGTACCGCTGTCTGAAGAAACAGTGTGGATAGGAGTATCGTGAAAGAGGTGACCAAGGTACAGAAAGTAATTGTATGAGTGAAGCCTCTATGCTTTATCTTTATCTTCGATATACCTAGGTAGACCGTTATAAAGGTGATTGCGGCAGCCATATAACGGTATAGAAAGTCTAGAGGAGCTATAATGCTTATAGCTAGTGCGGCAGTTATACTTGTGAATGCTTTAACTGCTCTATGAACATAAGAGTTCTTGTGATCTATATCAGGCATTACTGAGCCTAAGAAAATCATTATAAATCCTAGAGATATTTCCCAGGTGGTTAGGCTTACTACTTCTTTCAAGAGATACATGAAGATCATTGCGAAGAATAAGCCGAAAAGTACGTGTTCTTTGAAATCCCCCATCTATCTTTCTAAAAAATACTTATAGGGATAGAGCTTGTTAAGCTTCTCCGTTACATACCGCTCTCAAACCGTGTAGAACCGACTGTTCTTCTAGGCTTGTAGTCTCTATCTTCGGAGATCTGTTTACAGTTTTGACGTCTACCTCCTCTTCCAATCCTTCAACCACTAAGTCAGGATGGTTTAACGCTACTGCTCCACCTACAACCACTTTTTCAGGATTGTACAGGTTTACTAAGTTGGCGAAGCCTCTGGCGTTGTAATCCTTCATCTTTTCTATTGTTTTTGTTGCATCTTCGCAGCCTTCACGATACTTGTCGAAGACTTCTCGGGCATCTTCAAACCTTTTACCGGTAAGTTTCTCTGCCATCTTTGGAAGGTTGTTTCCTGAGCAGTAGGCTTCCCAGTGTCCTTCAGCTCCGCAGCCGCAGCTTACACCGTTATCTGCTATCTTCATATGGCCTACTTCTCCGAAGTTGCCGTCGGAGCCTTCTATCAGGTTTCCGTGTAGTACTACTCCCGCACCTATTCCTGAGCTTATAGTTACGTAGACTAGATCGTCACAGTTGTGTTCGCCGTAATGGTACTCTCCTAGTACTGCCGAGGTACAGTCGTTTATTATCGATACATCTCCGTATCTCTGTAACGGCTCTGTTATATTGACTTTCTCTATAGCCATATTTGGCGGGTAGAAGACGCCTTCCGACTTGTTCATAGGTCCTGCAGCTGCTACTGCAACTTTTTCAATAACCGTATCGGTTTCTTCTATAATTTGGTCTATATGTGAACTAATGTCTTTGAGGAACTGTTTGCTTGAGTATTTTTCAACGACTTTGAACTCGCCGTTTCCTACTCCTACTAATGTGTTGGTTCCTCCTATATCAATACACAGAAAACCCATAATACAAAGTATTACGTTACGGTGTTTTTGAATACTTCCTCTATAATATTCAAAAACCGGTTTAAAACATTACAGAAAAAGAAAAATATAGAGGTCTCCAAAAAACAATGACAGAAATAAACAGTCTGAAAGGATTTTACGACCGTTATCCTGAAGATTACGTCTCATTCCGAAAACTTGTAGATACCGTAGAAGAAACAGCTAAAGAGTTTGGTTTCCGAGAGATAAACACTCCCAATGTTGAGAAAACAGATCTTTACAGAGTGAAATCCGGAGATGAGCTCCTAGACCAGACATACTCCTTCAAAGACAAAGGAGACCGCGAAATAACACTTATACCTGAACAAACACCTACGAGAGCAAGACTTGTACAACAGAGAAAAGATCTGAAAACACCGATCAAATGGTATGATACATCGAAGAGATGGCGTTACGAAGATGTTCAGAAAGGACGTGACAGAGAGTTTTTCCAAGGAGACTTCGATATCTTCGGAGTAGAGTCTGTGGAAGCTGACGCAGAAGTAATAGCTGCAGCAGCAACAATATACAAGAAACTCGGAGTTGAAAAACGAGTAAACTTCCTAGTGAACGATAGGAAGTTGCTGGAATCTGTTCTTAACTCTCAAGGAGTTGAGAAAACTGAAACAGCAATGAAGATAATTGATGATAAAGAGAAGATGACCGGAGAAGAGTTCTTAGAAGAACTCGAATCAGAAGGTCTAGACACGAGAGAAGCTGAAAAAGTAGATGAGGTAACCAGTATCTCCGGTCCTATAAAAGAAACTGTTGAAGAACTCAAAGAGAAAACACCTGAAGCCGCAGAAGAATCTGTGAAGAGAATGGAAGACCTGGCAAACGCTTTAGAGGCCTACGGAGTTGAAGACTTATGTAGACTGGACCTCTCAATCGTTAGAGGATTAGCGTACTATACAGGTCTAGTGTTCGAAGCATTTGATACCGAAGGAGAGCTGAGAGCATTGTTCGGAGGCGGTAGATACGACAACTTGGTCGGTCTTTTTGGAGACCGTGAAGTTCCTGCAGTAGGGTTTGCTTTCGGTTACTCACCTACTATAGAACTACTAAAGAAAGAGGATAAATGGCCTCTAAAAGACGTTGAGACTGATGTATACGTCTTGACAGTATCTGAAGATGTAAGAGATACCGGATTAGAGTATGCTAAAAAACTTAGAGACCACGGTCTTTCTGTTGAAACAGATCTAACCGGCAGAGGTTTTGGAGGGCAGCTAGGTTATGCTGACAGTATCAACGCTGAACGTGTTTTAATAATAGGTAAGAGAGATCTTGAAAACAACGAGGTAACTATGAAACATATGGAATCTGGTGAAGAAGAGAAGCTTGACAAAAACGAAGTGATTAACCACTTGGAGTCTGAGAACTTTGTTTAGAACTCAGATATCTTCTTCTGCCTCTCCTCTTTTTCCTGTAGATAGAAGTTATGTTCTCTTACTATCCAACGTACAATAAGGTTAACAACTGACTCTATCTGGCTATCTGTCAGCTCTTTACCCGCAGGGATTTTATGTGCTCTAGAAAGATTTTTTCTTGAATCTACGTGGCATGCGTGCATAGCTTTGTATACCGGGTTTCCCGCACCAGGCGTCTGACTCCCGTCGTTTTCAGGCTGTTCTCTAAGCTTTTTCTCTGCTATCAGCCGTGCTTGTTTCTTGAGCTTCTTTATACCTAGCTCTTCTATTAGCCGGATATCTTTTTCGTTTAGTCGGGGACGTGTTTCGTCCCTTCCTGGGAGTTTTAACTTTCTCATAACACGGTTTAGAAGACGAAAGTTTTAAGAATAACATATAGAGGGTTACAGGTCTTTTATCCTTTCCAGCGATCGTCGTCGTGTTTCCGAGACTTTGCCATTTTTTCTCTTTCCTTTCTATTCATCTCTGCGATATCTTCGTCAATATAAGTCTTGATTTCATCGGAAAGACTGCTGTTTGGAGATCCATCTCTAATGTCTCCTGTGCTTAAAAACTCTTCTATACACTGGGCTAAAGCCTCTATAAAATTGATTTCGGCTCTAAGCTGTTTATCTCCACCTTTTTCATGGTAGACTTCTTTTAAGTGTCTATCAAGTTCTTTTATGTCATTATCAATAGACTGCAGATTCTTTACAACTTCTTTCTTAATTCTATTGTAGTTCTTTTTTCTCTTCTCTAAATCAACTTTGTCAGACTTAACTCCCGAAGGCATCTTCTTTTCTGCCTCCTTCATCTTCTCTATAGCTCTTCCTGCCACAAAGTATGCTGCAAGTATATGGGCAACAGACTCCTCTAACTTCTTTGAATCACGTTGAAGAAAACTCTCTACCTCTTCACGGTTACTTGGAGATTTCTCAAGGCTTTTCACCTCTTGCTTTAATATGAGACCATGTTTCTCCTAGGTCATCGAATCTTCGGGATCCTTTTCCATTTACCGCCTCTATAATATCTCTGGCTACTCCTAGTTCAAACTCTGCTTCTTCCCATAGACGATATCCTTCAACCTGTTTCATATTAACCTGTTAACTGATTTACAAAGCTTCATTAATAATACGCTCGGTGCTACATCTCTCTAACTCCGCCATAATAAAACAGTAATGCGCCTACAGCCGCAACTAACGCAACCAGTATAGTTGATTCAGGCTGCACAATAAAAGACTGATTGAACTCCACCTGAAGCACATAAATTATTGAAAGTATTATTGCTCCAAGCACTGAGACGCTGAAGCCTATCCGTCCATGATCATCTTTTGATACCATAGTTCTTGATTCAAGACTCTCGGAATTTAAACAAGTCTGTACAACACCTTAACAATACAACTACAGAAACATAATCATCTGGATTAAAAAACTTTTAGCTCGGTTAACTCTTTCATGGCTTATAAAATCGGTTTAGTAGGTAAACCTTCAGTAGGAAAATCAACATTCTTTAACGCAGCAACAATGAATGAAATAGCAGAAGGTAACTACCCCTTCACAACTATAGATCCTAGTGTTGGAGAAGCCTACGTAAGAGTAAAGGATGCAGCCCCAGACTTCGATGAAACCAGCGATCCTAGAGTAGGATTTGTTAATGAAGGTACACGATATGTGCCGGCAAAACTTGTAGACGTTGCAGGACTTATTCCGGGGGCTCACGAAGGTAAAGGATTAGGCAACCAGTTTCTAACCGATTTAAATGAAGCCGATGTGCTTATACATATAGTTGATTTCTCAGGTAAAACAGATATAGAGGGAGAGCCTACAGAAGACCACGATCCTAGAGAGGACATAGAGTTCCTTAAAGAGGAACTGAATATGTGGTACCTAGAAATTCTTAGAAAAGGTATTGAACGTTTCGAAGGAAAAGTAAGACAGCACGACGTTAAAATCGAGGAAGAATTAGCTGAACAAATGTCTGCATTCAAAACAAACAAGAATGAGATAAAACAAGTAATACTTTCTCTTGATTTGGAGCTTGATCCAAGTACTTGGACAAAGGACGATGAGAAAATGCTTGCAGCCAAAATAAGAGAAAAAACCAAGCCGATGGTAATCGCTGCTAACAAAATGGATGATGAAAAAGCTCAAGAGAATTTTGAAGAGATTACTAACGACCCAGACTACCAAGATTTAGAGATTGTTCCTTGTAGTGCGCACGCGGAAAAAGCTTTAAAAAATGCTGCAGAGCAAGACGTAGTGGAATATTATCCCGGAGATAAAGAATTTAATATAGTTGGAGACCTCTCTGAAGATAAAGAAGAAGGTCTCAAAAAAATAA
This sequence comes from Nanohaloarchaea archaeon B1-Br10_U2g19, assembly GCA_001563905.1. Lineage (GTDB taxonomy): Archaea > Nanohalarchaeota > Nanosalinia > Nanosalinales > Nanosalinaceae > B1-Br10-U2g19. The sequence goes on from LKMO01000003.1 coordinate 59,471, forward strand.
GAGAGTTCATGGAAAAATACGAGGGTATAGGTGTTCAAAAAGCACTGGAATCTGCATTATTCAAGGAACTAGGCGTTATAGCCGTCTTTCCTGGAGGAGCCGATGGATTAGGAGATGAACACGGCAATATTTTACCAGACTGTTTCCTAATGCCTGAAGGTACAACCGCCGAAGATTTTGCTTATCATATCCACTCCGATATTGGTGAAGGATTTCTACACGCTATAGACTGTAGAAATAATAGGCAGATAGGTGCAGATCACAAGCTCGAGCATAGAGATGTTATAGAAATAGTTTCCGCCAATCAATAAAAAAAGAAAATGGAGGGAGGGTTTAAGAAGAGTTTATAGACTCTAAAGATTCCCCGTTATGCTTAATATGTAGTGTGAAAGGTTCTTCTGCTTCAAACTTGGCTTCATACGTTATGCCGCCTATACACTGTATACAGACTTCGCTCCCATCAGGCACAGTTACGATATCTACAGCATAATGTCCTTCATCCTCCTCTGAGACATCATAAGCTACCGTATAGCACGGTGTAGGCGTCTGTATAAGACCTGTAAAATTTACTCCTTCTACATCAGTGTCACTGTAGTTTTCAACTGAAAGTATTCCTTCTTCTTGGTCCCCAGACATACAACTGGCATCTACTAAGCCAATCTTAGAGTAGATTTCATTGTATTGACTGAATTCTGTAGAGTTACAGCTAAGCTCAGACTTATCTTGCTGAGAGTAGTTTTCGGCGACTGCCACAGCCATGCTTGTCAAGACAATAGCAGATAGTAGGTATACTACTGTTTTCATTGTAACTACTTTTTTACCTTTAGAACTAGATAAAATAGATGATGGTTGATAACATTCTATGTTCTACATTTTATACTATCTAATAGAGAAATAAAGAGGAAATAAAAAGTATTTCTTAGAATAGTCCTCTAAACCAGTTAATCACTGAACCGAGTAGCGAACCTTCTTCAGTCTCGGTTTCTTCATCCTCAGAGATTTCTATAACTTCTACAGTCTCGCCTTCGTGAACTATTTCAAGGCTGTAGGGTTTTTCTGCATCAAAGGAGGCTTCGTACTTCTGATAAGTTATTACTTGGGGACATGCCTCTTCTTCATCAGCATCATCTTCGACTGCTATATTGAACAGATAACTCTCGTCTATATCCTCTATGTCTTCAATTAGAGTGTGGCATGGTGTAGGCATCTCTAAAACTCCTCTGAACTCAATTTTACCTTCTTCTACCTCGTAATCAGTTACTCCGGTATCTGTTTCGTTCATATCTTCCTCGACTACTTCAAAGCTATACTCGTAGTTTTCTGGTTCCGCAGATGTAATCGCCATGTCACCTTCTTCCGGTTCAGGTTGGTCGACAACCGCTAATGCTACTCCCGTCATTAATAGGAGTATTGCTAATGCTACTATTTTCTTCATAACAGTTCTAAATTTTGATATTTGACTTATATAGAGGCATGAATTTGTTCGGAAAATAACGAATTAGAAGGCTTTTATCGAGATTTCTCTACCTCTTCGCTGATACCTAGCGCTTCAGCTATTTCTCTATAGTTCTTCCTTATTGTCACAGAGGTCACTCCTACAGTATCTGCAACTCTCTTCTGAGTCATCTGTTCTCCCTCAATAATTGCTGCAAGGTAAAGTACCGCCGCTACGACTGCTTTTGGACTTCTTCCCGCAAGTACTTTATTTTTTCTTGCCTCTTGAACGTATTTTTTGGCTGTTGCCTGTGTTTTTCCTGAAAGGTTTAATTCGCTGGCGTAACGTGGAATAAAGTCTTCTGGACGAGCAGGCTTGATATCCATTCCTAGTTCTCTTGCAGTATACCTGTAGGTTTTACCTAGTTTTCTTTCAGATATTGAGGCCACTTCTGCTACTTCTTCAAGTGTTCTTGGAACATCTTGTTTTCTTGCTACCAGATATGCCAGAGCTGCTACTGTTGGTTCGATTCCTCTGCCTTTTATGATTCCTTTCTCTCGTGACTTCTCTGTAAGTCTTGCTGCTTCCTCATAGACAGACTCCGGCAGTTTTAGATCGGATATAATTTTTTCTAGTTCTGATAGCGCATTTTGTAGGCTTCTGCTTTGTGAGTTGGCTGCTCTTCTATCCCATTTTCTCATTCGGAAGTATTTGCCTCTTTTTGCTCCTGAAACTTTGCTTAGTTCGCCTCCGTAACCTATCTGTGTGCTTATTCCTTTGTTTGCTTTTGTGTATGTTATAGGGCTTCCTGCACGGGATTTTGTATTTTTTTCGTCTGCGCTAAATGCTCTCCATTCTCTTGAGACGTCAATTTGGTCTTCATCTATTACGGTTCCACAGTTTCTACAGTATATCTCTCCGACGGCCTCATCTTTCCCTAGGTTTGTCGAGTTGCAGTTAGGGCATCTGTTCTCTTCAGGGTTCTGTATCTGGCTTTTTTTAACCGGTATTGTATCGTTTTTACCTATACTTATTGTTCCGTTTTCTACATTATTCATACCCCATGAATTATACAAAAAAATTTAAATACTAAATGCTGATTAAAGGCGTTGGAATAACAGCTTTAAAGCCCTATAAAGCGGTTAAACAC
>LKMO01000009.1 GCA_001563905.1 Nanohaloarchaea archaeon B1-Br10_U2g19
CTCGCTCGTTACCGGACTTAACCGGACACCTCACGGCACGAGCTGACGGCGGCCATGCAGCTCCTCTCAGCGCGTCAGGTAAGCTCTTCAAGCTGACCGTCATTCTGCTGTCGGCTCTGGTAGGGTGTGCTGCGTTTGATCTAATTAAACCGCAGCCCCCACCGGTTGTGGTGCTCCCCCGTCAATTCCTTTAAGTTTCAGCCTTGCGACCGTACTACCCAGGCGGCTCGTTTAACGTTTTCACTTCGGCACCGGCTAACCACGGAGGTTAGCCGACATCAAACGAGCAATGTTTACAGCTAGGACTACGAGGGTATCTAATCCTCTTTGCTCCCCTAGCTTTCGTCCCTCACCGTCGAATCAGTACTCGTCGAGCGTTTTCACCACAGGTGCTCCTCCAGGGATTTTAGGATTTCACTCCTACCCCTGGAATAGCCTCGACGCCGTCCTGTTCCTAGCCATGCAGTATCCGGTGCGCTTCCACACGTTGAGCGCGTGGATTTCACAGCGGACTTACATGGCCGGCTACGGACACTTTAAGCCCAATAATACCGACTACCACTTGGGGTGCTGCTATTACCGCGGCGGCTGGCAGCAGTCTTGCCCACCCCTTGTTCCGGCACCTTCTTACAGTGCAGAAAAGCAGCCTTCCGTGTAGGAAAACTGCACTCGGAGTCCCCTTATCGCACTTTCGTGCATTGTAAAGGTTTCGTGCCTGCTGCACCCCGTAGGGTCCGTGTTCTTGTCTCAGAACACGACTGACAGCTCCCGCTCTCACGGCTGCTACTGATTACTGGCTTGGTGAGCTATTACCTCACCAACTACCTAATCAGCCGCGGCCCCATCCTGTGGCGTCAGAACATTTCACAAATAGAACGTTTCCAGTATCTATTTGTTATTGGGTATTAGCCTCAGTTTCCCGAGATTGTCCCCATCCACAGGGTAGGTTAGCCACGTGTTACTCAGCTATCCGCCCCGAACGAATCGGTGGACTAGCATGGCTAAATCGGACTCCGATAGCAGTAGCCTCCGGCAGGATCAACCGGAATTGCTCCAATCAAAATTGGAGGGTTGTGACGGGTCGAAAATCTTCAAGAAGATTTTCTCAAGCGGAACCATCCATAGGTTCCATCACACACCGCACACAACTAATTGTGTGCAGCTACATAGTGTTGAAAGTGTAAAATTACACTTTCGAATGAAAGTACATAGAAATGTACTTTCGGGTCCGTCTCTCCTACATCACGTAAAAATAATATACGCTCATCTTGGCCTTCTCAGGCTTTCACCCAGTGAGTCTCCTCATCGGGTAACAAAATAGTCTGCATTAAATCTTATAAATGGTCAGACTGGTTTCGGACTTCATAGAATGTTTTCTCCGTCCGCATCCATACAATCAGCTCAAAACTTTAAATAGGGTTCGACTGTCTGTTATTTTTCAAAGTAATGATTTGCTCGAAAAAACTTATTCTGGGTTAACTGATTCGACAGTTTTCTCCCGGGTATACATCTTCCATTTGTTTAATGCGTCTTCCTGTTCCTCAGGCATTACTTCAAGCACAACAGATCCGCTGAACTTGTTGTATACGGTTTCAGAAATTTTTCTCATACCCATTTCTCCTTTACCGAATTCAAGTCCGTCAAGATTCAGTGAGGAGTCACAGAGATGTATTACTTGGATCTGGGACGGATAGTTCTCTAGAAGATACTCTGTCCTCTCAATATAGTCCTCTTCCGCCATGAAGAGATGTGCTACATCAAGAACTAGGTTATGACCTTTCTCCAGTATCATAGCTTCCAGATGTCTGACGCTGTTACCCGGATTGTTTTCGTAGCCGTACTCTGACTCGATATCTATCTCTTCAGTCTTAGGTATCCCGGTATGCTGCATATACTTTGTATGGAAGACTAGGTAGGCATCAAGTTTTTTGGCTAGCCTGTCAGCCTTCTTAATGTAATCGTGTTCGAACGGAGGTACATGAGGAGTATGGACGGAGACAACATCTATACCTGACTCTTTGACGTTGTCTAAAGTTTTGTTGAAGCTGTCAAGATGTTTGGTTTCAAGATAAAGCTCCAGTTTGTCGAAGCCTCGTTCTTCAGCTTCACTTAACTCGTCTTCTTCAGGAGGGCATTTACCTGCAACCATGTTTACTCACGTGTCTCTATTGCTTCAACAATTTTGCTGGTGGCTATCCTGTAAGCTCCTTCTCGGCCATAAATCTCTTCTTCATCTCTCAGATCTCTGAACTGTCTGTAAGCATCACGGATGTTCTCACTAAGTTTTTCTAAGACTTTTTCTTTACTCCAGTAGTCTCCGGTACGGTTCTGAACCCATTCGTAGTAAGAAACGGTTACTCCTCCTGAGTTTGCAAGAATATCAGGGATCATCCGGACATCTTTCTGTTCCAGTACTTTGTCAGCCTTTCTTGTTGTAGGTCCGTTAGCTATCTCAACAATATAATCTGCTTTAACGTCTTCCACTGTTTCTTCGTTGATAACGCCTTCTATAGCCGCAGGTATAAGGAAATCTACATCTAGTTCAAGTATCTTATCTCGGCTAAGCTTCTCTCCGGCAGGACATACCTCTCCATGCTTTCTCTCACATTTTACAAGGTTTTCGTAGCTTAACCCGTTTTCATCATAAGCTGTTCCCAAACTATCTGAAACCGCTACAACGTTTACGCCTAACTGTTCAAGTTTTTCTACTGCCGGTGCGGCAGCGTTTCCAAATCCTTGTACAGCGGCAGTAACATCTTTCAGGTTTTCTTCTTCAATAATTTCTTCTATAATATATGCGGCTCCGTATCCTGTAGCCTCGGATCTTCCTTTACTTCCGAACGCTTCAACAGGTTTACCGGTTATTACTCCAGGAATCAGTTCTCTGTTGTCGTTACTGTACTCTTCCATCATCCAGGCCATGTTTCTGCTTGAAGTATTCATATCTGGAGCAGGTATATCACGGTTTTCTCCTATTACTTCTGCGATCGCATCAATATATCTTCTTGAAAGTCTTTCCTCTTCGGATTCCGAAAGATTTCCTGTATCTACTACTACCCCGCCTTTAGCTCCGCCATAAGGTATATCGGCTACAGCACATTTTAGAGACATCCATAGTGAAAGCGCTTTAACCTCGTCCTCATTCACATCAGGTGAGAAACGTATACCTCCTTTTCCAGGACCTCTAAGTGTGGAATGCTGGGATCTGAATCCTTTAAACATTTTCTTCTCTCCAGAGTCCATTGATACCGGGAAGTTAACTTCTACAAAACGTTCAGGATTCTCTAGACGAGAGTAGTACTCTTCTTTTCCTATAGATTTTAGGGCTTCTCTCAGATTCTCTCTAGCATCTTCAAGCTGTGACATAGTAAACCAGTTTGGTCTCTTTCTACTTAAAATAAGAAAGTGGTTCGATTATCTGGAACTGGAGAAATTATCTAAAAAGCTTGTTTCACAAAGATAAGTTTATGGTAAGCTCTGTGAAAGAAAAGTTTAGAGATAAAAAGTATCTTGTTTCGTTGGTAGTAATTGCTTCAGTTATAACGGTTTCAGCAGCTATGGTTCTAACAGGCGATGATGAAGACAGTTACACGGTGTGGGACTGTACTTTCGAAGAAGAGGACACCTGCTTCAAAACCGAGATAACAGAGTATCAGGACTGTGAAGAAGGAGATACAAACTGTGAATACACTGAAGAAGGTATAGAAGAGGTTTCAATGTTTACAGACCCTGTTAACTATGTTAAAGCACCTATGACGGAAAAAGAGTATGATCTTGAATCTTTAGATGTAGGAGAAAATGCTGCCTGGGATGCAGACTTTCTAAAAGACGGCACATTTCTATATACTGAGATGGACGGAACATTAGTCCATCATGATGGAGAAGAACAGTTAGATACTGCAGAAGTAGATACCGAACAGTTCGGAAACACAGGGCTGCTAGGAGTTGCGGCAGATCCAGAGTTTGAAGAAAACAGTTACGTCTACCTATACTACTTTAATGGAGAATGGCAGGAGCTAGAACCTGATCCTTCCGAAAACGTAGATCCAATATACAATCGGGTTTCCCGTTTCAGTTTTGAAGACGGCGAGCTTACAGACGAAAAAGTACTTATTGATAATATAGAAGGAAGCTCCGGACACTCCGGAGGAAGAATAGATATAGGGCCTGAAGGATACCTATACATAACTACAGGAGACTCAGAGTTTCTGAAAGCAGGTTACGAAGAGCTTTACGGAAAGGCTCAAGACCCGGAATTCCTTGGAGGAAAAGTCTTAAGAACAACTCTTGAAGGAGAAGTACCGGAGACAAATCCGGATGAAGAAAGCTACGTATACGCTAAAGGCTTCAGAAACCCTCAAGGAATAGACTTCCATCCTGAAACAGGCGATCCCTACATCTCGATGCATGGTCCATGGAGATATGATGAAGTGAACAGGGTTGAGGCAGGTGCTAACTACGGCTGGCCAGGAGAAAGATGTGGCGAGCCTTATGAAGAAACAGTTGAAGTTGAAAACACTACAGAACCTGTCTACTGTTTCAACGAATGGACTATTGCGCCATCAGGAACAACGTTTGTCGATGATGAAGAACATCCGTGGTACGGCCACTACTTTGTAACAGGGCTGAGAGGAAGCATGCTATACGCTATCGACCTGAAAGATGAAACGGCTGAACAGGGAGAAGTCTTCTACATAAGAGAAACAGAAGAGATCGACAACCGATTAAGAAACGTAGAGTATCATAACGGTTCACTTTACCTGTTTGGAGACGGTTACGGAGTGGGAAAACTAACACCATAAAATATTTTTAGAAAGGGCGGAGGGCGGGATTCGAACCCGCGTCCCGACCGCCACAAGGTCGGAGTATGGACCAGCTAACCTACCTCCACCGATTACTGTAAACAATACTGTTTATGTGAAACTTTTTAACTCAACCGAAAGATTTTTTGGTGTCAGTGGGTGTTCTTGTCATCATCTCGATTTTTACTCGATCAGACAAAAAGCCCTCATCATACATTACAGGAGAATAGTGAGGGAGTTTGATAAACGGTGTTGGTCAATCCATAAACTTATTTAGTACTCCTACCCCTGTTTTTTGATATATGTTATCGCAAGCAGTATACCAAGTAGGCATAATTTTACTGTCCGTATTCGGACTACTAGTAGCAGGATACTTACATTACCAGAAAAAAACAACTGTAGAAGGCATGGCTTGTCCAATGGACGGTTCATGTGAACAGGTTATCACAAGCAAGTACTCTAAGTTTCTAGGATTCGATGTTGAAATGCTAGGATTGGCATACTACGCCACTATACTGGTTGCGTACAGTATATTCCTTCTAACACCACAAGCAGCACCAACATGGTTTGTATTCGGAGTACTAATGTCAAGCGTTGCAGCAGTACTATTCTCATCATACCTGACATATATCCAGGGAGTAACGCTTAGAATGTGGTGCACATGGTGTCTAGTATCCGCATCAATATCAGTAGGAATACTCGTGCTTGCAGTTCCTGCAGCAACCATAGGTTTAACAGCATTAATGGCAGAATACGCAGGATTAATGTTCTGGATATCAGTGATAGCAGCAGCATCAGGACTAGGTACTGCAGTATCATACAACACTCTACTTTTCAACTCTCTCAAAAACTTTGAGATCTCTCGAACACAAGCATCCACACTAAACACAGTTAACCAGTTAACATGGGTTGCAGTAGCAGCACTTGTCGTAACAGGTATAGGACTATACACAGGAGAAGCTTCAGTAGCACAAGAATCCGCATTTATGGCATCAGCATTCGTAGTAGGATTCCTAATCTTCAACGACTCTGTCTACAGCCTCTACGTATCAGAGAAAATCATGGATGTAGACTACCGTGAGACAGAAGACTCTGAAATACCGTTGAACCTTGACAAGTACGTTATAGTTCTAGCAGCAACATCGCTCTACTCATGGATCGCACTACTAACTTTCAAACTGTTTGAACTAGACTTTACGGTAGATGAGCTTATAGGGTTCTACTTGTTAGGCTTGATGCTTACAACACTGTTCGGAGCCGGACTGAACCAAGTCATCAAGATGAGAGCAGGAGACGAACTACCAGAATGGAGTCCTCTACACTGAAAAATCTTAAATTTCCCTACCTATCTCTTTTTATTCTTTAAGCTCGTATAAAAAGTTACTATCAATCCAAAAAGCAGTTTATTATTTATAATAACGATTCTAGTTGTTTCTTCGACCTCAGGATTAAGTCTAACAGACAGTATAGATTTCGGTGAAACGGATCAAACATTAGAAGAACTGGAAGAAGATTTAGAGAACCTAGAAGAACAGTTTACGGAACGCGAAAAATATATTCTAGGTATAAATCAGAGACTATACAGTTCTGAAATAATAGAGCAGCTTGGAGGAGAAGTAAGGTACGAATACGAGTACATAGATGCTGTCGCAGTGGAAATCCCTATTGAGGCCGTAAAACATCTTGAAACCTGGATTTTGTTGAAAGTATTGAAGAGGATAAACCTACGTCAGTAGAGCCGCCGGCCACAAGTAGCGAGGAGTTTGAAACCGAGGAAGAGACCAGCAGTTACGATGGAGAAGGCATCAGGATAGCAGTACTTGATACAGGTATAGACAACAACCATCCTGCGTTCCAAGACAGAATAATAGATAATAAAGACTTTACGGGAGACGGATCTCACGATGAAGACGGACACGGAACACATGTAGCAGGGATAGCTGCAGGAAACGGAGAGTATCCGGGTGTAGCTCCGGAAGCCCTCCTAAAAAACATCAAGGTACTGAATGATGATGGAGAAGGAACGCTTAGTGATGCCTTAGCAGGACTTGACTACGCTATAGAAAAAGAGGTTGATATAGCAGTTCTAAGCCTAGGAGCAGAGACAGATAACTGTAACGGCGAAGACATACTTTCCAAAGCTGTAGACGAAGCAGTGAAACAAGGTGTAGCAGTAAGTATCTCCGCAGGTAACTCAGGACCAAGCTCAGAAACAATAACAATACCAGGCTGTTCGCAACACGGTTTTACAGTAGGAGCCACAGACCATAATGACGAAGCTATAGCAGATTTTTCGAGCAGAGGACAGACCAGTGACGGAAGAATCAAACCGGATATATCTGCGCCAGGAACAAATATAATGGCTCCGGAAGCAAACACCAACGGATACACAGCTAAATCAGGTACATCTATGGCAGCACCTTACATCGCAGGAACATTCGCACTGATTAAACAGGAGAACCCTGATATCGGGCCTGAAGAGAAGTTTGAAGCAGTACTGGAGACAGCGATCGACTTAAACGAAGAAAGTTACGTACAAGGAGAAGGAAGAGTCAATATTACTGCGGCATTAGAATACGCCTTAGATTACGAAGACTCTGAGGAAACAGAACAAACAGAGCAGGAAACGGGAACTGTAGACGAACAGCCTACAGAGAACGGTGACGAAACACAGGTAGAGGAAGATAGAGAAGCTGAACAAGATCAAGACTCTAGAGATGCGCCGGAAGAAGAGCAGTCAGGTAGTTCCGAAGTAGAAAATAATCTCCAAAAAACAATCTGGGAAAGAGTTAGACAGATACTTCAGAATTTCTTCAGCTAAAAAAACAGTTTCTTAGTCTTCTTCAGGATGTTTGAAGAACTTTGAAGCCTCTTCAAAACGGTCAGACTTAGTTAGCTTCTTCACAAAACTGTTGAATCGTTCGTGACGGGAACCGAAAAATCCGAAAACAGCGAATAAACGAGCAAGACGTCCGCCACGTGTAACTAAGTGAACTATTTCCTGGACTAACTCTCCAACTCTTACTGCACTTTCAACAAGTCTGAAAATCCAGAAAAACGGGGCTACAGCCAGGATTTCAAGCCACTCTCGTTTCAGGAAGCCTTCCCAGCTACTAGCACGTTTAAACTTGAAAGAGAGGTCGCCTACAAAAATCAGTATAACAAGCAGATCTGCATAGAAAAAGTACTGTTCATACTCGTATTTTACCTCTGTGAAAAAGATATCTGCTACAACAATAACGATAAGTACGAAGAGAGCAGGAACTATCATCTTATCAAAGAAGCTTTCTAACTCTCTCCAGAAACGCTTCATATGAAGTTTAACTCAGTCTTATCTTATAAATAATCTGGTCTAGTTTTCTCCCCAACTTATTTCTGTCTTCTGTGAGCTGGTTCTCTGGTCACCCTGAATTGAGTTCTTTTGTGTCGGTAATCTCCACTTTCTCAACAGTCATATATTTAAATTAGTTATTATTTAGTAACAACTTATGAGTGGGTCGCCTAACACTGTATCTGCCTGGCAAGACTACTACCGTACCATACTGATGAGCGATGATCGTGTGTACCAGAGCGCTTCCGGAACAAAATATACTGGAGAACAAGTTATAGCAAGAATTGATGATGAAATAGACAGTATGAGTGAAGGAGAATATCCGAAAACTTCTGAAGGGGATGTGCGATCGGTTCCTCGTATCGAAGACGAAGACGGCAATTACATTTTGAGAGATGCTATAGACCAAGAATGGTATGATCTGATATCCGAGGGACGCTATGGCAACACTAAGAAATGGGTGCCTGGTGAAACTGCTCGTGGAGATACTTTCACACAATACTTCCCTGAAGAAAGAGGAAAAATGCCTCACCAAGGATGGAAAGTAAGAGTAGCCGCGTATGCAGAAGAGGCAAGACCGGTTGCTAACGCGGTTTTACCTTATCTACAAGAAAATGATATTAACCATAAAGTGATGCAGGATGTTCATGCATTCAACAATAATGAAGGCGGCAGACAAGAAGGTAAGTTCATCACTATCTATCCTGATATAGATGATGATAGAAAAGACACTATAATGGAAGAAGGGACCCAGGTCTTCAAAAGAAATGATCCTAGCTGGAACGAATTCTCCATAAACTCGAATACTAAAAATGCTCAAAGTATCATACAGGATCTTGAAGAAGAGCTAGACAGTTCTTATGCAATAAGTTCTGAAGGCCGATCTATAAACGGGAAGAATGGTGAGGAAAAACAGTACAGTAATACTAGAATCCATTTCCGGTATGCGCATCATTTCAATACTCCGGCTAAAATTCTAGATCTAGAAGAAAGTACAGAAGAAGTCGATAATCATGAAGGCCTAGTCAACAAGAAAGGAGAACTAATAACAGGAAGCTACATAGGCGATCAAATTGATGCGGCTACTAGACCTGACAAATTCCTGTATTAAACTCTCTATTTTGTTTAATAGTCAGGATTTAACGAAGCCTAATTGATCTATAATTTATAGGAGTGGTGTGCGAGGGCGACGCAGCCTAAGAACCTGTTCGGATTAGCGTTATATTAGCTTAGTTTTACTCTAGTTTTTTGAATAATTCTTTGTACTTGTCTGCTATTTCTTCGAACTTCTGTTTCGAATTTAGCCATCTTCCTGCTTCTTCTGTTTCGGTTTCAATTTGAGTTGTCATCTGATATTTCACCTGTTTTTAGCCAGTGGGCGGTTTCCTCAATATTCATTGAAGGTAACTCCCACTTTATAGTATTGTATAGTTCTTCAGTGTTATGTATTTTATGAGGTTTAAGTTCTTCATTGTTTTCTTCGAGGAATCTTTCTGTTATCATTATTGCGGTTCTCTTATTTCCATCGTTGAATGGGTGTTTATCTATTAATTTTTTCAGATATACTGCGGCTGAAACATAGATATCTCCTTGACCTTTTGCTGTTTGTATAACTTTCTGTATTTGTTCTAGAGCTCTTTGCTGTGAGCTTCTAAAACCTCCAGTCCTTACTTCTGATTTTTGTTTGACTACCTCGTGTGCCGTTACTACATCTTTGACTGTTGGATGCCAATTACTCATAACTCTTCAAATTAAAATAGAGGTTAAAGGTTTTCAATTTATGCAGTTTGAATGTACTGAGGAAGAATTTAGAATATTAGAAAAAATAGTCCAAGATGGCTTAAAAGGAACCTTTGGTTACTCTCTAGCTTTAGTTGTTTTAGGTTTGAAACCTGGTACCACGCCCGCAGTTCGTCATGAAATAACTGAATACCAAGAGGAATTGGGTGAAATAGGTTTGAATACTCGAACAGTTAAGCTGAATTTCGTTGATTATTCTGAATTGCCTGACTATGCTAGAGAGGAGAAGACCCATTTACCTGTTTTTGTTGCTGGAAATTCCGATAAGTTCGAGGTATTAAAACAAGAATACTCCAATAGATTAGATTATTACACGGATTTTGGACTATTTCTCGGATATCCTAAAGAAGATGTAGAATGGTATGTAAGTGAAGCCGAGGAAGGAAATAACAACCAGTATGAGAAATCAAGGAAAAAATTAGAAAATCCTGAGGATTTTGAAAAAGTAGTTTCTACCGTTATGTACACTCCTAAACCAACTAAAGAGAGGTATAAAGTTGCAAAAGATAGGGCCGAGAAATATCTTAAAGGATTGAGAAGAACAGATGAAAAATTTAATTCAAATATTGGAAAAGAGCTAATCGAAGTTCAGATTGAACAATAATTATAAACCGAACACGTTGTTTGTATGCGTAGATATGCGAGGGCGAGGATTCGAACCCCGGAACTCCTACGAGACAGCGCCCTCAACGCTGCACCTTTGACCACTTGGTTACCCTCGCTTCTATATTCTTGTTCCGTAGTCTACTTTTTTAACTGGTTTTATTTTGTTGGTAGGTATTATTAAGATCGGTTTTCAAACCGTTGATATGTCTGAATGGGAGGTTTACCTTGGGGAGTATGATGCACCAACCAATCTTGCTATAGATGATTACCTTCTGGAAAAAGCGTCTGAAGAAGGAACAAAAAGCTTAAGGCTTTATGAATTTGAAAGTCCTTCCGTTATACTTGCTAGAAATGAATGTTTCAGCGACATTAAAGACGTAAAAGAAGATGTGGACTATACCCGCAGAGATACAGGCGGCTCCGTTATATACTGTGATGACAACGCAGTCTTCTACAGCATAGTTGTTCCGTTAGAGGAAAACAGGTATCCTGAAGAACTTCACAGAGAATACTTCGGACCTAAAATAGCAGATGTGTTGGACGAAGTTGGTGTTGAAAAAGAATTTCTAGGTGTCGGAGAACATTTCAGTGTAAGAATAGATGGTAAAACAGTATCAGGCAATAGTCAGAGAAAGAAAAAAGACGCTGTACTCTACCACGGAGTTCTAGCATTAGAGCCGTGGAATGTTGAAAGACTTGACAGTCTTATACAGTTAAGAGAGAAACAAGAGAAATCAGAGTACGAATTTGTAGAGTCTCTACCAGGAGTATTTGAACATGCCGAACACAGCGAAAAAGGCTTAGTTGAAGACCTGTTGATCGAGCGCTTTACTGAAGGAGAATACATAATATCTGAATTTAACGAAGAAGAACTAGATCTAATAAATGAAATAGCTGAGGAAAAATACGGGAATAAGGAATGGATAAGAAACGCAACTAATCCTAGTACCCTAAAAAAAGATCAAGGCTTCTGTTTCGTTGACTGGACCGACGAATGGAAAGAAGAGATCAAAGACTACGGTTTCTACTAGCCTTTTATTTTAATGGTCTAAGGGTCATGATCTGTATCTGAAAACTCTGACTCATAGTCTTCGTAGACTATCTCTGCTATCATTCCGCCTTCAGAATGGCTTAGCTCATGGCAGTGGAACATCCACTGTCCGGGATTGTCTGCTTCAAACTCTATATCTATAGTCTCTCCAGGGTGAACTGTTTTCACATTTCTCTCCTGTGTACTGTTTTCCGGTACAGGGTTGCCGTCTTTCGCAACCACTTCGAACTGGTGTCCGTGAAGATGCATTGGGTGGTATGCGGTTGAGCCTGCATTTATCATTCTCACTCTTACAGTATCTCCTTCACTAACCTTTATCTCCGGTACATCAGGATATACTTGGCCTTGAACAGGATAGATTCCTTCGCCAATTCTCTCGGTTAAAATCATTGTTTCATCAACATCTGGCTCCTCATAATCTTCGGGTTCAATAATCAGTGCGCCTGATAGACCCATATCCATCTGTTCTGCTTCATCTCCGTGGTGAGAACCGTGTGTATGGTAGAAACGGGTTCCTGCAGGCTTTGCTTCAAACTCGTAAGTAAAGTTTTCTCCAGTCTCAACAGGTTCTTGGGTTACCCAGGGAACTCCGTCAGCCTCGATAGGGACGTCTACACCGTGCCAGTGAACAGTAGTAGGTTCTGGCAGATTGTTCTGGAAGTTAACTCTTACGTCATCGCCTTCCTGAACTCTTATCTCCGGTCCTGGAAGCTGGCCGTTGTATCCCCATGACTCTACGATATGGTCGTCTCCGTAGTCCCACATGATATGTTCTGCGGTCAGATTAAACTCTTTCACACCGTTAACCTTTTGGTACTCCAGCTGTTCCTGTTTGTCTTCAAAACCTTTTTCAGGTAGATCATTGGTATCAATGTCTTCGTTTCCGGAGTCTTCATGATTGTGGTCTCCGTTTTCTTCTACAATTATGTTTCCGTCCATGTTGTGGTGGCCGTCTCCACAGTATACGTTACAGTAGAAACGGTGTTCTCCAGGTTCATCTGCTATAAACTCTACTTCATGTGTTTCTCCAGCCTCTAAATGCTCGTTAACGTTTAGTGAAGGTATATGTATTCCGTGGTCGTACTGTCCTGTTTCAGACTGTCTAGACTCTACAACCAGTTTTACGTGGTCGCCTTCTTCCACGGTTATCTCTTCAGGCTCAAAATACCAGTCGTCGGCAACCATATCTATAACTACGTCTGCCTCGCCGTCAACCGATTCGGCTTCAGTAAAATGTTCGTAACCGGTATAGGTTAGACCTGTTAAAAGTAGGAATCCAAGTAAAACAGTAAATAATCCGGGCAGAAGAAATTCTCTATCCATACATTAACTCAGGTCTAGAATAGTAAAAAAGGGTTTTGGTAAATGTCTTTAAACAAGTAGAGAAAAACAGTTGTTATAGATGAGGAAGTTTCAGGCTTTAGCTGTTACTTGGGCAATCTTGATTTCAAAGACTGCAGCCCATTCGGATCACGGAGGTTACAGTGTTTCGGCAGCGGCTGAAGAGTCTAAACTAGCTTATATTGTTGTAGCTACAAGCCTCTTAATAGCTTTAACAAGTCTGTACTTCATTTTCACAATAACTAGTTCTCAGTGGAGGGAAAAAACATGATAGATTTTTCTCCTCTTTTGGATCCGAATCTCTCACTGCATATGCTGCATGTATTCGGAGTAATCATTGCTTTAGGAGCAGTGTTGGTTACAGATGCGGTAAATGCTCTGATGCATTTGAATCCGAAAAGAGCTAACTACACAGCAAAAACAGCTCCGGTATTCTCACTGATGATCTGGATAGGCTTCCTGATAATCTCTGTAACAGGACTGTTCATGTTTCTAAGCCGCCCAACACTTATATTAGATAGAATGTTCCAAGTAAAGTTCTTCCTTGTAGGAGTAATCTTTCTGAACGGAGTGTTCCTTAATTTATGGGTTACACCTAAGTTTGACGAGCTTTCAGACGAATGGAGTGAAAGAACAGACCGAGTTAAAAACTTTGAGAAGGTAGCAGGACTTTCTGCCGCAATATCTGCTATAGGATGGACAACAGTGTTTGTACTAGGTTATTTACTGGTCAATGCATAATTTAGTAGACAGGATTTTTCTCCTCAACGTCGTTCAGAAAGTTTTCGTGACGCGCCATTAGAAACAGTAGGTCGCTTAAACGGTTAATATAGGTTAAAACGTCTTCACGTAGTTCTTCCTTTTCATCAAGACGAACAATTTTCCTTTCAGCCCTTCTTGCAACACTTCTTGCATGATGTAGATGTGCGGCAGACTCGCAGCCTCCAGCCAGGATAAAGTCTCTTAGAGGAGGACATTCTTCTTGGAACCTGTCGCATAACTCTTCTAAACGTTCAGTGTTTTTCTCAGTAACTTTTTTCTCCGGATCTCTGTTAGCAAGCTCGGCCTGTAGAATATGTAGTTCGTTCTGAATCTCTTCAAGCTCTTCTGATTTACCGTGTACTCTACAAAGACCTAGGACAGAGTTTAGTTCGTCTACTGTTCCGTAAGCACTTATTCTTTCAGAGCTTTTCGAAACTCTTTCGCCGGAGGAAAGATCTGTTCTTCCTCTATCTCCTCTGCCTGTATAAACCATGTGAAACACATTTGAGAAAGGGATTAAATAAAGATGGTGGTTGAACATATGTCTTGTGTCTGTTATACAGAATACTGTTGACGTTAGCTCGTACCGGGATGTAGAGAACAATACCTGGAAACTATCTGAAAGAGAGGTATTAGACTCTGAGTTTCTAGGATCATGTATAGGTGTAGCAGTATATGATTCTTACAGTCAGACAGGTGCTCTAGGACATTTTGAGACTATAGGAAACGAAGAGCTAGGTTACATGCTCGAAGAGTTTCTTGAAGAAGCAGAAAGAAAGATGGGTAGGAGCTTAGAAGTATTGGCCGGAGGAACAATGTCTCCTAACTTAGATCCTTTGGAGACAGATCCCGGTATCGAGGAAGGAAGAGAGACTGCAGAAGATGTCATAAACCAGTATTTTGACTCAGCCATGTACGATTGGCACGATGGTTTCGAAAGAAGTAGAATGGCGGTACATCCGGAGTACGGTATATTTTATCAGGAGAAAGTCTAGTACTTTTTTTATCGATAGTTTTTCATTAATCAACGTTAGAGTTGTAGTTGTGAAGCTTTACGAGCACGAAACTAAAGAACTTCTGAAGTCTTATGGTGTAAGAGTTCCGGATAAGAAAGGAGAGAGATATGTCGTCAAAGCCCAAGTACTGGCCAAAAATAGAAAGAAACATGGCGGTATAGAGTTTGCAGATAGTTTAAAGGATGCAGAAGATAAAGCTTCAGAAATGAAAGGTAAAGAAGTTAACAATCATGAGGTTAAAGATGTTCTAGTTGAAGAAAGAGTCAAACACTCTAAAGAATACTACGTATCATTCGTATATGATACAGATGTTAGAAGTCCTGTAATAATATTCAGTAAAGAAGGAGGAACCGGTGTAGAAAATCGAGAAATACATAAAACAGTTCTAAAAGATTTAGAAAGCTGGAAACTCAGACAGTTTCTCAAAGAAATAGGTATATGTTCGGAAGAACTTAATCCTCTAACTAAAACACTTTACAATATGCTTAAATGCTTCTTTGAAGAAGATGCAAGGATGTTAGAGGCCAATCCTTTAGCAAAAACAGAGAAAGGATTCACTGTTCTCGATGCATCTATAGACCTTGATGAGGACGCGGCCTACCGACACGAAAGAAACTATGCCGAAAGAACAGGTTTTGGAAGAGAAAAAACAGAAAGAGAGAAACAAGTACAGAAAATAGATGAAGAAGATCATAGAGGGATAGCCGGGAAATACACGGAGCTCAACGGAGATATAGGTATGATGCTGGCAGGAGGAGGAGCATCCTTAACCAATATGGATGCCCTAATACAGTACGGAGGAAGGCCTGCCAACTATATGGAGTACGGAGGAAACCCTCCGACAGAAAAACTGTACGAACTATCTAAAATCGTTCTCTCAAAACCTGGGCTTAAAGGATTATGGCATGTAGGCGGAACAGCTAACAACACTGATATATATCGGACTATGAAAGGGTTCTGCCAGGCATTAGAAGAAATAAAGCCAAAATATCCTATAGTAGTCCGTAGAGACGGACCTAACGCAGACAAAGCGTTCAAACTTCTAGAAGAAACCAAAGAAAAACATAACTTGAATATGAAGCTTTACAGAAACGATACTACAATGACAGAGACAGCTAAAACACTTATGGAGATGATAGAAAATGAGTAAGATACCGGTTTTCGATATTGGAGACACGTTAGTGCCTTCACATTCGAAAATAAACGAAGTTATTAGAGAAGTAGTAGGAGAAGAAACACCGAAGATCGATATAAACAAGTACAATGTCTATGTACCAGAGCAGATCAACCAATGGTTCGATGAGCAAGGTATAGAGGCAGATGGGGAAGAAGTAACAGAAAAATACCTGGAATGGAAGTCAAACTACTTGAAACAGAACATGATACCGGATTTGAAGAAGATAAATCAGCATTACGGGCCTATAGGGTTCATAAGCGACAACTCTAAACCTGCAAAAAAGTTCTACAAAGAAAACTTTGACAACGCTGGTTTAAACTACGAAGGCTTTACTGTCTCCGCAGAAGTAGGCGCTGAAAAACCAGATCCTAAAATATTTGAAGCATTCGTACAAGAGAGAAAAGAAGATGCTGAAGACTTCGTCTACTTTGGAAACTACGTAGACCGGGATAAAGCCGCAGAAAAAGTAGGTATGGACTTTGTATGGGTTAAAAGCTTTCATACGTTCGGATCGGAAACTGAAGGAGTTCAGATAAACAAAGTCAGTTTCGAAAGTGTCGAAAAAGCAGTAAACAAAGTTTCAAACCGGTGAAAAAATCAGTGGATAAGATATCTGTCTTCGATATAGGAGATACGTTAATACCTTGTTATAGGCTTCAAGAAAAACTTTTTAGAGATATAGCTAGAGAAAACGGGGTTGAGCAGCCAGATTTTGTAAAACCCACCCTTAAGATCTACAACGTTCCTGAAGTAGACCGTTACCTCAAAGAAAATAATCTAGAAGCAGACGCAGGAAAAGTTATAGAAAGATATGAGAAAAGAGAGGAACAGTTCTTGAGAAGCAACGGTGTGTTCAGCTTTCTGAGAGAATGCTCTAAGAACTACGGCGAGATAGGTTTCATAAGCGACAACTCCATCAAAGGCAAGAACTGGTTCAGAAAGCTTTTAGAACATGAAAAAGTTTCTTACAAAGGATTTACTGTATCTGAAGAAGTAGGCGTAGAGAAACCAAATCCTAAAATATTCAAAGAGTTCCTAAAAGAACGTGAAGAATCTGCAGAACAGTTTGTCTACTTTGGCAACAATGTAAAAAGAGACAGAGCTGCAGAAAAAGCAGGTATGAATTTTGTATGGGTTAAAGGCTACAACACCTTCAATACTTCTTACAGTGGTGTATCTATCATTAAACCTTCTATAGAGAGTATTGAAACTGCTTTCGAAAAGCTGGAAAGGGTTGAGAAAAAAGTATGAGTATCTTAGTCGATGAGGAGACACGGATACTTGTTCAAGGTATTACGGGTAGAGAGGCAAGCGAAAAGGTCCCGGAGATGGTTGAGTACGGATCCAAAGTAGTTGCAGGGGTGACCCCGGGCAAAGGAGGCCAAGAAGTTGCCGGCGTACCTGTTTATGATACGGTCCGGGAGGCCTTAGAACATCATCCAGAGATCAATGCTTCAATCGTTTATGTCCCGCCTTTCGCTGCAAAAGACGCAGCATTCGAAGCACTGGAGAACGGTATACCATTACTCAATATTATTACAGAGAGAATTCCTGTAAAAGATGCCTGGGAAATTTACGAAAAGGCCCAAGAAAAAGATGCTAGAGTCGTAGGACCTACATCAGTAGGAATAATGTCGCCTGGAAAAACCAAGCTAGGACCTATAGGAGGAAACAAACCTGGAAAAGTGTACAAGCCAGGAAAGATAGGTATAGTGTCCAAAAGCGGAGGTATGACAACTGAAACTGCATGGGTAGTAAGACAGGCAGGTTACGGAGTCTCAACAGCACTCGGTTTGGGTGGAGATAGAATAGCAGGAACAACCTTTGAAGATGCTCTCAAACTTTTTGAAGAAGATGATCAGACCGAGGCAGTAGTAATGTTTGGAGAGCTAGGAGGAACCTATGAAGAAAAAGCAGCAGAACTCCTAGAACAAGGAGAATTTACCAAGCCTCTAGTAGCGTTTATAGCAGGAGAGTTCACAGAAAAACTGCCTTCACAACAGTACGGACATGCAGGAGCCATAATAAGAGGGAGCAAAGGCACACCTTCAGGTAAAAAACAGAGACTTAGGGAGGTAGGAGCAGAAGTAGTCAATGTACACCATGAAATAGCTGGAAAACTAAAAGAAGTACTATGAACTGGGAAACCGAGATCTCAAGCTCAGGAGAAGACGCAGTTGTAAGAGGAGAAAAACTCGAAAACGTAATGGAGATGGAGTTCTCCGACGCAATCTGGCTGATACTGAAAGGAGAAAAACCTTCTGAAGAAGAGTCAGAACTTTTCAACACTATTCTATCAAGCTCGATTGACCACGGTGTAGGAAACCCTTCAACAGTAGCAGCAAGAACTGTTCAAAGCGGAGGAAACAGTATGAACACTAGTGTTGCCGCAGGAATAATGGCTTTAGGAGACTCACATGGCGGCGCAATCGAAGAAGCAATGAGAATTCTACAAAGCGATAAGACAGCTGAACATATAGTAAAACAGTATCTAGAAGAATCTAAACGGTTGCCTGGACTAGGACATAAGGTTTACAAGGACGAGGATCCTAGAGCAGTAAAGATAATAGAGAAAGCAGAAACACTTGGACTGGCAGGAAAGTCTATCAAAAAAATACAAGGTATCAGAGATGTACTAGCTGAAGAGAAAGTCGATCTAGTGTTAAATGTAGATGGAGCTATCGCCGCAGTAATGACAGACCTCGGATGGGAGCCTGAACTAGGTAAAGGATTTTTTATTATAGCAAGAACACCGGGAATAGTAGCTCATGTAAGAGAGGAGATGGATGAGAAACCTTTTAGAAGACAGGAAGGCGAATATATAGGTAAGTAGTCTATGGAGTACGAAGAGTTTGAGTCAGAGCTTGGAGCCGTTGCGGTAACCAAGGATCATGTTGAAAGAGAAGACAGGGATTCAGAAGAATGGGAAAAGATAAGAGAGAACTTTACTTCGGATGAAATAGTAGATAAAGCACATTTTTCTCGTATAGAAGGTATAAAGTTTAGACCAGAGTCAATCTATCCTCACATACTGTTGAAGATAGATGGTGGTTGGAAAAGAATGTTCTTTAAAGCAGAAGAAGATGCAAAAGACTGCTTCAAACTTATTAGTTACAGATGGAAGTCCTTCAAACAGATCTATGAATAGGTTTTATTTAGGAACATTACAACTTTCTTATACATGGTAAGTATCATAAGCGGTATATTCGATAGATTTACTCACGGAGACAAAGTCAGTATAGAAGAAATGGATCTTGAAGATCTCCGAGAGGAAAGATCCGAAGTTAAAGCAGATTTAGAGCTTAAAAGAGATAAGCACGAAGGCTTGTCTGAAAAAAGACGCCAAAAGTTTGATAGACTCAGAAATACTAACGACGAACTTCTACAAGAAGAACTAGCCGAATCAATATCTTCTATAGAAGATGAAATGAGTATCTTCCATAATGAACACTCTCAGCTAATGGATGCATTAAGAGTCATAAACGGTTTGATAGCGGTTAAACGGAAGCAGAACCTGATGAAGGACAGAGGTATCGTAGAAGAGATTGAAGATATGGATAGAGACCAACTGGTTCAAACACTGAAGAGAGAAGATGTTCAAGAAATGATAAGAAGAGAGAAATGGGAGGATCTTGAAGACCTGTTCCGAGGAGATCTAAGACCCGAGTACTCAGGTAGTAAGAGAGTGAAAGAGATTATAGATGCTGCTGAACAGAGCAAGGATAAACCTGTTGACCAGGCTTTAAGACAGAGAGATAAGGAGAGAGGTCACGATATCCACTAAACTTTTTCCTCTATCCTTTCAACAGACTTTCTGGTAGCCTTTAACTCTTTCAAAATACTTTTCAAAACTTTTTCATCATCAAGCTCTTCACTGCCCTTTTCTTTACTTCTAATTCTTTTGTTGATCAGTTCCTGGACCTGTTTAGGACTGTCTATACTGTTGAAACGCATTTCAACGTTCTGTCCTCCAGCGGTACTGATACCTATGTTTCCGTAGCCGAACTTTTTGCCGAAGATTCCCTGGTTGAAGGAGATGTCTTGGACTTTATCAAAACCGATATTTTTTACACGTCTAGAAAGCACGCCTGTCTTTTTGTAGAGTCCTTGAGATGTTACTACGAACTCGGTATTCTCTTTGTGAAGGTATGCGGCAGCGATTATAATTATGCCTATACCTACAGGTATTAAAGGCACTCCGACCAGTATGGCGGGATAAATGCTTTTCATTATAGGTTTTCCTTCCCAGAGAACGTTCTCGTCTCTGTCAAGCGACAGCCAGTCAAAACTACTTTCCATACTAAATATTAGCCTGTTTATCTGTTAAAAACCTGGTTATAGCAAAAAAGTAAAACAGTTACGGTACATTACAATGTTTTATTGTGGCTGTAAAAGACGTATCAAAAAGCTATGAAGAAACAGAAGAAAGCCGGTACCGTATTAGAGAAGAGCTGAAACACCTCTCTTTCGGAGAGAAAACTTTTCCAAGATTCCCGGCGTTTCTAGCAGAAGAACATTTCAAGAGAAAAGGTGTGGAAACAGAGCAAATAAGACATTTAGACGTGTGGGAAGGCATACTGGCTGAAGAACAAACCGTTTCCGGAGACAAAAACTTTCGGTACGGCGTTATCAACAATTATGACCGAGAGAAAGATAGGATTTCTCTCTCAGTAGGCTTTGACTCTGAAGCCTTAGAAGGATTCACCGACAAAAACAGAGAGAACTACATCGATAAAATATACGAGCAAAGATTAGAGACCCAGATAAACCGTATAATGGATGCGAGTATTGCAGCAGCAAACTTTGTTACAGGAACCGAAGATCTTCCTGACCTCGAAGATATAAGAGAAAACTACTCCGAACGTTACGAAGAAGAAATAGGGGTAATGGAAGCTGTCGAAAGAGAGTTCAGGCTTCTAGGAGGAGAAAACTTTGATCCAGAAGCTGAAAACTATATTGAGGCAGTAACAGAAAACTACCTCTCTGGAAACATTAGCCGGCCATCACCTCTACTTCTACACTACAATAAAACCGCGGAAAACTCTCCAACAAGAGAAGGAAACATGCCTCTAACCGAAGAAAACAGTAAAGCTATAGAAGCGGATGGCTCAGGAAAACACCGGGAGAACCTTTCACACTACTTGGACTTGGTCTGGCAGATCGCAGCAGAAAAAGATCTGAGCCAGAACAGGTAAAAACATCTGAAAAATAAAACGTTGTCAGGGGTAACTTGGCAACACAACCTGAAAAAACCGGTATTTCTGAAGACTCAAACACTCAACAAAAAACAGTTCTTAACGCAACTTACTCTGACAAAGATATTTCTTACGACAGTACTGAGAACCACTCCTGGCATAAAGAACCTTTCATAGACACCAGCGAAGCATATAATATACTGAGCCAGCAAGAAAATATACTTCAAGAAACATTAAGGCGTTACAAGGAAAACTTCAGCTCAGACTGGTTCCATCCAGGAAAAGAACTCTCTGATAAGGAACTAGAAGTCTCTAACGTCTACGCTGAACAAGAACTAGATACAGGAAAGATCACATACCGGTTCAGAAACTACCGTAAAGAGGATGGACGATACACAGGAGAGATCAATATAGAGGTAGAGGCTGAAAACATGGAAAAAGCTCTATATGAGCTAGAAAACCTATACAATAGTATATTAGAGAACTCTGGTTCAGAAGAACTCTGTATCGAAAACCTCAAAATAGAATAAGTTTAAGTGCGGCCGCCGGGATTTGAACCCGGGTCATCGGCTCGAAAGGCCGAAATGATTGGCCGGACTACACCACGGCCGCTTGTAAGACTGTGTAGAAAAATGTGAACTCTAACACTTTTAAGGGTACTCTATATCTAAATTTTTAAGTACAGGTTTCCTTCAAGAGACTTCACGGTTCCTTCAATCTCTTGTTCTCCTTCTTTAAGCTCTGTATCGGAACGTGCTATGATCCAGTCGTCATCACCACTTAATGCATATAGTTTACTTCCTGAAACGTTTCTACGGAACTTTAACTCTCCGAAAACTGTTACTTCTTCGTCCACCATTTCTTGCGTGAGATCTTCCGGAGTAAGTGCATCCGGTTCAGAACTTTCTGTTATCTCTGTTTCTTGTTCGGAACTGTCGAGGTTTTCCGGTTTTTCTTGGTATCCTAGATTGTTTTCGACTGTTCTGACTCGGGATTCAATACTGTTCATACGGTTAACGGTTTCATCTATCTTGTGGTCTATAGAGTTGATGGTGTCTTTCAGTCTTTCAAACTCGGATTCTGAAGATAAACTGTCTATTTTTGAATCCATGTTTGATTTGGCTTTCTTCAATTCGTTTTGATCGGCTTTATCTGCTACTTTTTTCCTTAAATCTTTTTGACGGCTCTCAAGCTGCTCTAACCTCTCTAATTTTTCCAGAACGTCTTGAGGTAGTCTTTGTTCCAGCTCTTCAGTTCTTGAATAAGTCTTTTCCAGCTTCTTTTCTGTCTCTTTCAAGCTTTCTTTGTTTGGTTTATCTTTCAGTTCGCTCTCTAGTCTATCTGTCTTGTTTTGAAGAGGCTCAAGCTCATTTTTGTTTATCTTTGATTCTAGTTTTTCTGATAGTTCTTCTACTTTTTCTTCTTGTTGAGTCTCCAATGAGCTAATTCTCTTATCTGAATCGTTTAATGATGATTCAAGGTCTTCTAAAGAAGTTTCAACTTTTTCTAAGCTATTTTCATCAGCTTTCAAGTCCTTCAAGTTTTCTATCGAACTTTCTATATTATTTATTTCTTTTTCTAGCTCCGCCTCAATCAGATTTCTGTTCTCTTTGAGCTCTTCTTCATGCTGATTTTTCAGCTCTTCTAAGTCAGACTTTAAGCTTTCTAACCTTCTCTCCGTACTTTCTGTCAGAGAAGATTCTAGTTCCTGGGTCTTATTCTCAAGCCTTTCCTTCAGAGATTCAAGCTCTTCATGACTTGTCTTTGAGTCTGAAAGCTTGTTTAGTTCTTTCTCTATTTTTTCTGTCTCTGTTTCTATTAATTCTCTGTTTTTGTCTTCTTCTGTCTTTAAGTCTTCTATCTTTCTTCCTTGTTTTTCTTCTAAACGTTCTATCTTCTCTTTAGTTTCCTTCAATACTGAAGATTTGAGAGTATCTAACGAATCTTCTAAGTCTTCCAGGTCTTTTTTATCAGCTTTCACTTCCTTCAAGCTGTTCAGAGATTGTTCAATGTCTTCTACTTCCCTTTCTAGCTCTGCTTCAAGTAGATCTCTGTTTCTCTCTTCTTCTTTCTTTAACTTCTCTACTTTATCTTTTGCAGCACTGATTTCTGCTTCTATACTCTCTAACTTTTTGTCGGTCTCTCTGGTTATAGACTCTTCTAACTCCTGATTCTTCTCTTCAACCGACTTCTTCAGCTCTTTCAAAGAATTTTTATCTGCTTTTAAGCTTGAGACGTCCTCAATTTTCTCTTTTAAGCTGTTCGCCTCGCTTTCTAGTTGTTCTTGTAGTTCTTCTCTTTTCTTTTTCTCTTCATCTATTCTACTGTTGAGATCTTTTCTGGAGCTTTGAAGTGCGTCTATCTGTCCGTTGTGCTCTTCTATCTTACTTTCTATCCACTGCGTATCAATCTCTGTTTCTTCATATAACTTGCGTATATCCTCTTCTATACTATCTATACTGTTTGTTAACTGTTCTTCTAAGCCTTCTAACTCTTTTGTATCTGCGTAGTCTACCTCTTCAATCTTTTCTTCTGCAGCCCTTATCTCGTTTCGGAGACTGTCTAAACTTTTTTCATACTCTTCCAGTTTCTCGTCTTTTTCGCTGCTTTCCAGCTTTAATTCTTCTAGTATCTGAGAAAGATTTTCGAACTGTTTTTCAAGATTTCCAATATCTGAGCGTGTTCTGCTCTTCAGTGAGTCCAGTTTTTCCTCTGTCTGATCTATAGATGTTTTTAACTCATTTTCAATCTGTTTCTCGGTATTATCTATCTTGTTCTCTAGATCTTCCTGCTCATTATCTAGCTGTTCTAGTTTACTACTGTTTCCTTCTTCTTGAGACCTCAGTTCTTCCAATTCGGACTTGACGTCTTCTAAAGACGTTTTATCGGCTTTTGAATTGTTTAACTTCTTTAGTTGGGTTTCAACCGATTTTTCAAACTTTTTTAGTTCCTGACTCTTCTCGTCTATTTTAGAGCTTAGATTTTCAAGCTCTTCTTTTCTAGACTTTATTTCGGTTTCCAGTTTCTCCGAATTTTCTTCAGTACGGCTGTCTATGTCTTGAGACAGTTTTTCAAGCTGCGCAATCTGTTCTCCTAGTTTTTCTTTATTATGTGTTATATTCTCTCTGAGATCTTTACTTTGCTTTTCTAGCTTGTTTAGTACTTCTTCTGTCTGTTGAGTAAGCTCTTCTTTATCGGCTTTAGATGCTTTGATGTCGCGGATCTGGTTTTTCAAGTTTTCTTTAGTCTGTTCTACTTCCTGTTTTAAACTATTTTTATCTTCTTCAAGCTCTTCAACATGGATCTCTATATCTTCAATAGAATCTTTGTCTGCCTTTACTTCAGTTTCTTGCTCTATAAGTTCCTGAGTATGGTTCTTCAGTTCTTTAGATATTTCTTGGGTTTTACGATCGATTTCTCCTAGGGCTTTAGTTCTTGCTTTTTCCTGGGTTTCTTCAATTATATCTGTTATGTTTTTCGCAGCTTCTTCCACAAGCTCATCTTGTATCTGGTTCAGTATCTCTATGAAACGCTCTCTATCGTTCTCTCTGTAACTTTCGAATGCTTGCCGCCATTCATCCTCTTTCTCCTGTATCTTGGATTCTAGAGCGTCTTCCATCTCATCTACTATTTTCTCTTTCTCTTCCTCCTGAAGCTTCTTTAACTCCTCTTTGAACTCTGAGTCGTCGTCTTTCAG
>LKMO01000017.1 GCA_001563905.1 Nanohaloarchaea archaeon B1-Br10_U2g19
ACCGTTTCTAGAAAATTATTTAATCCATATTTTCGAATAACCACTTATGAAATTGGATGGTCGTACTGCGATTGTTACAGGAGCTTCTTCTGGAATAGGAAGAGCTATAGCTTTAAAACTGGCACAAGATGGCGCCAACGTTGTAGTTGCCGATGTAAAGAGCCAGCCAAACCTTGATGCACAGCCTACGGACGAGTTGATTAACAAAGAGGGAGGTGAGTCCGCTTTTATAGAAACAGATGTCAGCAAAAAAGAATCTGTAAAGGACATGGTGTACGAATCTGCCTCGCGGTTCGGCTCCATAGATATACTTGTAAACAATGCGGGTATCCACGCCGGCGGATCAATTCACGAGACAGAGGAAGATGAATGGGACCGGATACAAGAGGTTAACTTGAAAGGAGTCTACCTCTGCAGTAAATATGTAATAGAACACATGATGGAGGAAGACATCGACGGCGATATCGTGAATATTGGAAGTATTGCCGGTCTAGTAGGTTTTGCCAACAACTCGCCTTACTCCGCATCTAAAGGCGGTGTCGTAGAGCTAACAAGATCGATGGCAGTAGATTACGGTCCTCAAGGTATCAACGTGAATGCAGTGGATCCTGGTGTGATCAAGACATCTATGACAAAGGAAATGCTGGAGGATGAAGAGCAGAGAGAGTTCTTTGATCAAAATACATTGACACCTAGACTAGGCCAACCAGAAGATATAGCGAACGCTGTCACGTTTCTGGTTTCGGATGAAAGTAACTTCATAAACGGTGAGAATCTAGTCGTGGACGGCGGATGGACAGCTAAATAATAGGAAAGCCAAAAGGCCGTAAAAGCATTCCTATCCGGACAGGATGAACATAACTGGTTTGCCGGGTTCGGCGGGTGCTAACAGTTACTATTCAATTTTTCATTATTTGGTCTTGTACAAGCTCTTTCCAGAAGCCATCATCAACCCTAAATCTAAAAGTTTCGGTATAATAAGGGATTAATATAAGGAGCTGGATATCATGAAATCATTTAAAATAGCGATACTGGTTTTATTAGTTTTCAGTTTTCTCGGTTTCTCGGCTGGAGAGGTTGATCAAGAAGCAGATGCTGTTACTGTAGATTATGTTTACAGTGATGGCTGTCCTTACTGCGCCCAGCAACAAGAGTTTCATGAACAGCTGAAAGAAGAATATCCCGGTTTAGAGATTAATGAGTACGATATTAATGCTCCCGGAGCTATGCAGCAGATTGAAAGTCTTGAGGAAGAACATGATGTAACGGTTGACCGGATTGCTACCCCTATGACTTTTATTGAGGGCGAGTTCTTCATCGGTTTCAACCCTTCAGTAGGCGATGATATAAGGAGTGTTGTTGAAGATGAACTGGGTGAACCTGTTGAAGAGGAAAGTGAAGTCACTAAAGAGAGCGAAACTACTTATATTCCTTATATTGGTGAGCTGGATTTGGCTGCGTTTTCGCTTACGTTTCTCGCTATTCTTCTGGGTCTTGTTGATGGTTTAAACGTTTGCAGTATTGGTGCTTTGCTTCTAGTATTAGGTATTGTGATTAAGTTTGATTCACGTAGAAAGATCCTGACTTACGGAGGTATATTCATATTTACGACTGTAGCAGTTTACGGAGGTATAATCTTTGTCTGGTATAATGTTCTAGAAGCTTTCATAGGATACTTCAACATTCTCAACCTTTTGATCGGTGCAGCAGGAGTTCTTGGAGGTATATACTTCTTTAGAGAGTTCCTACAGTACTATGAGCACGGTCCGACCTGTAAAACTACCGGGAACAAGTATGTCTCCAAGTTCAAGAACGAGGTTTCTGATAGACTTCATAGCGAATCCTCAGGATTCCTGGCTATTGGAGGAGCTATCGCACTGTTTGCCGCCGGTATAACTCTGGTTGAACTACCATGCTCGGTAGCGCTTCCCCTAGTATTCACAGGCGTTCTAGCGGACGCATCGCTGAGTACGCCAGCTTATGCTTCCTACATACTGCTCTACCTGTTGATGTACATGCTCATTGAACTGGTGATCTTCCTGTTTGCAGTATTTACTAAAGACATCTGGTATGGACCGGATAAAGCAGTGACTTGGACAACACTGCTCGCCTCAATAGTACTAATAGCCTTAGGTCTTTACTACCTGCCTTTTATTCCGGTAGGTATGTGATCAAATGAGAATCCTACGAGGATGATTTCCGGCTGGACGGCCGAAAAAGCCTACCACATTGGGAGAATTAACCCTGAAGGATTCATTCTCAAAATATATTCTCTCTAACTATTTGAGAAATTATGTAAAAATAAAAGTAAAGTTTAAACGCAATGTTTTCAATCGATAGCTAAATTGTTTTCTTCCAATCAGGCTTCTAGTGTTTTTAGCTGTTTAAGGTTTCTAACGGAACAACCGGAAGACTCTCCGGTTTCTCTTAAATCCCGCGTCGTCAATAACAGGCTGTAGGGGAGAGGACAACTTTATGCGAACAAGTAAGAGCAAACAAGATGTTGGGAGAGAACACTGTTTTTTACCCCGGGACAGACCGGGCCTGGAGAGAGGTATAAATCTTTTACAAAAAGCGGGTAAACAGCCTGTTTTCCAGTTTCTGCTGGCTTCGGAGCTGGAAGGAGAAAGTACAGCGGTCTGGATTGATACAGGTAACGAGGCATCCACTTATGCCCTGAACTCGTTCGGAACCCGTGATATACTTGAGAAAGTGTTTGTAGGACGTGCGTTCACGCCTTTCCAGCACCACAGGCTTGTACAGGAACTGGAGAGCTTTATCGACAGGGATACGGATATACTTGTTCTACCCCGGATTACATCTCTCTACATTAAAGGCCAGCTGAACGGCTGGGAAAGAGAGGAGCTTTTCCGTGAAACCTGGAACAAGATACTCCGACTTCAGGACAAGTACGGTCTCAAAGTTCTTGTATCTGTTCCTGAAGACTCCGGTATAGGATACATGGTTTCAGATGACTCCGAAAACACGTTAACGGTTGAGGAAACCGGTCAGGGATGGAAGTTTGGCTCCGGAAGCTTTGAACAGCTTTTCTATAGAGAGAACGGATCTCTTCAGACGACTATGTCTTACTGGAGAAGGAAAACCCGTAGGAAGAAACTGGTGAAACCTAAGGTGTAGAAAGTGGGAAGAACAAACTCTACGTACCGCAACCATCTCGACAGTTTTATCCAGAGGTTTGAACCTTTCAAGAAAGCGGTTAGAAGAGAAAACAGAAAGTATGTAGACTCTCTATGGGAGAAAGCACACTGTTACGCCCATGCAGGCGCATACATGAACGGTTCGAACCCCGGTCTTGTAGCGGTAGTATCAGTTCTTGTAGGGTTGCAGAAAGAGCTGGACTCCAACCGGAGTGAAATCCGTGAGATCAAGGAGAGACTGGAAGAGCTGGAGTAATGGTCTTCAAGATTGATTTTGTAAACGGCAGAACCGTCTCCTGGAGCAAGACAGAAAACGGTGTGGAGCCGGAGCTCCATACAGGCTACCGTCCACGGTTCTACATAGGAGGAAGTTACTCGGAGCTACGTGAGATAAGGCCGTGGCTTTCAAAACAGCAAGGTGTTGTAGCAACTAGTTTTGAGAGCTGGAAACCTACCTTGTCCAAGCATAGACAGAAAGTTTTACGTGTGGACACAGTCTCCGAGGAAAAACTGAAGGCTACGGTAAACAAGGTTAAGAAGAAGTACGGGAGATCAACGTTCCGGTACTACAACGTGGATATAAGCCCGCAGTTCCGGTTCTGTCTCCAGAAAAACATCAGTCCCGTACCTGAGGAAAGCCTCTCCCGGATAGATCTAAGGCTCCACAGAAAACATCTCTCCAACAATAATATTACAGAGCTGTCTATAAACGGTGAAAAACCGGCGGGAAACGAGGAGGAAGTACTGGAAGCACTGATTAAAGTATTCGAAGAGGAGAACCCGGATATAGTACTGGTCAACAGAGGAAGACTTCTACAGGTTTTAAACACCAAGATATCTGAACGCGGTCTGGAGTTCTCTCTGGGAAGAATGGAGAGGTTCCAGAAACTGGCAGGAGAGAACACGGTTTCAAGCTACGGTAAAAGACAGCACAGCGCCGCACGTTACAATATTCCTGGCCGTATACTGATAGACCGTTCCAACAGCTTCATGCTTGAGGAAGCTACTTTAGAAGGCCTCTGGGACCTTGTGGAGAGAAGTTACAGGCCTTTGCAGGAGCTGGCATGGGGAAGTATAGGAAGAATACTGACGAGTATAGAGGTCAGGAAAGCATATCTTGAGGAAGAAACACTGACGCCGTGGAAGAACTGGGATATAGAGAAACCTAAGAAAGCTTCAACACTTCATAAAGCAGACAGAGGAGGCTTCATATTCAACCCGGAACCCTCCATACATTACGATGTCTACGAAGCAGACTATGCATCACTATTCCCTAATATAATGGTTAAGAAGAATATCAGTCCGGAAACTGTATGCTGCAGCTGCTGTGACAACAGTAGAACACCGGAACTTGACTACAGTATATGTGAGAGACGGAGAGGATTTATTCCAAAGGTTCTGAAGCCTCTGGTCGAGGACAGACAGAGGATGAAGGAGAAGGTCGACGAAATCAGTGATGAAGACCAGAAAAGATACATGGAAGGCAGTATAGACGCCATAAAATGGATACTGGTATCCTGCTTCGGCTACATGGGGCACAGCCACGCCTCTTATGGCTCGATAAAATGCCATCAGGCGATACAGGCCTTCGACAGGGAGATAATGTTGGAGACCAAGAACCGGTTTGAAGAGAACGGATACACCGTATCACACGGAATAATAGACAGTATATGGGTGCAGAAAAATGGCTGTAAAGATTTTGAACAGCTTTGTGAAGAGATAACTGAGGAGATAGGTATCAAGCTTGAACCAGAACACAGGTTTGAATGGTGTGCTTTTGTCCCTCGTAGCTCTCCAGGACCTCGAGTCGCCACACTCAATAGATACTTCGGAAAGAAACAGGACGGCGAATACAAGACAGCAGGTATAGAGCTTGAACAACGTTCGACATGCTGTTTCATCAAAAACTCTCAGATGGAGATGATTAAAGCACTGGACAAGAGAATGAGCGAAGATGACGTGCTTGAAGTAGTTGAGAAACGTTTAGAAGAGCTTGAATCTAGAAAAGTACCTACAGATAAACTTGTTAAAAAGAAGAGATGTTCCAAAAAACTGGAGAACTACACTGTTAGGAACAGGACGGCTGCAGCCTTGAAGAGAGCTAAAGAACACGGTATAGATATGAAGCCGGGACAGAACATATGTTTTGTTGTACGTGATGACAGCGCCGATTCCATAGACAGAGTAAGACTAGACTTCGAGCTCGGTGTGGAGTACGACATAGAGTTCTATAAGAAAGAGCTTATACGTGCTGCAGAGTCGGTTCTATCTCCTATAGGTCTTAACAGGGAGGACATATACAGAAAAATATCAAGATTCAACGAGGTTAGCCTACAAACTTACTCATAGTTTTTATAGAGGCATTGATACAAAAACAGGGAGACTAAAAAATAACTTAGAGGCCTTTAAATGGAGTCAGTCATACCTTTTGATCTCGTGGTAATACTGGTTTCCGCAGCTTTACTAGGTCTAATAGCTGACAGGCTTAGGCAGCCTACATTAGTAGCTTATCTGGTAGCAGGTATTCTTGTAGGTCCTGGAATTCTTTCTATAGCCGATCCTACAGATCTCGTAGATTTAATGGCTGAGCTAGGACTGGCTTTTCTACTGTTCCTTATAGGACTGAAACTTGATTTCAGCGAGATAGAACATATCTATAAACCAGTAGTGAAGATATCTGTGGTTCAAATGGCTTTAACAGCTTTAATATCATTTTTAACTGCTTTAATACTAGGTTTTAATCCCTTTATTGCAGGGGTTCTAGGTTTAGCGTTTATGTACAGCTCTACAGCAGTAGTTATCAAGCTGTTGAAAGACTCTGGAGGTATATCTAAACAGTATGGTAAGATAAACACAGGTATCCTGCTTGTTCAAGACATAACAGTCGTTATCTTAATGGTTTTGATTACTTCAGCAGACACCGATATAGTTTCAAGCCTAGTATCTGCTTCACTGTTTCTTTTACTGGCTGCAGGAGTAACCTACTTTGCTTCAAAAAACCTGTTACCCCGTATACTGCAGGAAGCTTCTAAAGACTCCGTAACTCTTTTTATCACCGGTTTAGCGTGGCTCTTTATATTTGTTATAGCGGCTGAAAGCTTCGGTCTAAGTATCGAGATAGGTGCGTTTATAGCAGGGCTAGGTCTTGGACAAGTAAGTTATTCAACAGAGCTAGTTGAGAAGATGACGCCAGTAACCGACTTCTTTATCGCTATGTTCTTCGTAAACTTCGGTCTCAGCCTGTCTCTAGGAGAGTTTCTTACATACTGGAAAGAAGCTTTGCTGCTTGCACCGGTCTTAATGGTTACGAAGTTTGTAGTTATTAGGAAGCTGGTGGACTGGCAAGGCTTCGGTTTGGAGACATCGTTTAAGTCAGGTCTAACAATGACTCAGACAAGCGAGTTCTCACTTATATTTATAGCTGCGGCAGCATCAGTAGGTCTTATCTCTGGTTCAGAAGTAGGTATGGTAAGTCTGGTTGCTATTCTAACTATGAGTCTGTCAAGCTATCTTATACTCTTCCATAACCAGATTTTTGAGAGGCTTTATCCTGGCAAATCAGTCTTAAAGTCAGAAGATGGTCCTGAGAACCATGCAGTTATAGCAGGCTATATACAGGGCTTAGAGAGTATAATAGAAAGGCTAGGAGAAAAATACGGTAGAGTTGTGGTTGTTGATAACGATCCGGATGTAGTTAAAAATCTTTCAGAGGCCCGTTTTGGAGACTTCCACCATAGAGCTCTAAGAGAGGATTTAGGACTGGATAAAGCAGATTTTGTTATGATTAACTTCGAGGACGAGTCTTTAGTTAAAGAGATCTTAGATGAAATCGGAGATGATACTATACTACTTGCGGAGTCTGAAGAAGAGATTGAAGGAGCTGAAACTTACACCTCTGAAGTACTACTGGGAGAAGGGTTAAGAAAATATATCAGGAGGAGTGATCTCTAATGGATCTTATAGTACTGCTTGGCATAGTGTTTGTTGCAGGCTTTCTAGTGCTTATATCTTTTAGACGTATAGATTTTCCTTCTATACCTTCTCTTATCTTCTCAGGTGTAGCTGTAAGCTACTTTATACACTTGTCAAATATTTTAGATATACTGATTCTAGGTATATCCTTCCTGGTCTTCTATATAGGTCTACGTACTGATCTCGATGGTTTCAGGAAAGTTGGTTCAGAAAGTCTTAATGTATCTTTAATCCAGATAGCTATAGCCTTTACGCTGGTATTCTCTGTATCTACGTACTTAGGTTTTGACAGATTGACTTCTCTCTACATTGCTTTAGCCGGATCTTTAGCCTCTACTCTGGCAGGTAC
Organism: Nanohaloarchaea archaeon B1-Br10_U2g19; assembly: GCA_001563905.1. Classification (GTDB taxonomy): domain Archaea; phylum Nanohalarchaeota; class Nanosalinia; order Nanosalinales; family Nanosalinaceae; genus B1-Br10-U2g19. The sequence continues at coordinate 7,480 of LKMO01000017.1, forward strand.
AGATATCTTTAACCAGAATCTTCGTATGGATCTGCATCATGGACAGATCTCTAATGCCTCGAACTTTGTACAGGACATAGTAGCTGTAATCATTATATCCGGTTTATCTGTAGGTCTAACAGTTTCAGGCCTAAACTCTGCTCTTATGACAGGTTTAATCCTGTTTTTGGCTTTTATTTTTAGAGAAATATTTTCTAAAAGATTTCATAAGCTTGTAAAGACACAAGAATTGAGAACGGTTTCGATGGTTGCAGTCTTTGCTGCTTCCATAGGTTTAGCCGAGTATATTGATATTTCAATTATTGCCGCTGTTTTCGCCGGTGGCTTGGCTTTCTCAAGAGGATCTGAAACTGAAGAGTTCTTAGATGACTTGGAACCATTGAAAGACTTCTTTTCGGTTATCTTTTTCGTAGGGCTAGGCGCATTAGTAACGACCCCTTCTTATACGACACTGGTTATCGCGGCAGTAATAATATGTTCTGTGCTCATTTTAAGACCTTTATTAATATCTGTTGTAATGCTTATAGATGGTCAGAGCGCAAGAAAATCTTTTAAGACATCTTCAAACATGTTACAGGTCAGCGAATTTGCTCTCGCCGCAGTTATAATCGCATGGTCTACAGGGTTAGTAGACGGTCATCTAAAAGATGCAGTTATAATATCTGCGGCAGTAACAATGGCAGTCTCAACCTTTTCTATCAGACATTCAGATTTTATCTATAGAAAGTTCTCATACCCTTTCCTGAGAGCGGAAAGAGTTCTTGAGTACAGTCCTAAGAATATTGATCTAGATAACCATGTCGTACTGGTAGGTTTCGGGGTGAGAGGCCAAAAAGTAGCTGAAGAGCTGAAACAGAAAGGTAAAGAGTTCTTGGTCATCGACTACAATACAGAGCATATAGAAAGAGCTAGACTAGAGGATGTAGATTACTTGTTTAGAGATTTTATGGAGAAAGGTGTTTTAGAAGATGCTAATATCTCTCAGGCCGACTGTATTGTTGTAACTTCCGATCACAAAGAGATTATAGAAAAAGCTGTATCTGTAGATAACATACCTAAACTTGTTTTAGTTGACTCTGAAGAAGAAGCCGAAAGACTACAGTCTCAAAACGTTAAGACTTTATTAGAATCAGAAGTGGTAGAAGACGGCTTGAAAAACAGAGTTTTTGATTTAATAGATAACTAAATACTCGTTTTAAACTAGAGTCTTAGACATAGTTATTGAAAACAGTTATAATAAACAAACCCGTTTGTTAAACTGTAATGTTTGAAGAGCACATGTTTACTTTAGTTATCTTATGGGCTCTGGGTATAGCAGCGATAAGCCTTTATTATATAGTCCAGCTTACTGAAGAGATACGAGAGGTGCATTTCCAGTAATGGGTTTTTCAGCTCTTCTTCAGACAGCTTTAGAACCATATACAATACTTAGATTTCTTCATTTTGCAGGGGCAGTAATAGCAGTTGGTGCAGTAACAGTTACAGACTCAATGCTGCTTCTTCTACATTTCAAAGAAAGATTTGCTCCAGTGTTCGCAAAACTATCATCTGTACTCTCGTTAGTAGTCTGGTTTGGACTATTCCTTCTAAGCACCACAGGAATATACCTGATATCTCAGTATCCTGAAAATGTTCACGGCTGGTTCTTCCAGACTAAAATAGTTCTAGTCTCAATAGTAGTGTTAAACGGTATAGTACTCAACGAAAAGGTTAATCCGCGTTTCAAACAGTTATCAGATGGCTGGACTGAAGACTCTGTTAAGGTTACTCGTTTTGAACGTTTTGCAGGAGTATTTGCCTTGATCTCGATTATTGGATGGTGGACTATACTTGCCTTTATCTTTGTAAACGGTCAAGTGTAAAAAAAACATTAATCTGTCTCCCTTCTCCAATTCTTATCAGCGTCAGGGTTTAAATGATTTTCAACCATTCTAGAGAGCTTTAAACTTGGTTTTAACTGTTTTGCCTCTTTATTTCTCTTAGCATGTGCTATCATATAGTCGGGTACTTCATCTTCGTAAAAGGCATAACCCCATTGGTTGTCTTCCGGAGAATCAATATTCAGTATCAGTTCTGTTAGATCGGAGTCAGGAGTGTAAACTGAAAGTACTTTAGTGTAATCAGGCTTTCCCATCTGATACTATTCAGTGTAGTGTAGCTAATATTCTTTACCTCTAAAAACCTAAGATAACACTGTTTCTGAGTAAAAAAGAGTTTGTAAAAAGAAGGTATAGAAGTCGGTATCTCAGAAAGTTACTCTTCAGAGTTTTCCCTGGCTTCTTTTTCTTTCTCAAACATTTCAGGAAGTTTTTCTACAATATGGTTGACTGCTTTTTCATCTGTAGGAACCGTAAACCGTTTTTTGTACTGCGGTTCTTCGTCTTGGTTGTAGTACCCTGTTGCGATCTGTAGGA
>LKMO01000018.1 GCA_001563905.1 Nanohaloarchaea archaeon B1-Br10_U2g19
ATCATATACGGATGTCCATTTAACCTCCTCTACTTTATCAGATCTCTGATACTCAATCTCTTCAGAGTTAACTAGTGCCAGATAACCTACAGTGATAACACGGGTTCTTGGATCTCTTTCAGGCTCTCCAAAGGTGTAGAGCTGTTCAAGATAGATGTTTTCTTTAACTCCGGTTTTTTCTTGAAGTGTTCTTTCAGCAGCCTCTTCTAAGGATTCTTCCATGTCTATGAATCCTCCTGGTAACGCCCATTTACCTTCGAAAGGCCAGTGAGGTCTCTTTACAAGTAATGCTTTCAGTTCGTTGTCTTCAACTGTAAATATTGTTAGGTCTACTGTCACTGAAGGTCGTTCAAACGCTGTTGGGTCGTAGTCTTCCGGTCCTTCGAACTTAGGTTTATCTGTCACACTTCGTGTATTACCAACAATAATTTATAATTCTGTTATACCAGGGTTTTCAGAGGTTTACCGGTCTTGATTTCAACTTCTCTTCCGCGGGGAAACTCTACAGGTCTCCTGTTTCCGTCAAACTTGATTTTTCCATCATAGTTCATCTCTGACTTTATAGTCAGGCTTTCTTCTTCCTGTATAACGCCTTGAGCTGCTTCGGTTTCATCCATGTTCTGCCATGAGATATAGTAGAGATTCTCTGACTCTGGTCCGTATGTTTTTTCTTCTCCGTGGAGATCTCTGTAAATATTTTTGTACCAGCCTGTGGATCCTCTGCCGCTTGAAACAATCATACCTGAGTTTCTATGTGATTCTTCGAGCTCCTCTGTTTGTAATCGGTATTCTGATACTCCTCCTGTAGAATCCGGTCCTATATACAGTTCGTTCAGCGCTAACATTGTTTTACTGTCGAACTCTGCTTTTATCCGTGTCCAGTTTTCTACATAGTGCTGGTCTTGTAGGATCTTGTCTAGCCCTTCCTCGAAGTTTTCCATATTGAAGTTGTGGAGGGCACCGTCACTTCTCTCAGGATCAGTGTTTACGGTCATGGTTAAAGCATCATTGATGTAGGGATGTGTGTCAAGTACTGTTCCGTCACCTCCCGCAATTATAGCTAGGTCGTAGTCTTCTTCATCTAACTGGCGTGGAGCTACTTCTTTATAGTCGATATCTCTTTCTTCCAAAGCCTTCTCTATCCTTTCTACAGAGTTATAATGTGTTTCGTGTCCTTTTTCCATGGCTTTGAAATCTTCTTCTTGGAGGTAAGGATTCTCTTTCTCAATTCTGTATTCTTCCGCAGTTTTCTTTGAGACTAGACGTGCTTCAACCATTTCTTCAAGACCTCTCCAGATATTCTTCGACCTCCATTGATAAAATGGTTTCTACATCTCTTTCTTTCCAAGAGTTTTCCGAGTTATCTGATGCAGAAGGATCTATTCCTTTAACTGCATCTTCAACAACATAGACATCCAAGCCTCTATCTGTTAAACCTTTGACCGCTTGATCAACACACACATCTGTCGCTACTCCATATACCACAGCTTCTTCAGGATCAAGCTGGTTAAGTATATCTTCGGTGTGAGGTGATCCTTCGAAAACATCGAATCTATCTTTGTACACCACTATCTCCTCTACCGGCTTTTGAAGCTCTTTCTCTATACAGTAGTCTTCCCTCCAGTCAAAAACCAACGGATCTTCTGGTTTGACAGCTTCAACATACTCAGCTCCTTGACTACTGGCCATACAGTGTTCAGGAAAGGTTTCTACAAAATCAGGATTTTCACTGAGTTCTTCAGAGTCTTGGTTGTGCCAGTCAGCAGTATTAACTATAGTATACTGGTTTTCTCTTGCTAGCTCTGTAAGATACTCTAAATTAGGTTCTATCTCTTCTGCCCCTTCCTGTTTCTCTCCTACCGGCAGTTTTCCGTCCGGCTTCATAAAGTCGATCTGTGTGTCGACGTTCCAAAATATATTGTCTTTCATTTTGGATCACTTGAGGTGTTCGCTGTTTTCAGGAATATAGTTTTGTTCCTCTGCCAGTGCATTGAGACGTTCAGTGATTTTATCAAGAAATGTTGGTCTGGCTCTACGGCCGACAAGATACTCTTCCTCTATATCAAGCGGTTCTTCTTCAGTGCTCCAGAAATAGGGTTTCAGGTCGTACGGTTCCGCCACCATTCCTTCAGGAGTAAGTACTTCTCTGAACGTGTAGTTTCCTCCGCGTGTCCATTCCTCGGTCTCAACTAGAGTGAGGGTTTCTTCATCATCTAGGCTTTCCTGAAGGCTGTAAAGCGTGTCTACAACCGTTTCGTATTGTTTTTCATAGATATCTTCTCTTTCTAACTGTTTTTTCCTGACTTCTTCCTGTTTTCCCTTTCTTCTCTCAAGTAGATCATTTATCTCCTCTGTTTTTTCAGCTAGTTCGGACATCTCACACCACCTTCTTCATATTTTCGTCTATGTAACGGTTTATTTCGTCCAAGTCTTGTTCTCGTCCTACTTTGGCGACCGGTTCTCCTTCTATCTCGTAGATATCGGAGGTTGCGTGTATGTTTCTTGAGTCGTTGAATGATCCTGCACCTACTAAGTCGAACATTGGATAGCCTGTCTCTTCTTCGAACTCTTTGTAGGCGTCTACGAACTGATCTACTTTTTCAGGGTTTCCGAAGCCGCTCGAGATTGCAAATGTGACATTTTCTCTGTAGTCTTCTTCTATAAGTATTTCTGAAAGCCCTTTTACAGCATCTATATTCATTCCTTTACCTGTTTGGTAGCCGTCATCTCTATCTACTGGCTGAGCTGTTTCCGCGTAGTTTTCTCCACATGTATCCATTCTGACAAGTAGTTCGAAGTCTTCTCCATGTTTTTCCTCCATATATTCACAGACTTCCAAAGTGTCTGTCTTTTCTTGGTTGTTGGTATCAACTAGTACAGGAGTGGTTCCGTCTTTGTAACGGTCCATGGCTTTTGCGGCTTCTAGTGTTGCTTTTTCACCGTACAAGTATTTGAAGGGTAGTACTGCTGCGTGAGGCATTGTCCCGGAAGGCTCTTTGCCGTGTGTCTGTGCGCCTTTTATTGTTGAGTGGGTTTCTGCGCCGTTCTTTATGGCTTGGTATCCTAATTCTTCTTGTTTTTCTGGATGGTAGTGGCGTGCTCCGAAATCTGCGAAAGGTATATCTATCTCTTTGAACTTTTCTGCTATCTCACCTACTGCCTCTCCGTATTTTTCAGGTTCAGGATGTTCGTATCCTGGATTGGCTTCTGTTAGGTGTTGAGATATGATTCCGAGGTTGATTGTTTCTGGCTCTAGTAATTGTTGCAGTGGTCCTTCTAGAACCATTAATGGTTCTTTTGATTCGAAGGTTTCGTTTGTGTTTATGTAGATATCTACATCTTCTGTTATCTGTTTTACTGTTTCAGCTGCTTTCTGGAGGCCTGCTGTTGTAGCTTTGTTGTCTGTTCTAGCGAAGACTTTTTTCTTTATTCTTGGGTTGATGTCTTCGTTTTCCATTACTTTTTTGGAGTCTGTGAAGTATATGTCTGTGAATTTTTCGGGGTTTTCTACGAGTTCTTTTGGTTCTGTCAGGGTTTTTGTTTTCATTCTTCAGTACACCTTTTTGTGGTTTTAACACTAACCTTATTGTTGTCTTTACATTAAGGTTTTTTATAGTTTTTGTAGAAGCTACACAAAGCTTTCCCGGGTTTCAAATCAATAACCTCACAAAAAACAAACTGTGAAACTCGAAGGAAAACTATTCACAGGTATGAAAGCCGCACAAGACTACCTCTCAATGAAAGAGTACCAAGAAAAAATAAAAGATAAAACAGGATTCAAACCTTTCCCCGGAACACTAAACCTGAAAGCCGACAAAGAACAGGTCAAAAAACTAGAAAAAAAGACCAAAAAGAAACGAATCAATAGCTTCCAAGTAAAAGACAAAAAATACAGCGGCCTAACACTTTACCCCGTAAAAATAAACGGTCTAAAAGCACACTACATCGATATAGATATCACAGACTACGGAAAAGACGTGATAGAACTAATAGCTCCAGAAAAATTAAGAGAAAAACTAGGTTTAGAAGACGGAGACCAAGTAGAGGTCACCGGCCTCTAAAAAAGACTTCTTTTTATTCATGAGCGTAGAAGAAAACGTTCTCAGAGTCACATCTAACAAATCCGAAACGCTCGAACTGTACGACTTGATCAACCTCAATCTCTGAAGGCTCAACAAGTCCGTCAATTCTTTCTCCTGTAGGCATCACAACTTCTGCCTCTTCAGCAGTAGAAGGTACCCAGTGGACTATATCCGCATTGTTTTCTAAAGCTGCGTTATGGTCGCCTTCCCTATATCTAGCTTCACCATCTTCAACTTCTATATTACATAGACCTTTCAGTCTCAGAAATCCGTCATTTAGGTCTTTCTCCTCAACATACACGGTTACTTTGCCGTTTTCATGTTCTAAACCTGGTTTTCTTACTCCTCTTTCCGGGTAGTCAGGATGTCTGTTTATTTCTGGTTCTAAGTCTTCAGGAACCTCTTCTATCTCAAGTTCCACAGGGTTACTAACAAAGAAGTAACGGTCTGAGTCCTCAACTATATCTCTGTTCGAAGTGTTCAGTGTTTCTAGACTTGCTTCAACCGTGTTCTCTGTTACACCCATATCTATGAAGAACTCTCTAAGTGCTTCTGGCTGAAAACCTCTCTTCCTTAATGCTCTTACAGTTCCTACTCTTGGATCGTCCCAGCCTTCAAGCTCTCCGTTCTCTATCATCTCGCCAAGCGTGGACGTGCTCATCGGCGCGTCAAACCCTGAGATCTTAACGGTTCCCCAGTACTTGACTTCAGGATACTCCCAGTCCAAGTAGTCGTAAATATATTTCTGTCTCTTTGTGGAAGCCCGGAGATCTTTACCACGTACAATATGAGTGGTTTCTGTATAATGGTCTTCTATTGCTCCTGCAAAGTCTAGAAGCGGCCAAACCCTGTAGTCATCACCTGTTATAGGGTGGTCAGGATCTTCTATTATACGGAACGCTACGAAATCTCTTACTGCAGGATTCTTATGATCTAGATCGGTTTTAATCTTGAGAACTGCTTCTCCTTCTTCTATTCCTCCGTTCTTCATCTGTTCCCAGAGCTCCATATTCTCTTCAGGGCTCTGTCCACGGTATTCGGATGCTGTTCCTTCTTTACGGTGTTTCTGCATCTCTTCAGGCGAGGCTTTTGAGACGTAGGCTTCTCCCATTTCAATTAACTCTTCAGCATGTTCAATATACTTGTCAAACTGTTTGGAACTGTATACTACCTGGTCTACTTCATATCCTAGCCAGTTGTAGTCTTCTTGGTACATTTCATAGGCTTCTGGAAGAGGACGTTTGTTTCTTGGATCTGTATCATCGAAACGTAGAACCAGTTTACCGTCGTACTTGTCTTTTAGTTCGCCGTTGATAACCATTCCTCGGGCGCTTCCAAGATGTGGAGGGCCGTTAGGATTTGGTGCGAAACGTACAACTACTTCTCCTTCTTCTGCATCTTTCAAGTCAGGTATAGGATCGTGTTCGTGTTCTTCTTCCTCGAACTCATAGTTTTGAAGCTGTTTTTCCTGTTCTTCTAAAGATAGCTGGTTTACTTGTCCACAGATTTTTCCTGCTACTTTTCCAACTGTTCCAGGTTCTTCTCCTGTCTCATTTATTACGCTTCCTATTACTGCGCTAGGATTACATTCTCCGCTGTACTCTACAGCGTTTTTCAAAGCATACTTTCTTGCAACTTCTTCCAGTTCCATAACCAGATTATTACAACAGAATTTCTTTATAACCCTTGTAGTCTTCGGACTGGATAAAGACACTTATTTCAGTACTCAGAGTCTATAAAGATTTTAATGGCTAAGAAAGCTTGGACAGCCACATTATTTGTACTATTAGTAACTGTTGTAGCTCTCAGCACTTCTGATACTGCTCAAGTAACATTCTCTGATAACATAAGTATTGAGGCAGAGACCGCTGTAACAAGTGAAGAGAAGGCTACAGGACTGATGAACAAAGAAAACCTGGGTGAAGACCACGGCATGCTATTTATCTACAATAAAGAAGATGATAGAAGCTTCTGGATGAAAAACACTTCAATACCTTTAGACATTATCTTTATCGACTCCAACCAAGAAATAATCAATATTGAACAGGCTGATCCTGAACCCAACACCTCTACTAACAACTTAGAAAGATATAGAAGCAGTGAGCCCGCACAATACGTTTTGGAAGTTAACCAAGGTTTTTCAGAGAAGAACAGTATAGAAAAAGGAGATAAAGTCCGGTTAGAGTATTCTTGGCTTAGAAGCAGACTTAAGCTTGTTTCTAGCTGATCTCAAACTCTTTGTCGTTGTTTTTCTTCCATTCGATCTCGAGCTCAAGTGATTCTTCATCTTTCTCTCTTTCAACCTTTATTTCGAACTCTGCAGATCTATCAGTTCTCAGGTCTACGGACTGGTTTCCTGACTTGAGGCTGATCTCATCACCGTTCTCAATTTTCTCAGCTATCTCCCGAAGGTTTTCCGCAATCTCAGAGTTACTCATCTTCTGTTCAAGCTTAAATAATACTTCTTCTGTCATAGCTAGTTATACCGATTGAAGAAATAAATCTGTAACTGCTATGCGGCATCTGGGAATTGAACCCAGGTCTGTACGTTGGCAACGTACTGTCTTACCACTGGACCAATGCCGCTTTCCTTGTATTAGTTTTAGGGAAGGTTTACAGTTTTAAACCTATTCAGTGTCGGGGTCCAAAGTAGTCAGATCTATCTCTCTCCATATGTTCTCTTTCCAGTAACTCTTCAGCGTTAGTAAAACCGTATACCTCTAGAAAATCTTTTCCCTCATCTGTGATAAAATATGATTCTCCTAGAGGGTTTTCTCTACTTTTTATCACATCGTTTTCTTCAAGATAGTCTAATCCTGTGTTTATCTCAGCCTTACTCATGTAACCAGCTAAATAGTCTAACTCTTGAGTATATAGTTCATCAACAGGGCTACCTATTAAGTACTGTGCAACTAATGTAGCCTCGGTATTTTGTAGAAGACGGTACTTTGTAAGACCTGTCATGCTGAACAGTTTCCCTCGGTAATGTTAAGAATATTGTCTTACACAACAATTTTACGATGGAAGAGGTCAGAGATCTAATTGTTATCGGCGGTGCTTGCGCCGCTCAAAGCGCTGCAATCTACGCAGTTAGAAGCGGTATGGACGTTCTTGTTATCGCTGATGAGTACGGCGGTCAGATAAACAATACAGACGTAGTTGAAAACTATCTTGGTATAAAAAGTGTTACAGGTCCTGAACTCGCCGAGCGTTACCTTGAACATATGCGAGAGTACGATGTGAGTGAAGAGGTCGGACAGAAAGCTGTAGACGTAAGAAAAAACAACGAATTATTTGAAGTAGAGCTAGAAGACGGAACCATTTTCAAATCATACTCTGTGATACTAGCTACAGGCGGAAGCCGTAGAAAACTTAACGCCGAAGGAGAAGAAGAGTTCACAAACAAAGGTGTGGCGTACTGCGCAGTATGTGACGGACCTTTGTACCAAGGAGAAGAAGTAGCCGTGATAGGCGGAGGATATGCAGGAACCGAGGCAGCAGTATATCTCTCAGATATAGCAGAAAAAGTATACGTACTGAGCCGTTCAGGAAACCTTTCCGGAGAAGAAATAACAATTAACGAAGTACTGGATGCAGAAAATGTTGAAATACTGCGTGAAGCCACCTTAGACCATTTCTATGGAGAAAACCTATTAGAAGGATTGAAGTACAAACAGAGCGGAGAGGTCAAGGATCTAAAAGTTACAGGTGCCTTCGTCGAGATAGGCACAGTACCTAACTCAGATATAACAGAATTGGTGGAAACTAATGATTCTGGCTACATAGAAGTCGACGACGAACGAGAAACATCGACAGAAGGTCTTTACGCTGCAGGAGATGTCACCGATAAAGGAGCTCAACAGCTAGTAGTGTCCGCTGGACAAGGCTGCCAAGCAGCCTTAAACGCTTCAGAGTACGTTAAACAACAGAAATCAAATAACTAGTTTTTTTATCTAATACGTCCTAGTTCGGTAAATCCTTTTTGAGCTACTATCCATTCCTCTTGAGATTCATCTTGAATAAACACGTCATTATGGTAGACAGGATTATCTTCCAGCACAGCATATATAGAATGTAGGTTCTCTCCTCTATCCGATTCTATGTTTCTAGCATATAGATAAGGTGTTAGACACTCCAGTTCAACTAATATATTTTCTCTATAACCGGTACCATCAGTTCCGAACATAGAGAAAAGCAGTCTTGAATCCTCAAAAGCTTCTTTATACGTAGATCCTAGGCCATTATAACTAACATCTACTCTGTCTACATCAAATTCTTGATCTAGATCTTGGTATATCTCTGTTAATTCATCTAAAGGCAGATTTAAATCCAGTTCCACAGGCTGTCTAAATGTTTTTTCGCATCCACGAATATCTCTTGCTTTCAGCTCCATAGAGCCTTTGTGCCGACCTTCTAAAAGATTTAAGTAGTTTTCAAAGTTGTTGAACTCTTCTAAATCTTTATCGTAGACAGGTACGGCATCAGATATCAGTTTAAGTTTTAAACCATTTTCATCGTGATAATGAAATCCTTCTTCCATTATAGCATCTAAGTTTTTGCTGAATGCTCCCTCTAGTTCTTCAAAACCGTTTCCTGTTAGTTCTACTGTTCTGGATATTTCTCTTATCTTTTTCTGTGCCTCAAAAAACTCTTTCACAACAAAGTCAAATTTGTTGAGTAAAAGTTATAGCTTTTTTGTTCTGTAGATAGACTACATAAAATTTCTTTACGCATTAATTTTTCATGAGAAATAAAACCGCTATGACGCCCTGTGTTTTCTGTGGAGAAAACGCTACTAAAACGAACTCTGAGGGCCAGCCTGTATGTAGAGAACACAAGAATAAGGCGCCTAGAGATGTGGCATGTCCTGAATGCGGCATGCCTATGAAGTTGAAGGAAGGACGTTACGGCTATTTTTGGGGTTGTGAAGGCTATCCTCAGTGTCAAAAGACTTATCAGATTAAGGCAATTGTTGAAAAAGAGTAAAAATTTTTCTAAATATATAATAACCGTTGGCTAGTTTGTAAAACATTTCTTTCGGATTCAAATGTTTTTTAGATAGGTCTTACTCTTATTGTATTCGAGTATAATGACAGTCTTAAATCTGGATTGAGAAGAAACATTTGCAAGAGAGGTCGGAATTGATTAAGACAGATAACAAGTGTTTGAGATCACTATTGGGAGATAAAAAGTTTAAGGAGACTCATAGTATTCTATACAGAGTATTAAATTACAAAAAAGTTGCAGAAGGTTGTTTAAGGATTTAAAAATATTATTTCTCTCCCACAGGCTTTTTTTCTTTTTTTAAACAAAGAAGAGGATTTAACGATACGCTTTTGCTATATAGTCCTTAACCATCCTTTCAGTGTTAAAGTAGGAGGCATTTATCGCTATACAGCTTTTCATTATTTCTATCCATCTCTTTCTATCCTTATGGTATATAGACTGTGCCTGATCCAATTTCTCATAGAGAGATTTACTATCTATCTCATCTTGGTCTTCACCCTCTACATACTCTTCTCCGATACTCCAGCCAGTGACTCCTTCAATATGGCCTTCTAGCCACCATCCATCAAGTACAGATAGCTGAGGTACACCGTTATGAGCTGCTTTCATACCCGAAGTCCCAGAAGCTTCTTTACCTCTTCTAGGAGTATTCAGCCACAGATCAACTCCGGAAACCATTTTCTCTGCTATTCCCATGTCATAATCTTCTAGGAAAACGACTTCAACATTTTCAAGTATCTCAGAGAATCCTATAATCTTCTTAATCAGTCTTTTTCCTTCTGTATCATCAGGATGTG
>LKMO01000019.1 GCA_001563905.1 Nanohaloarchaea archaeon B1-Br10_U2g19
AGAATAGATAACTACGGAGACAAACAGAAAGGAGAGGATCTTAGACAAGAATGTTTGGAGCGTTTTGAAGAGCTGAAAGATCAGTAAAACTCCTTATATTTTTCTCTAACAATTTTTAGAGAGTTACGTCCTCTATCCATATAGTTTGACAAGGTTTCAACATAGTTTTCTGTTTCTAAAGAGTAGTTGATATCTTCATATATCTCAAGATCTTCCCTAACATCTTTCACCGTATTTTTCGGGTAACCTGGTTTACGGTAACGTTTCAGGTAGCTTTCAAGCTCTGAATCATCAGTCTCCTCTATAACTTCTTCGACCGTAGGACTGAGCAGTGCTAGAGGATCATGAAACTGTTCTAGCTTTTCTAGGATCTGCTGGCTCTCAAACTCTCCGTCTTCATCACCTATCAAGGCTTCCCTCCGTGTGCCGTAGTTCTCATCGTCCCCTATCATCCTCTTGAAAAATACTGGTTGAACCGGTGACGTTTAAAGAAATACTACGGGTTTTTCATACTTCCGTTGTATATGAACTGTTATGGACGAAATACAAACCGGTATCTACAAACAGAACGGTAAACTATATACTAAAGCAGCTTCCTCCGAAAAGGTTTACGGCGAGTCATTTATCGATGCAAAAGGAGAGACGTTTAGAGAATGGGTTCCTGAACGTTCGAAGGTTGGAGCAGCAGTAATGAACAAACTGGATCTCGGTGTAGAGAAAACTGATGATGTTCTTTACTTAGGTGCTGCTTCAGGCACCACTGTATCACATTTCTCCGATATCCTTGAGGATGGCTATGTTTACGCGGTTGAGTACTCTGATACTGTTTTCAGAGGCTTGCTTAAGCTGGCGGAGCAGAGAGAGAATATTGTGCCTTTCCTAGATAATGCTAGAAAGCCTGAGAACTATGAGGACATGGTTCCTAAGGTGGACGTGGTTTTCCAGGATATCTCTCAGAGAGATCAGCCTGAGATTTTTATCAGGAACTGTGAAAAGTTTTTGAAAGATGATGGAACCGGTTTGTTAGCGGTTAAGGCCCGTTCTATATCTTCTACTCGGGATGAGCAAAAGGTTTTCGAAGAGGTCAGGGAGAAGATTAGAGAAGTGTTTGTGATTGTTGATGAGACTGAGCTTGAGCCTTATGAGAAAGAGCACTTGTTTTTGAAGCTTAAGAAAAAGCAGTAGTTAGGCTTTGAAAGCTGTTACCAGCTCTCTCAGCCCTTTGTTTACTGAGTCTTTTTTGAAGCCTGTGGAGTCTTTGTAGTCTGGGTTTGTACAGCAGTCTGCGTTACGGTTAAGATTTGCTATCGCACCAAATACCGCGTGTTTTCCAGGTAAGATATTTTTTTGTTCTTTTGAGCCACAGTTCCGACATTTTAAGCTTATCATTCTCCGTCCCCTCGATGTATTTCAATTGTTACCGCTACCTGTTTTATAAAGGACCGAAGATGTTTCCGGTAGTTCCGGTAGAACTTTTTAATGAAAACACTAAACTCTACATCATGACCAAGAAAAAATGGATCTGCGACATATGTAGTAAGGAGATAGAGTCCGAGATAGAGCCCGCAAAATGTCCATGCGGATCAAAACAGATAGAAGAGAAAGAAGTGAAAAGCAGGTTAGAGAGACTTCTCGAAAAAATCTTTTAATTCTTAAAATCTGGCATACTTAAAAAGACTAGTCTCCTATCCCAACTTAGATGCCTGGTTTTGACGAAGCAGAGCCTCCCAGCGCAGGATACGAAGAAGTATACGCCTGGAACTCTGTAGACACAGACTTCGAAGATACCGAAATCTCTGAGAAAACATTAGAACAGGAAGAGTACGAGACAGCAAAAAATATCTGTCAAAAGCTTGAAGAAATATTCCAGGCAACCGACACGTTCTACATCTTCATGGCCGAAGACCAAGGCCTAACTACCGTAGCCGAATCATTTTACGACCGGCCTACAAAAGTACATCCCGATCTTCAGATGGATTATGCCGGCTCAAACCTAGACTGTATAGATCTTGTCTTAACAGAGTCAGGGTACAGACAGGAACTTCTAGAAATGTTTGAAGAAACCGTGTACGAGGAGCCGGAAACAGAAGTGTTCAGAGACTTTTTCTCAGAAGACACTCTTTTACAGGGCTGCTGGCTGGCACCCGGCCTAGAGGAGCTATACAACTTCGAGGAGATTAAGAGTTACAGGGAAAACTACACCTCTGTATAGTCCTGGTCTGAAACAGTTGCAAAACATATTAGAGAACTAGAGCTCAACTATCTTTACGTGGATTACTTCACAGAGCCGGAAAAACTTTCATTAACAGTGACCGATGAAAACTACGCTGATAATATCCACGATACCCTTCCTATAGCCATATACGAATCTCTTGAAGACAGAGAAGATTTCAGAGAAACCTTCAATATTAGAAGTCCTACAAGAGTAATCAATGAAGGAATAAATACATCCAGCTGGCGCGGAACAGAAGACTGGGCTATAACAGGATCCTATAACGGCGGAGAACTTATAATAGGTCAGTCAGTTTCCTGTTCTGAGAAAGAACCTTTGTACGGAAAGCCCTACGAACTTATACAGCTAAGAAGTTTTGAGAACCGTTTAAGATACAATCCCTCTGTATATGAACGTTTAAACGGTTTATACGTTGTTTCTGTAGAAGAAGAACGCGACAACGTTTTAGATATGGAGAGAGATATACGTAACTCTCTTGAAAATAACGGAAATCTAGAGCTGGAAGTATCTGTTAAAGAGTTAGAGAAAAGTGAAAGAGACTGGGAAGAAGTTTTCAAACAGCTAAGCTGATGTCTCTATCTCTTCCTTAACCCATTCATAACCGTCTTCTTCAAGTCGGTGTGCTAACTCAGGTCCCCCAGATTTCACGACCTTTCCATCCACCATTATATGGACATAGTCTGGCTCTATATGATCAAGTATTCTCTGGTAGTGTGTTATCATGAGAACTCCTCTGTCCTCATCCGCTAAAGTATTGATCCCCTTTGCCACTACTTTTAATGCGTCGATATCAAGTCCTGAGTCAATTTCGTCTAGTACTGCGTATTTTGGATCGAGTACAGCCATCTGAAGTATTTCATTCCTTTTCTTTTCTCCGCCTGAAAAGCCTTTGTTCAGGTATCTTCTGACGTACTCTTCGTCCATTTCTAGTAGATCAAGTTTTTCTCTTACAAGCTCTCGGAACTCTTTCATTCCTATCGGTTCTTTTCCTTGTTCTTCTCTCTTAGCATTAAGCGCTTCTTTTAGGAACTCTGATACTTTTACTCCTGAGATCTCGCTTGGATACTGGAATCCTAGGAAGAGTCCTTTACGTGCTCTTTCATCTGTTTCCTCATCGGTTATATCCTCTCCGTCCAGAATTATTTTTCCACTGTCTAAACTGTACTCTGGGTTACCCATAAGTGTTTTACAGAGCGTGGATTTACCTGAACCGTTTGGCCCCATGATTGCATGGATTTCTCCAGGTTTCACTTCTAGTGAGACGCCTTTAACGATTTTTTCGTCTTCTACAGATGCTTTGAGATCTTCGACTTTCAGACTCATAATATTATTTTAGTTGGTCCCAAACTTTCTTTAAGATAAACGGCCTACCAGTCTAATCGCTTTTCTGGCAGCACCTATAATCTTCTCTGACTCCATCTCCGCAACGTTCTCTTTCATCTCTTCTATAGTCCAGAACTTTGCGTCTTCAGCATCGTCTCCCGGCTTTACTTCTCCTGTAGTATATTCGTGGTTGGTGGCGTAAGCGTTTCCAACAATATACTTGTCGGGATGTTCTAGCTGTAGGGTTGCTACAAGCTCAAGATACTGTTCAGATGCTTTAACACCGGTTTCTTCTTCTAGCTCTCTTACAGCTCCTGTCTCCGGTTTCTCATCGTACTCTAAATATCCTGCAGGATAGCTCCATTTACCTTTGTGAGGCTCTCCTCTCCTCTTGATAAGCAGAACCTTATTCTCGTCTTTTACTACGAATACTCCTGCTACAGGTACTGCGTTACGGTATACAAACTTTTTGCAGCGGCCACAGTAGTATCTTTCTCTACCTTCATCCATCTTTTTTTCCAGGCTGTCGCCACATCTCCAGCAGTAGTTCAAGTTCTTCATTATACCTCTATCAAGTAGAGTATCTTTAGAGAAGTTTTTAGTCAGTTTATGTTTTTTAGCCAACTTATTTAGAGTAAGTTACGTCAGTAATTGTTTATGAAGAAACGTTTCTGGCACAAATTCTCAGAACTTCTTATGCTTTTAGGCTGTCTAGTATTTTTAGCCGGATTTGGATCGCTTTTCCTTGTTTCGGAAACATCTATATCTGTTGTCTCCGGTATTGTAGGTGCTGCAATGTTTTTTGCAGGTATTGAAATCTATCTGAAAACTAGAGAGGACTAAACGCTACTGTTTTTCCTTCAAGGCTTTTTGAGCGGTTTCTAGGCCTAGTAACGCGCATTTCATTCTCATGGGAGAGATCTCTATCCCTAGCTTCTCTACCATCCAGTCTTTATCTAAACTCATTACTTCTTCCGCCTTTTTTCCTTTGATTTCTTCTGTAAGGATTGATGTGGCGGCCGTAGAGATTGCGCATCCCTCAGACTCATGTTTGATATCCTTTACTTCTCCTTCTTCAACCTTCACGTATAGCTGGAGATGGTCTCCACAGGAAGGGTTTTCTCCTTCTTTCTGTAGACTGTTCTCTAACTTCCCTTGGTTTCTTGGGTTTTTGTAGAGATCGAGTATATCTTCTTTGTACATTATTCGAACACCTCTCTCACGGTTTCAACCGCTTCCAGAAACTTTTCAACATCTTCAGAGGTATTATAGAGGTACGGAGATACTCTTGTAGCTCCTGCTATGTTTAAAGACTCCATCTGTGGCTGAGCACAGTGGTGTCCTGCACGTACCGCGATACTGTTCTGGTTGAGTATTTCTGCCACATCATGAGGATGAGCAAAATCAGTTGTGAAAGATACTAGAGAAGTAGCGTTTTCTGTAAGTGTTTCAACCCCTTCAATACTGTTCAGACCTTCTTCAATCTCTCGTACAAGCCTCTTCTCATGTCTTTCTATATTCTTCATACCTATATTTTCCAAGTATCTTACTGCTTCGGCCAGTCCTACTGCCCCTGCTATATTAGGTGTTCCTGCTTCAAACTTCTCCGGAGGATCCTCCCACCGGACCTCATCTTTTCTTACAGACTTTATCATGCCTCCACCAACCTGGTAAGGTTTCATATCTCTAAGAACCTGTTTCTTACCATACAAAACACCTATACCCGTTGGTCCAAGCATTTTATGACCTGAAAACGTTAGCAGATCCGCATCCAGCTGCTTAACATCTATAGGTTTGCGAGGTACTGACTGGGCGCCATCTACAACAACGTAGGCATCGTTTTCATGAGCTAGTTCTATAATATCTTTTACGGGATTCTCTTTTCCAAAAACATTGGATATATGGCTTATAGATACTAGTCCTGTATTCTGATCTATTATTTCTTCTGCAGCTTCCAAACTGATTTCTCCGTTCTCTGTAGGCAGGTAATTTATATCCCTGTTTTCTATTTCTGCCTTTCTTCTTAATGGCAGCTGCTCACTGTGGTGAGCCATCTCTGATACAACGATTTTACCTTCTATCTGAAGAGAGTAAGCTAAAAGGTTGTAAGCTTCGGTAGTATTTCTAACAAAAACCAGTTCGTCTGATTGCGCATTGATGAATTCGGCGATAGTTCTCCTCGACTTTCGGTACTCCGAGGTAGCTTTGTTAGCTAGATCGTAAAGCCCTCTGCCTGTATTCGAGTTCTCTTCTTCGTAGAATCTCTGTATTCTTTCTACTAGTTTAGAAGGTTTCTGTGTTGTTGCCGCGTTATCTAAGAAGACTTTACCATCTTCGAGTATAGGAAAGTCTTTCTTCAGCTCTGAAGGTTCGAACGTCATAAAACGCCTACTTTTCAAGCTTTCTGGCGACTTCTTTACGGATTTTGTCTTTCAGACCTGGTAAAGTGATTTTCTGCATAACAGGTTCAAAGTAGCCTTTGACCACTAGTCTACGTGCTTCTTCTTCGTCTATTCCTCTTGATTCTATGTAGTGTAGTTCGTCTGAAGGTATTGTTCCTGCTGCAGCTGCGTGACTTGCTTCCACGTTAGGGTTCTCAATCATTAATTTTGGTGATGCATCTACCTCTGCATCATCAGACAGCATCAGTGTTTCTTGGTCTTGGAAGGATTTTGTATCTACAGCATCTCTTTCTACTTTCTGTAGGCCTTCGTAAAGCGATCTTGCTTTATCGTCGACTACTGCTCTGGAGTCCATATCACATTTTGTGTTGTGGCCTACGTGGTATGCGTGTAGAGAGATATCGATATGCTGGTCTTCTACAGGGTACCAGACTCCTATCTGTTCTGTTTCTGAGTTGTCTCCTTTTAGAACTGTTTCTATCTGTGTACGGTTTAGTTCCCCTTCGAACTGTGCGTTCAACCATTTTACTGTAGAGTCTTTTCCTACAACCGCTTTTCTACGGCTATAACTTAGATCTGTATCAACTGATTCTATTGCACCGTAGTTGACGTGAGAGTTGTTGCCTACGTAGAGTTCTGTAAAGCTTGTCTGGATCTTTGATTCTCCTTTAAACTCTTCAGTTATTTTGAGGTCGGTACTGTCTTCTGTTTCTACTACTGTATGTGAGAACAACGGTGTAGCTGCTTCATATTTGATATGTACTTCTGCTTCACCATTTACTCTGATATATGTTAACGCATTGATTTTAGCTGTGTGTAAGGCGTTTATCTTGTTTTCTTCTGTTTTTATAGCGTCAAGTAGTTTGTCGCCGGCTTTTTCTACAGCTTCTGAACCTTTGAATACTTCTACGTCTCCTTCAACTTTTATCTCAGGTTTGTTCTCCTCTAGAGTTCCTAGTTCTTCTCCGATATTTCTAGGATATCTTGTCCATGTTCTTCCTGGCGTTCTAATACTTTCAGGGTTCTCAAGTTCCGGCATTAGTTTTACTGCTTTTTCTCGTTTCTTTTTGAGTGTCTGTGGCTCGTTTTCAAATTCGTGTTTCTGCATTATTTAATCACCCTAGGCTTCCTTCCATCTCTAGCTCTATTAACCGGTTTAGTTCGACCGCATACTCTAGAGGTAGTTCTTTTGCTATCGGCTCTATGAATCCTCTTACAATCATTTCTTTGGCTTCTTCCTCTTCGATCCCTCTACTCATCAGGTAGTGGATTTCTTCGTCCCCTATTCTTCCTACTGTTGCTTCGTGAGCCATTTCGACGTCGTCTTCTTTTATCTCGATGTATGGTTCTGTGTCACTGGTTGCTTCATCTGAGAACATTAATGCGTCACATTCGATTGATACGCTGCTGCCGTGACTTCCTTTTGGCACTCTTACTAGTCCTCTGTAGTTGGTTCTTCCGTCGCCTTGGCTGATAGATTTGGATTCGATTGTGGATTTGGTGTTTGGAGCGTTGTGTACTACTTTGGCTCCTGTGTCAATGTTTTGTCCTTCTCCTGAGAATCCTATTGTGATATGGTTGGCTCTTGCTCCTTCTCCGTTTAAGTGAGAGCTTGGGTATAGCATTGTTACTTTACTTCCCATGCTTCCTGAGATCCATTCCATTACTCCTTCTGACTCTACTTTCGCTCTTTTTGTGTTCAGGTTGTATGTGTTTTTACTCCAGTTCTGTACTGTGGAGTACTGGACGTGTGCGTCTTCTCCTACGAATACTTCGACGCATCCGGCGTGTAAGTTGCTTTTTGTATACTGTGGAGCAGAACAGCCTTCGATATAATGTACTTTACTTCCTTTCTCCGCGATAATTAGTGTGTGTTCGAACTGTCCCATGCCTTTTTGGTTCATTCTGAAGTATGCTTGTACAGGGATCTCTACTTCTACGTCTTCAGGTACGTAAACAAATGATCCGCCGCTCCATACTGCTCCGTGTAGAGCTGCAAACTTGTTGTCTTGTGCCGGAACACATTTGGTCATGAAGTATTCTTTAACTAGTTCTGGATGTTCTTGGACTGCTTTGTCCATGTCACAGAAGATTACTCCTTTCTCTTCCCATTCTTCTTTCATGTTCTGGTATACAACCTGTGATTCGAACTGTGCTCCTACACCGGATAATGCTTCTTTCTCAGCTTCCGGAATACCCAGTTTATCGAATGTTTCTTTGATGTTTTCCGGTACGTCTTCCCAGTCGTCGCTCTGTTGTGCGTCCGGTCTTACGTAATGAGAAATCTTTTCGAAGTCTAGTCCTGACAGATCTGGTCCCCAGCCCGGCATAGGTCTTTTATCGAAATGTCTGAAGGCTTTCAAACGTCTTTTTTTCATCCATTCAGGCTCATCTTTATCTTCAGATATAGCTTTGATAGTATCTTCTGTAATACCTTTTCCGGCGTCGAAAGCGTTCTCTGTTTCAACTTTGTGTTCAAAACGTTCCTGGTTCTTCTCAATGTTTTCTTCAGACATACATTATTTTAGGCCGGTCTAAATCTTTAAATCCTTAAGCTATTCTAAAAGTCTCTGATATCTGTAGAAGAGTAATCTCCTTTTTCACCGACTCTTACAACTTCTACGGTATGGCCTGTAGCTTTTTCAGCCATCTCACGGACTTTTTCCTCGCTGTGTTCTTGATCGTGACCTAGAGTTATGACGTCAGGATCTACTTTTTCCACAGTCGAATATATATCGCCTTCAGACCCTAGAACCGCCTTATCAACCATTTCTAAGCTGTCAACCATCTCTTTTCTCTCATCTTCGGAGAAGTAGAGATCTTTCTTCTTTCCGGCTCGAGAATCCCTAGAGATAACTACTACAAGTTTCTCACCTTGTTCTGCAGATCTTCTAAGATAATGTAGATGACCTGGATGGAGTATATCGAAGGTTCCTTGAGCCATAACTGTCTTCATATATTATAGATTTTCTTTCAGCAGAGTTTTATTCCTTTTAGAAGAACAGTAACGGAACCGCATTTATAGTTTACTTTACAATGGTTTCCATCCGATGAAAGGCGTATGTCAGTATGAAAGTATTTTGGAGCTCTTAGATGATGACTCTGTAGAAGATGTTGAAGTATACACGGAAGGAGACTCAAAGGTCTACGAATTTAGTTCTGAAGAGCTTTATCTAGATGATATATCAGTTATAGCTACTTATCTAGATGCAAGAACAGCCGGTAAGTATGAAGAAAGAGATCGTTACTTCTTATCTTACGATCTTTAGAAAAACTCTTCAATCTCTTTCCATGGTGCTCTAGTAGATTTCAGTGTTTTTCCAGGAGGAAATACTTTTCTGTAGTTGCTCCAGTCGTAACGTTCATCCATGTAAACTACAACTCCTTCATCCGTCTTACTTCTTATACAGCGTCCTGCTGCCTG
>LKMO01000020.1 GCA_001563905.1 Nanohaloarchaea archaeon B1-Br10_U2g19
ATGGTTCTAAACAGTATTGCAGAAAACATTAGAGAATGGAAAAACAACTGGGAAGCCGTTTGGGATAACATACAGCTTAGAAAGAAGATGAAGGAAGAGCAAGTGAAAAAGGCAGAAGAAACCGGTAACGATGAGTTTCTAGAAGCAGAGTTCACAGTCAAAGCCAACCAGAGATTCCATATACTGGCTGAAAAAGTAGGAGAGGAGTATGGAGAACAAGATGTCGACCGTATCTTCGCAAGATGGAAAGAATGGCTAGATCAACAGGATGCGTGAGCTTAAATGGATGAAGAAGAAAAAGAGCGGCTGGAAGACATTGTAAACAATCTTGATAAAGATCTCAAGATGCCGCCGTATGATACAAGCTCTAAAAAAGGTTATTCTAGAGAGTATCAAAAGTACAAGAAAGAGGAAAGAGTAGAGAACGAGAACTCCGGTTATGAGAAACTCTGTATGAAGCTGGGAGGCTTACTGAAAGTAAAGGCGGGAGAGTCTACAAAAGAAAAACTTAATCCTCCTCTAAAGCTTTTAGACTGGGATATAACCCCGGGAATGGTTTTATCTGCTTCAATAGGTGTAGGCTTCATCTCTTTCTTCACATGGTTCATCATTTTCGCTTTAAACGCTGCAGTAGGATTCTTTATACCTATTTCAATCATGCTTATCTCAATGTTTATTCCTATAGGTATAGGCCTTTATACTTATTATCTGCCTGTTTATGAGGCTAAAAACAAGGTTATAGAGAGTAGTGGAGGGATGATTCTTGCAGTGCTTTACATGGTTATCTATATGCGTAGCTCGCCGAATATAGAGGGCGCGATACGTTTTGCAGCCCTAAATTTGGAAGGTCCGATATCTAAAGACTTGAAAGGCGTTCTATGGGATTTAGAAGTTGGTAGATATGACCGAGTTGAAGACGCGCTAGAGAACTATACGAAAAGATGGAAAGATTACAACGATGACTTTCTGGAATCTCTTCAGCTCCTAAGAGCTGCAGTAAACGAAGCTAACAAAGAAAGACGTGAAAGACTTCTACAAGACTCTATCGACAGAATACTTGACGGAACACAAGAGAAGATGAAACACTATGCTCAAGGTCTGAAGACACCGGTAATGATTCTAAACGCAATGGGCGCTATGCTACCGGTTTTAGGTATGATAATGCTTCCATTGATCTCCGTATTCATGGGAGATGCGATTACAGAGATGCATTTAATACTTTTATTCAATATAATGCTTCCTGCATTTCTTTTCTGGTTCATGCAAAGAATATTAAGCTCTAGACCGCCAACAGTATCTTCACAGCCTACTAGTAAAGATGAAATGCCTGATAGAGGAACCTATGAGCTAAAATTCAGGGATAGAAATGTTTCTGTACCTGTATGGCCTTTAGGTGTCGCAATATTTGCTTTTGTAGCTTTCTACGGTGTTTTTGGTTACGCTATTTTCCCAGAGGTCTTCCCTACTACAAGCGAGCCTACTGACGCACCAAACATGTTTGTTTCTGATGGAAGTCACTCGCCTATGCCTATGCTTCTTAGAAGTTTAAGTATCACGGCTGGTCTAGGCATGGCTCTCGGTGTAACACTTTATCTTGGAGGCTTAAACCGTAGAAAGGCGCAGAAACATCTGGTAAAAATTGAAAAACAGTTTCCAACAGCCCTTTTCCAGCTAGGAAATAAAATAAGTGGAGGAACACCTGCAGAAGTTGCTTTGAAAGAAGCAGAACAGTCTACTTCAGATCTTGAGATTTCAGGACTGTTCAGTTACGCAGTAAGAAATATTAACGAGGCAGGAATGACTTTCGAGGAAGCAGTCTTCAATGAGAAGTACGGCGCTCTACAAGAGTATCCGAGCCAGATGATACATACGGTTATGAAGGCGATTCTTGAGTCTTCGCAGAAAGGAACTCAGATGGCTTCCATGGCTATGATGACAATCTCTCGTTATCTGGAAAATATACACAAGACTCAGGAACAGCTTAACGACCTGATGGAGGAAACAACAACCACTATACAGATGCTTGCATACTTACTTGCGCCGATTGTTTCAGGGGTTGCTGTAGGAATGAGCCAGACCATTATAACAGCGATGTTCCAGCTTTCAACATCTTTTGAATCTACTATCGATGAGGTTCCTGACCAACAAGGTGCCGGGATGGGAGGTATAATAGGCGATCTGGACGCTGCAATCTCTCCAGAGATTCTACAGTTCGTAGTCGGAATATATCTTATCCAGCTTCTATGGATCTTAGGGGCTTTCTACACTAAGATACAGCACGGCGAAAATAAAACGGTTAGAAATATCTTTACCGGAAAAATACTTATTACAGGAATGATATTCTACAGTATAACCCTAATAGTTGTAGGCTTACTGTTCGGAGGAATGATTGGTGAAATCGATGTCTAAAGGAGAGATAGCAATCTCCGAGATAGTTTTACTCGTAGTGACCATAATTTTCTCCGCAGCACTACTAGCAGTATGGGTGAGAACACTCCTATGAAAGGACAAAACAAAGCAATCTGGTCGGTAATGGGCCTAGTACTTATGATGCTAATAGGATTAATGGTTCTAGCGGTAACAAATATCTCAGTTCCTTCAGATCTCTGCTCATCACCTGCAACAGGATCAATACTTGTAGAGGTAGATGTCTGTTAATGGCTGGTACAAAAGTACTTATGGGATTTGCTTTAGCAACACTAACAGCTGTTACAATAGCAGGAACCACAATAACATGGTATGATGGACCTATAAGTGATAGACAAGGATTTATAGAAGGTCAGATATCGGGTTTAGCAGGAGAAGCAACAATAGGGCAGTCAGGAGATTCACAAGAAGCTGAAGAAGAGTTTAGAGCACTTGTAGCCTTTAATATGCTTGCAGCAAGTCAATGTGAGCTAATAGAGCTTATACATTTTGATGAACAAGAGTTTGAAGATATGGTTGGAGATGAGGTAGATGATTTTGATGGGAGCGGTATACCTGAAAGACGTTATACAGATGGTTTAAATGTTGAAGATAGTTTAGAGATGAACAGTTTGGCTGAAAGAGGTGGAGAGGATTCATTCTATGTTTGGTTTGATGGTTTTGAGCCTTTAGAACGGACAGACTTCCACGCAGAATGTTATGCATTGGATATAGACTTCGATCCTACAGAAGCTGCTGCTGAAGCTGCAGAATACATACCAGGTATAGGAGTAGGAGTTTCCGCAGCTAGAGCTGTAAGCGAGGCGTACTCATCTGTAAAGGACACTATTTTAGGATCAGGGGATGTACCTTTTGAGGACAGAGACTTATCGATGGAAGGAAATGTGGGATCGGTAGACTTTGATACTGAGGCCAACTTTACTATAGATGATCCTCGTCTACTAGGAATGCGTCTAGAAGGCGCAGAAGACGGATCCCCAAGACTTTGGAGAGGTCATAGGGCAGCATTATTTATGCCGGGGAGAATAAGTGCTGCAGATTATATCTCATCCCATGGTGTAGGTGAAGGTCAAGATATTCCTGATGTAGGTGCTGGAACTTACCGAACTACTAGTGATGATTCCGAACAAAGATTTCTTGGAGATGTGGAAGGATGGGGCGATAACCCTGTAAGATATTATCCTTTAGGACATTCTGGAGATATGGCAAGTTATGTTGATGGAAGTAGCAGTGAACCTGCGCCTTATGATGGAAATGTTAACGTTCGCTGGGACGGAGGGGTCTATGATGTAGAGGATGATGGAGCTTATCGAGCTAATGAGTATATGTGGATGGAACGTGTTCGCATGAAGAATATTCCTATAGTGTCGAACGTAGATCCTGACATGTATCAGCCGGGTGAAAAACATCATTCTTCTGCAGTTTTGGATTATTTTATGGCGAACTCGCAGTATATTATATGTGAAGGAACTAGTGGAGTAATACAGACAAATGCAGGTAGTGTTGACAATACGGGAGACACTGATTCGGATGAATCTCCTGTCTGGAGAGATGTTGTTTTCACAACGGTTGAAGCAGATGCTCCGGTACAAAGTAGTGATCACTGTATAACTGAGAATACGGATCTTGTAGAGCCTGGCCAAGGTAGCGTCCATGAAGCTAGACCACATAGGCATGATCCTGATCAGAATAATTTCCCAGTTTTTAATCCTGATGAAGGGCTGACCCGTAACCACTGTCAGGGAGACGAAATTATCAGCTCGGACGATGATGGTTTGACAACATCTTCGGGCACACATCCGCTTTATTTATCTTTAGAAGATGATGAGAGCGTCAATATGGAGTGCAAACTTGTTGTGAGACGACGAGGTATGCAGTATTTTGATGAAAGTTTACGCGATACTGATGGTTCTTGGGGTGAGGATGTAACGTTTTATAATCTGGAGTACGTTTTTACCGAGGAGATTCCTGATCCTCAGACCTATGAAGTTACTCAAATGTTCTATATAGATGATGAAAGCTTTGGAGATAGACCTTTGAGTATTGATTATGAAGGAGGAGCATCAACCACTCCGAACAGAGCTTACTGGAATCTGGCGAGATTTGATGTTGACAAAGATATAGAAATTACGCTAGACAGCTTTGAGCAAGATGGAGGTGAAGGTACCGTAGGTTATATACGCTTTGTAAGACCTCATGAGGAGGATATTGTACTGCATATTGAACAGGATTCAGGGCTACAAATAAGTGATCATGAGGGTCCTATGAGTTTTGATAAAAGCTTTGATATGGGCGAACTTAAGTTCACGATGAGCGCAAATGGGGATACGCTATATCTTTCTGCAGATGGGGGAGGAGTTCTCAAAGCACTGGATACTGTCGATGATGAAGATGGTATAGAAGAAGTTGTGATAAGAGCCGATGATTATATGTATACTGTAAACTCTTTGAAGGTTCATGATGCGGTGCCTAGAACAGAATGAATTCTATTTGCAGACAACTAAAATTAGGGAGTAAGGGTATGGAGTCTATACATTATGTCATGACGTTAGTCTTAGTGTTAATGATTTTGGCTGTACTCTACCAGTTTCTGTCTACAGGTTTAGATGCAGGATCAGATACTTTGCTAGATATGATTTCAAGTTCGGAACCTGGAGATTTAGAAGAACAGGTAGGGGAATAGATTTTTTATCAAGTAAAACTTAACTATAAACTGTGAAACCGATCTGGTATCTAATATCTTTTGTAGTAGCCGCTATAATGATAGTTGTTATAGCAAGTCTAGTCATGTCACAATCTGAAACAGCTGTAAACTCGGTGAGAGACTTCATATGAACTCAGAGATAGGAGTACTAATAGGTATAATTATTGCAATAGTGTTGCTTACCGCGTCCTACTTTGTAATATCGGAGAGCGTTGATATAGGAGATGAGGGCGTAGATATAATAAACCAGACTGTACAAGATGGACCAGAAGAAACATCTACCAATGAAGTCTACCCTGATTCTGGAGGTGTACAAGTATCCAGAGAAAAGGAAGTATTCCTATAGAGTATACTGTCCTTCTGGTTATCGCTGTTTTGATAGCAGGTTTTCTGCTTTTTGCAGTGCTTGAGGTCTCAGACTTTGCATCCCAGTCTGTAGGAAATCCGTTTACAGATATCTCGCAGGATGTTCGTTCGGTTTGCGGAGCATCAGACTATAGAGCTGGAGAGATAAGTTTGGAGGCCGGACAAGAAATAAGTGTGAGCGGAGACAGTCAGCTTGTACTAGAGGATGAAGAGGAAACAGGATTTGTGGATAGTGAAGACTTTGACTGCTCAGTCAGTATAGAGGACGGATCTTTAGAAGGAGAGCGGAGATATCAGGTACAGAACGATGGTTCGGAAAAGGTGGTTATTTCTTGAATAAAGGAGCTATAAGCGGTCCGACAGCAGTATTACTTTTAGTAACTTCTGTAATGGGGGCTATTGTTCTATTTGTAGGTTCAGATTATGTTGTAGGTCTTGATGATCGCTTTAGAGAGAGTTCTTTGCCTATTGTTGCTGACAGAGTAGAATCCGCTATATATGCTGCGGATGCTTTCGAAGAGGCGGAGATAGAGTTGGATCTTTCGGCAGAGTACGGGTTAGAAGAGCCTACACGGATAGTTTATGGTGATGAATACTTGCTTTTAGAGCCTCCTGTAGAGTTTGAAATAATGGAGGAAGGAAGAACGGATAAGATCTGTCTCATAAAAAACAACCAAGTAGAAGTCTATCCGGAGGAGTGCGGATGAATACAGAGAAGATGATGCTGGTTGCAGGCGTTCCTGTTCTTCTTATGGGGCTCATGTTCATGTTTATGATGGCTTTTGCGGCGATAGAAGATACTTCTAAGACTATCGGAGAGAACATTAAACTACAGGGCTATACTACTGCGGCTGTAATGCATATGAACAGTCAAGATGGGCTCTATGGGGAAGTAGATATACAGGATTTGGAGAACAGAGGAGGGTGCGATACAATGGTCCCGGGTTTTAGAACGGGAGAGCCTTTAACGTTAAACGTTCCGGGAGATGGTTGTTCAGGAGATATAAGTTTCGGTTATGAAGCTATAGACGAATCCTCTGGGGAAGTTAAAACCTACAATATTGTAATAGGCGATGAAAGTTTCATAGAGGGTATTTATGGCTAGAAAAGGCGTAGTAGTGCTTTCAGTAGGTTTCTTAGTGATGATAGTCTTTTCTCTCCTTTTCGGGTATGCGTTCACACAGACAGAGCTGGAATCAGAGCTAGGGATAGAGATGTCTGGGGAATACGATGGTTTCCAATCGCTTAACACGCTTAATACTATAATACTGAAAGAGGATAGGCGTATAGAAGATGATTTGAACAGCTACTTTAAGTCTTCAGGCTCAGAAAGAGAAGACGTACGTGAAGAAGTAGAGGAATTGATAGAAGAAGTAGCAGAAACTAAAAACGAAGACTACTACATATGGATAGACGGAACAGATATAGAAGTAGGAGACTCTGACGTCTCAAGTGTAACACATACCGCATATGTTGAAACATATGAAAAACCAGTACAAATCAATATCAGAGCTAACAGAGCTATAGAATAAATGATAAACAGAAAATCAAAAGGATTTTCCGTATTTCTAGGATTTCTAACAATACTTACTGTTATTGCAACAGTCACAGGTTCAATTTACTCTGCTCTACTTACCACACAAGACCTAAGCGATGAAATAACGTTTAACAGCGGAGATACGGCTTTAATGCATGAGCTAAAGATAAAATCTCAGAACTATGAGCTACGAGCAGAAGATATACTTTATTACTCATCCAACACCGAGGCAGTAGAGCTGGCTCAGGATAGCGGCGGAGGGGACTGGGATAACAACGTACCTGAAAAATCAGACTTAGAGGAGAGGTTCGAAGATAAAACCACTGAAACATTTGAAGACAGAAATACGGTGTCGAACAGGTGTTCAACACCTACTCTAGATGATGTATCGGTTTCGGAGAAAGAGTATGAAATCAGCTATTCTACGCCATATATAAGATGTACTAGTACATCCATAACGGCAGAAAAGCCGATCCAAAATCCTATAATAGTGGAGAATAGTGATAACAGTTACATAAAGATTTTAGACTACTCTGTAAGTTTAGCTGAAAACTCTAAGGAGGCTGCGCCCGACTCAATAGTTACTAATGATGGTTCAGCTTCTACTAGCTGTCAGAGCTCTATAAGCAGCAGTCAGAGAAGCACGGTTGATGATGAGGCTGAGAGCGACGCCGATATATCCTCCAATTATAACAGTTTAGCCACTGACGCTGCAGACAATGTGGAAACGGACACAGGTATAGAAATATCTTCTAGTACTACTTTAGATGACGGCACTACTAAAGAGGACAGTGGGACATCTTCCTGCACATATTCTTGTCCTACGGAAGAGGATCCGGAAAAAGAATGTGAGGGTGAAAGATACTCGTCAGAGTACTCATACACGCTTTCCGGTATAGATTTTGGTTTCGATGTTGAAGATGAAACAGTTCTACTTACAGAAACTGGTGAAGATAATATAGTCTTTGATTTTACTTATGAACTTGATCTATAACCGGTTAATTTTTATTGTTTAGAAGCTTCTAAGTAGTTAGGTGACCAACCAGTGGCAGAACAAGAAGACGATAACACAGTATACGTAGGATCTAAACCAGCAATGAGCTACGTTCTTGCAGTTGTAACACAGTTCAGTGAAGGACAGGAGAAAGTATTTGTCAAAGCAAGAGGAAAAGCAATCAGTAGAGCAGTAGATGTATCAGAAATGGTTAAAAGAAAATTTGTCGAAGAAGCAGAAGTTGAAGACATCGAAATTGATACAGATCAGATCGAGACAGATGAAGGAGAGGAACTAGACGTATCCTCGATCCAGATTACAATGGCTAAGTAAAAGTCAGTTCTTTCCTTTTTCCACTTATTTTTCTTCAAAGCTAGTCTACCGCATATTTTTATACCAGCTAACACAACAAAACTTTGTGACAAACAGAAAAGGAGTATCCCAAGTATTAGCACTTATTGTAGCTGCATCAGTACTTATGATGACCGCATTAACACTAATTGTGATGGCTACAGGAAGTCTAGGAGACTTCGGAGACCAAGTAATAGGTCAGTCCTGTCAAGGAGCGATAGACTCTCAGTGTACTGCTTCAGGACAAGAAGTAATTAATGCGCCAGGATCATGTATGACTCAAGACGCAGAAGGTAATCCTGTACCTACAGAAGATGCGGACATTGGTAACAACTTTGAACAGCAGGATGACAATACTTGGACTGTAGATTGTTGACAAAATGGATAAAACAGTTGAAATACTTATAGTCGCAGTAATAGCGGTAATAGCAGCAACAATAATAGTTGTGCTGCTAACCGGACAAACAGATAGCTTCGGGGATTTTCTAACAGGCTCGTCTGAAGACGCGGAATGTAGAATGCTGCAGACTCAGTATGAATCTACAGATCCTGATAATCAGGAGGCGAGAAATCAGTTAGAGAGTGATGCAAATGCTCTAGAAGATTATGAATGTGATACTGCGGAATGGGATACGCCTACTGAAGATTCGAGTGACGGATCAGGAGGATCTGGTACTTCTGGAGGAGAATCTGGTACTTCTGGAGGAGAATCTGGTACTCCGGGAGGAG
>LKMO01000010.1 GCA_001563905.1 Nanohaloarchaea archaeon B1-Br10_U2g19
ACAGCAAGAAAGAAAGGATGCCGGTCTAGAAGTAGAAGACAAGGTCGAACTCGTTTTCTGGAACGACACAGATGCTGTCAAAACCCATCTGGAAGATGTACAGAAAAGAGTGAATGCAGACTCTGTATCATTTGAGGAACGGAAAATAGATGTTTCCGGTGCTGTAGAGTTCCGTGGAAGAAAAATCGAATTCAGTTTTTCGGAGCCAGTAGCTTAAAAACGTGGAAAAGAGGTTAGATGAGTTATGAGCAATGAAAAATTGAAACCGGCATTAGACTATCTCAAAAACACTGAAGAAGACGATAATGTAACAATTATCCATCACTGGGACATGGACGGCATTTCCTCCTCAGCAGTAATATCCAAAGTACTTGAAGAGCTTAGAGGTCGTCCAGCACAGGAAGTAACTATTCCTGCTGAAAGATCTTACCATTTAACAGAGAAAGATCGTGAACTACTTGAAGAAACAGATAAGCTTATCGTGTTAGACTTCAATCTGAAGGCAGATGAACTCGAATCTCTAGGAGACAAGTACGATCTAGACGTCTTAGTTGTAGACCACCATACTTTTGACAGGGAGCCAGACGTTGCTTTTGTTAACCCTAGAAAGTACGATTCAGAGGTATATATCCCGTGCAGCAAGATCTGTCTGGATATAGCTTCAGAGTTCGGTTTAGAAGACGATTTAAGATGGATTGCAGGTCTAGGAGTTATCCAAGACTTCGGTGTCGATTCCTGCCCGGAACTGTTTGAGGAGCTTGAAGAAAAGTACAAGATGTATCTTCCTGAAGAACTGAGTCAACAACAGTTAGCTAAAAACTGTGAATACGGACGCTACTCCTCTGTGTTAAATATAAAGCCTTATAGAGATTCTAAACATTACGCAAAACTTGCTTACGATGCTTTAATGGAGTCCCATGACCTAAAAGAGCTTGAAGCACAGGAAGCATACCGTAAAGTCTATGAAGTCTACTTGGAGATGCAGGACGAGTTCAACCGTGCAGTAGAATACTATGAAGAGGATAGGGAAATCGATAGGGAGAAAATGATCATCTTCTTCGAACTAGAGTCAGATTTCCATATAACTTCGTCTATAGCCACAAACATGTCTACAAAAACCCCTGACTGGATACACCTCGTTATACAGAAGAACGATAACATAAATATTTCAGCACGGTGTCAAAGCGGTAGAGTAGATCTTGGAAAGCTTATGCAGGAAGCACTTCCTGAAGAAGCAGTAGAGGAAGGTGCAGAAGCCGGCGGACACAGAAAAGCCGCTGGAGCATCAATGGAAGAAGAGTATCTGGAAGAGTTTAGAGACAACTTTACAGAGCTAGTTGATTAAAGAGACAAAACCTCTTTAAAACGGCTTGAACAAACAGTTAATACCATGAACGAAGACAAGGCCGAAAAACAGAAACAGAAAGCTAAAGAACTTCTGGGGATTACTGATGAGAGAGCGCAGGAAATCTTCAAAGAGCAACCTGACAGGAAGCAACAAAAGAAGAAAGAGCTGGAAGAAAAAGGCGTACAGTAACTAAATCGTCATTTTATTCTTTTACACTATCTTTCCAATAACTTTCCAGTTTCTCTTCAGTCACTTCTTCCCTCATTTTATCTTTGAAATAGTCTTGAAGAAGTTGAGATAAATCTCTATTATAACTGTGCTGGTTCAGCCATTTTTCGTTCTTTATCTGTTTCAGAACTTTTTCTTTAGTGAAACAGAGCTCTCCCGGATCTACTAAAACCATTTTTCCTTCATTATTGTATCCGTTGTTTATGGTGAAGTTGTATGTTTCCTCGTGAAAACCATTTCGCCAACATTCATATATAAAATCTGTATAGTCGTCGATTATACAGGTTTTCTGTTCAAAAGTCTTTCTATCTTCTAAAGCGGTTTTAACCATTCTTACTTTATCCTGTATAATCTTCTCTTCCTCAAACCGGATGTCTGCTATTAGAGTTCTGTCAATATCTTGGCGGCTAAGTCTTGACAGAGATTTTTCCCTCTTTCTTTCAAGTTCGTCAACTTTCTCATATAGATTGCCTTCTATTAAGATAGAAGGATTACCTAAAATCATTCTGGCCGCCATACTTTTCCTAGAACGAGGTCTCTTGACTACCTTATCCTTTTTATAATCTGTCTTGAATTGCCATCCGCCAAGACGTTTTCTAATCCTGTCTCTTATAATACGGAACTCACCTTATCCAGAAAGCTCCTTCCTCCCCATCTTCTATCTCAAAGCCTAGTTCTTGGAGCCTGTCTCTAATGTAGTCTGAGGTTTCATAATCTTCTCTTTCACGCGCCTCTTCTCTAAGACCGATCAAAAGATCTGCCATTTCATCTTCTTCCTCTGTAGTTTCAGGGTTTACGTCTACTCCTAGTACTTCGAACAGTTCTTCTAGAAGTTCTCCTGTAGAGGAATGGATATCTTTATCTTTATCCAAAGCTTTGTTGACCTTGTTTACAGCACCCATTAGGACCTGTACTGCTCTGGCAGTATTCAGATCATCATCCATTTCTTCTTTAAACTTTTCTTCAAGTTCTTGGAACTTTCTACCGTTTTCAACTCCTTCCTGTCTAACTCTTTTTACCGCTCTTCTGATTCGTTTAAGTTCTTTCTCAGCTTTTTCCAAGCCTTCTATAGAGAAGTCTGTTTCTGTACGGTAATGTGAGGAAACTAGGTATAGCCGGATAACGTTTCCAGAGAATCCTTTCTCTATTAGCTCTCTCACAGTGTAGAAGTTGCCTTCGGATTTCGACATCTTCTCTCCTTCTATATTAATGAACTCGTTGTGAAGCCAGTAACGTGCTTGACCGTGGCCTGTTGCTGCGAGCGACTGTGCTCTTTCGTTCGGGTGGTGAGGAAAGATATGGTCTTTGCCTCCGGCATGTATATCGAACTCGTCTCCTAAGTATTTTTGACTCATTACAGAACATTCTAGGTGCCATCCAGGGTATCCTAGGCTCCAAGGACTCTCCCATTTCATCAAATGTTCTTCAGGAGCATTGATCCATAAGGCAAAGTCGTACTGGTTTTTCTTGTTTTCATCCGGTTCGACGCGTGCTTCAGCCTCTTCTTTTAGTTGTTCTATATCTTTTTTTGCAATATCGCCATAGTTGTAGTCTTCTATAAACGCATCAATATCGAAGTAGACGTTTCCTTCAACTTCGTAACCATAACCATTTTCTATAATTCTTTGAATATATGTTACCATCTCGTTGATATGTCCGGTTGCACGTGGTACAATGTCCTGTCTTTCAACGTTTAGGGCTTCTGTGTCTTCAAAATAACGTTTAATCTGTTTCTCAACAAGCTCCATTGGCTCGATTTTCTGTTCTTTAGCTCTTTTCTCAACCTTGTCTTCGCCTTGATCTCCATCATCGGTTAGATGTCCTACATCCGTTATATTCTGTACGTGTCTAACTTTGTAGCCTTTCCATTCTAGGTAACGTCTTAATGTGTCCCATGCAACATACGCTCTTGCGTTCCCGATATGTAGATCGTCGTAGATTGTCTGTCCACAAGAGTAGATCTTTACTTTTCCTTCTTCTAACGGTTTGAACTCTTCTTTCTCTCGTGTTAGAGTGTTGTAAAGTTTGAGACTCATATAGAAAACCTTTTGATAAACAGTATTAAGAAGTTTGTAAAATCTCTGTAAATAGGTTTAGAACTACGTTTTTCTATAGCCGGGACAAAAACGACCACTACTCATAACCAGTGTATTCGGACTTGAATGTTAAAAAGTCGCAGGGATTTCAGCTCTTATATGTTCTCTGCTCAATCTCTTCAATCAACTTGATACTGTTCTCGCCGATTAAACCGTTTCCTGCCATCGACTCTAGAACATTTCTTGACTTCCATTCGTAACCTTTGTGTTCTTCAGAGCAATCTACATCAATCTTTTCTGAAAGCTTTACCTCGTACGGATGTACCTCGTAACTATCTCTATAGGTCTCTAGTTCATAAGCATCTCCTTTCCTTAGAAACTCCATCAGTCCTCTAAAGTGTTTCCTGTCTCTTCTTCAAACTCTCTTAACATAGCTTGTAAAGGCTCTTCATTTTGCTCAACTTTTCCTCCCGGAAACTCTCTGAACGTGAAGCCGTTACTAGCCTCCTTCAAGAATAGTAGATACTCTTCTTCATAACGTACAACTCCGGCTGCTAGTTCAGTCATTACTGTCCTCAGCAAGGTTTCAGAACAACCAGTATTAAATGCGTTAGTTTAAATCCGGTCTCTCAAGAGACTTTATATCTCCTAAAGTACCTTAGTTCTATCCTGTTTCATAATGTCGGCATCTTCTGAACTTTCTCTAGGAAGTTTGTTTGAGCTTCTCTGTTCCTAACTCTTTCAGCTTCCGTCTCACCTAACTGATCTAGAACGTTTTCCGGATCAACCCATTTTACTTTATCTAAATCGTCTTTAGCTTCAACATCGTCACTGTCTGCTTCACAGTGGAAAAGTATCTGTAAAGAATCTCTTTCCTCGTCTTTCCAAGAAAAGGTCATCGTATCTATTATATGATGTACCTCGGTTTTTAGTCCGGTCTCTTCTTTAACCTCTCTTTTGACTGCTTCCTCTATAGTTTCACCGTGTTCCAGATGGCCTCCAAGGAAATCCCATTCTCCACTTATAGGAGGGTTTTCTTCTTCCTGTTTTTTACCGAGTAAAATACTTCCTCTATATGTTATCACTGCTTTAACAACTACTCTGAACTCTTCACTCATTCTATAACACCTAAAGATTTCAGATCTTGTTTTAACCCGTCTATCGTCTCAAACTCTTTGATTTCTGATAGCTCTACCCATTCATGGTCTTGGTGTTCATGGCTTAGCTCTACTTTTTTCGACCCTACCTCTATCAGAAAAGGATGGAATCTAAGTTTTATGGAGTCTTTTATCCAATCGACTACTTCTCCAGTCTTCACAAGCTCTCCATTCAGCCCTGTCTCTTCTTGAAGCTCTCTTAAAGCTGCTTTCTCTGGTTTTTCATCTTCGCAGCCTCCTCCAGGAAACTCCCATTTGCCGGGATGAGTATCTTCCTCAGATCTCTTAACAAGTAGAAACTCTTCTGTTTCTTGGTGTCGGGTAACCGACTTAGCTAGTTTGATAAAGTCCATAGTTCTAGTTTAACAGTATTCTTTTTTCTAAGTTTCCAGCCATTTTTCCGCCCAGTTGTCGACTTCTTCAAAAACGGGGAAGAGTTCTCGGCCTTTCTGGGTCAACGAGTAGTAGGTTGCGATAGGGCTTTCTTTCTCAACCCTTTTCTCTACTAATCCTTCCGAGACAAGCTCTTTTAATACACGGGAGAGCGTTCTTGAACTTGCTTCTGTCGATCTTTTAAGCTCGTTAAATCTTTTTTCAGATCCTTGAAGATCGTTAAGCACTACTAAACGCCATTTAGAACCTATTATATCGAAAGATTTTATTATTGAGCAGGGTCCTGGTTTCTGTTCAGTCATGTAGTTACACGTATGTATCTTAACTGTTTTTAATGGTTCGTCTACGAACCAGATAACATAATGACACCTAACATAGATGAGGAAGTTGCCAAACACAGAAAACCTGGACATGACATCCATCCTTTGTTCGTGGAAAGATGGAGTCCAAGAGCCTTGGGAAGAGATATGACCGAAGAAGACCTGATGGCTTTATTTGAAGCAGCTCGATGGGCGCCAAGCAGCTACAACAACCAGTCTTGGAGATTCCTTTACGCAACCCACCGAGATGAAGAATGGAGTACTTTCAAAGACCTGATGAACGACTTCAACACAGAATGGGCTGAAAAAGGATTTGCTTTAGTAGTGATAGCTTCAAAGACCACGTTTGACCATAACGGTGAGGAATCCGTTACACATTCATTTGATACAGGTGCCGCCTGGGAAAATCTGGCTCTTGAAGCCTCTAGAAGAGATCTAGTGGCGCATGGAATGCAAGGCTTTGATTACGAGAAAACAGCAGAAGTGCTGGACATACCTGAAGAGTTTGAGGTTGAAGCGATGATCGCAATAGGCTCAAAAGGAGATGAAACAAAACTACCTGAAGATATGAGAGTAAAGCCTAACGGAAGGAAAGAGTTAGATAAGATAGCTACGAAAGGCAAGTTCAGCTTCTGAAGTTAAAGATGTTTTGAGCCGGGACTGGGATTCGAACCCAGGTAAACCGCTTTGCAGGCGGTCACATAAGCCACTCTGTCATCCCGGCGAAAACAGTCTCTTTTTTACTGAAAAGCTTTTGTTATAAGTAGTTCTGATTAAGAAAGTTTTAAATCAGATTAACTAGCTTTATTCAGAGCAGCCGCAGTCTTCTCCGCAGCCACAGTCCTCTTTGTCTTTACAACAACATTTCTTCATAACTCTGTTTTAGCCATACGAAGCTTTTAACTCTACGGAAAAACCTCTCCACGTATTTTAAAAGAATAGTTTTAGAATACTGAGTTGTCATGTTTGAAAGCTTTATACCTCAGACAGAAGTCTACCTACAGCTATTGAGATTCTTTGTTGCCTTGGCCGCAGGAGTATTTCTAACGCGGATAGGGCTTGTGCCTTTAGCAAGATCTGTAGCTGTAAGAAGAGGAGGAGACAAAAAATCAGTCCACTCCATAGAGAACATAACTTCTGTTATAGGTATATTCATCAGCCTTACAGTTGCTCTTCAAGCAGCTTCGTTCGGAAACCTTGTAACTGTTTTAGGAGCTATAGCTGCAGCCGCAACCGTTGCCGTAGGTTTCGGTATGAGAGAACAGGTAGGAAGCGTAGTAGCAGGCATATTCATCTACACCGACAACCCGTTCATCAAAGGCGACTATATCAAAGTAAATGACATTGAAGGCGTAGTAAAAGAAATAGGTCTCAGAGCAACAATTCTTAACGGAGGCGACAGCGAAAAACAGGTTGTACCTAACAGCATCCTTACTCAGAACAATCTAAAAAATTATACAAAAGGCAGAAGATCAAAAGTATCTATAAGCACCAAAATAGATATAGAGAAAGTTGAAAAGGTCAAAGACATTCTGTTCCAGAAAATAGATGATGCTGAAGAAACTCTTTCTAAACCAGAACCTAAGATCATGTTCAGAAGCATTGATGACGGTAAAACAGATATCGATATAGTTTTCTGGATAAAAGACTCTAAAAAAGTTAAAGAAGTTAGAAGCAAGGTTTTGGAACAGTTCAACTCTGAAGCAATCAAGCAAGGACTTTTTGAAAAAACAGAAGCGTAGCACCCGAGAACAGGGTTAACGCAGCACCGATTTTTTAAGCACACCTAGGAATTCGACAAACCCTTATAATGATGAGGGCCGATTTCGGTATCACGGGAAAGGGTTACAGTATGAAGATAGAAGTATTAGGCAACGTTCAAGACGGAGGCGTACCTCATCTAGGATGCGGGTGCAAAACGTGTGAAGAAGCAAGAGAAAAACCTCGTAAAAGAAGATACAGCACCTCTCTTCTGTTAAAGGAGGACGATGAGGATGACGCTGTTAGATATCTTATTGATGCAACCCCGGATATCCGGTTCCAAATAAACGCAACGTACTTAGACGGAGTATTCGTACCACATTCAGAACTAGGACATATTACAGGACTTCTTTACCTAGGTCATGAAGGTATAGATGCCTCAAAGATTAATGTTTACTGTAACGAGCCTGTTGAAAACTTTTTAATGAAAAACGATCCTTTCAGATATCTTGTAGACCGCGAAAATATTGAGATACAGAGCTTTGAAGAAGGAGACTCTTGCGATGTACAGGGGGGAGAAGTAGAAGTACGCGAGATACCTCACTCACATATAAGCAGAAACACTGCATCCTATATGATCAAAGGAGAGAACAAGAAACTCTACTACCTCGGAGATATCAACGAATTCAACGACGACGCAATAGAATCTATAGAGGAAGCAGACATAGCCATAATCGACGGCACATTCTGGAGCCGAGACGAGATCGACCGTTTCGACGAGGTGCCTCACCCTCCTATCCAAGAATCTATGGAGGCTATGGAAAATATTGATACCAAGATCTACTTTACACATATCAACCATACTAACCCGGTTTTAGAGGAAAATAGTGAGGAAAGAAAGGAACTCGAAGAGAAAGGCTTCCATATAGCAGAAAAAGGCCTTGAATTCCAGCTCTAAACCCTAAGAGAGTATTTAAAGCTTCCTCTCCTTTAGAGAATTATAATGGTCCTAAAAGAAACAGTACTTGTACTGAACCATACAGTTCAGTCGTTTCTGACAGAAGCGACCACTTATGCAACAGTGCAGCTATCCGATCTACCTTTCAGATCAGGATACATGCTAATATTCGGATTAGCTATAGCAGCATCTCTAGCCTCGAATGCCGGAGAAAAAGTAGAGGAAGCAATCGAAGAATCCGGTTAAGGAACATCTTTTTCCTGTCTTTTTAGATACCTTCAACTAATTACCTTTTAACATTTTGTAAACTATAGTCCTGTTATGGCAGGCCGGGCGGTTTGGGGTCGCCTCTTTCCGGAAACCCTCGTTATGCCGGAGCCATCAACCAGAGGGCGGCGTTCTGTCCAGGGTTCAGTTCTTGGAACGGTTGTTGACGGTCCGTCCTCCGGGATACTAGGCGGTGTGAACCGGGTCAGGCCTTGACGGGAGCAGCCCTAAGCATTGGTTAGTATGTTCGGAGGGTGGCGGACCTGAGACTGTTCCGGGAGTTACTGGCCTTGTTCAGACGTCCACCTCTGGAAGCCTCTACTTTTCTGTATTACAAAAACCTTCTATTAACTGAAAAAACCGTTTTTTGTATTACAAAACTGGTTCGAGGGATCGGATTTACAATATTAACCAACCAAACCTACTACCGTGGTAAAGCTTTGATATATGTCTACGGAACTTCTCACGTCTCAGAACAGAGTTTAGAACTGGTCAAAGAGAAGATAGAAGAACACGATCCCGAGATAGTTGCATTAGAACTAGACTTCATGAGGCTAAACGCGCTTTTGAACGGTAAAAGAGACTCCTCCGGACCAATCTTCATAAGACTAATACAGAAGTTCCAAAACTCGATAGGACGTAAAACAGGAGTAATGCCCGGAGAAGAAATGCTTTACGGCTATAAAAAAGCAGTTGAGGAAGACCGAGATATCGCCTTAATCGATCAAGACGTCAGAGAAACCATAAAAAAACTTAAAGACGTTAGAAGAACAGAAAAAGTCAAAGCTGTTATAGGAGTACTTATGGGACTTCCTTTCCAAAGAAGATTCAATATATCAGAGATACCTGAAGACGAGTTCATAGACAGGCTCTTACACGAGATGGAGTTCAAGTTCCCTCAGCTCTACAATGTACTTGTAGAGGAAAGAAATACCTACATGTCAAAAGCCTTGAAACAGTTACAGAAAGACAACCCTAAAGAAGACATAGTTGCTTTCGTGGGAGCAGCACATAAAAAAGGGATTCTGAAGGATTTGGAGGAATATGAAAGCATTAGTCAAAATCAACTGGAATAAAGAAACACCGGTTTTAAAACTAGCTACTGAAAACGGCTATGAAACAGTCAAACTAGAGAAAGGTAGAGAGTTCGACTACGAAGTCACCAACAAGAGGCGATGCACTGGCTTTCACTCCGAAAAAGGAAGGATGACTCCCTGTCCGGCGTTCAACAAGATTGAGTCTGGCGACCAGTGTTTCAACTGTAGGAAGAAAGATATCTACACACACTGGAGAACCGGTAACGGCTCACCCGGCTTCGAAGCAGACTACAGTGTTTACCTGGCCCAGTGTGGTGATCAAGTAAAAGTAGGTGTAACACGGACTAAAAGGCTGAGAAACCGTTGGTTAGAACAAGGAGCTGACTACGCAGTAGAAATCTTTAGCAAAGTTTCACCTGAAGAGGCTCTAGAAAAAGAGAAAGAGCTTTCCAAAAAAGGGCTGAGAGAGCGTATAAGAAAGGAACATAAGATAAAGTCTGCAGAAAAAAGCCTTCTACAACAAAAAATGAGAGAATATGGTTTAGAGGGAGAGATAACAGATTTGGACAACTCTATAGAAGGTAAAAATTTTGTAAGAGAAGGTGTCTTCCCATCACCGATAGAAAATGTTAAAGGACAGATAGTTTCAAATGGACGTGTCTGTATAGGTGTAAGCTCAGGCAAAGTAGTTCAAAAGTCTCAACAGAGAGGTTTAGCAGACTTCTAAAACCGTTCATCTCTTCGTAAGATTGAGAGTAAAACCAATTTAACTTAACCGAACCAAGTTATAATTATGACGGATTTTGAAAGAGAGTTAGTACATGCGTTCAACAATTTTTTCGAAGATGAAGGGCTTTCAGGTATAGCTCATAGAAAGAAACAGCACCGTTTTTCCTCCCAGCTATGCGATGTTCTTGTAGATTCTCCTCACGATATGTTTTACTTAGCTATAGAGAACAAGTCCGTTAAGACCTCAAGTACCAACAAGCTGTACTTCTCACAACACTTCTCAGATACTAAAGAGGGTCACCAAGTTGCACGGATATCTGACTTCTTAGATAGGTCTGGTAGACAGGGCTTTCTGGCTGTTGAACTGAAAAGAGGTCGCGGTAAATCTAGAAAAGCATATATGGTGCCCTGGAAGATAGTTAGAAACCGTTTTGAAAATGATGAGACAGGAATTCATCTAGACGAGATACAAGAGTATCCGGAAGTTCTTAGAGATTCGGAAAGCTACTCTGTCGCACAGATATGTCAGAACCTGGAAATATAGGGTCTAGTCTTTAAACCTTTTAACAACTAAAACACTGGTAATGGAAAGATTTAAGCCTGATTTGGAAGAGGTTAATTACTTTGTTGTAGCGTTATTAGTTACAGCTGCAGCTTACACCGCTTACTCAGGCAGTTTTACAGTTGAAAGCAGCTTGTTTTTTACAGCTGTAGCAGGCTTAGTAATTTTAACACGTGAACTAGGTCAGAGAATCGTAGCACAGTGGATGAAAGCCGATACAGAGATACATCTATCTTTGAAAGGCTCTATAATAACTTTAATAGGTGCATTGATAGCTTTCTTAACACAGTTACCTGTAATAATTCTCTTTCCTGTCCACAACACGTACTCTATCACAAGTTATGAACACTGGGGTAGACAAGTTGACGGTATGTGGTCTAAAAGAGAGTACCACCTAGTTTCAGGAGGTATCTTAGCGCTTCTGATAGGCTGGCTAATAACTTACCTTCTAGGATATTCAACTGTTGCACTAGCTTTCGCTCTTTTCGCACTGTTCCAGATGTTACCTTTTGACTACAGCAAGATACCTACAGATAGGTTGGACGGTTCAATAATTCTGAGGGTCAACGGCTTCAGTTGGCTGATATTCTTCACAGCCATCCTGATCGCTTTAGCGCTTGCAGTATAGTGACTGTTTTTATA
Organism: Nanohaloarchaea archaeon B1-Br10_U2g19; assembly: GCA_001563905.1. Classification (GTDB taxonomy): domain Archaea; phylum Nanohalarchaeota; class Nanosalinia; order Nanosalinales; family Nanosalinaceae; genus B1-Br10-U2g19. The sequence goes on from LKMO01000010.1 coordinate 11,379, forward strand.
TTCAAGTCTAATTAAATCGGTTATATGCCCAAGATAAGTGTTGGAAGGGATCAAGATGATAGGGACGAGCACGGTCTAAAGGGTACAGGAATTATAGGAAAACACTTGGTAGGCGAGAAAGAGGAAGCACACCAAGCAAATCCTATCTATTTTGACTTGGCACGCCCTCACGTAATGGGAGTTTTCGGTAAGAGAGGTACAGGTAAAAGCTACTCAATGGGAACCATAGCTGAAGAGCTACAGACCTCAGACATATCTCATAATCTCTCAACAATCATAATTGACCCCATGGGAATATACTGGTCTATGAAACGCCCCAACGATCGTTCAATAAACATTTTAGAGGACTGGGATCTGAAGCCTAACGGCTTCGATGCTCAAGTCTACATACCTAAAGGTAAGGCCTCAGAGTTCGAAGAACAGGATATGCCTTACGACGATACTTTTACTTTAAAGCCTGGAGAGCTGACAGCACAGGAATGGGCTATGGCCTTTAACATCGATATAAGCTCTGAGAGAGGAATACTACTAGAAAGAGTTATCTCCAAACTACAAGAAAACTACGGTACAGACTACAGAATTGAACATATAATTAAAGGAGTTAGAAACTTCGATTTCTCAGAAGAGGTTCAAGAAGGACTAGTAAACCGGTTTACCGCAGCACAGAACTGGGGTGTCTTCGGAGAAGAGTCCTCTATAGACAAGTTTACTACTCGTGGAGAGCTCTCTATCGTCGATGTATCTGCTTTCAGCGGTGCAAGCTCAGGATGGTCTGTTAGAGCGCTTATAGTTGCTTTACTTGCAAAAAGAATTCTACGTAGGCGTATGACCGCAAGAAGAATAGAAGAGATAGATGAGATGCAAAACATCTCCGAGAACGAGATGCCTATTACCTGGATGCTTATTGACGAGGCTCACGAGTTTCTACCTGCTGAAGGAGAGACACCTGCATCTAAGCCGCTTCTGAGATGGGTGAAGATCGGTAGAGAGCCAGGTGTATCTCTTGTACTGGCGACTCAGCAGCCTGCAAAACTTCATCCTAACGCATTATCCCAGTGCGACATAGTTTTATCACACCGGCTAACCGCAAAACAGGATATCGATTCTCTTGGAGAGATTATGCAGACCTATATGCGTCACGACCTGAAACATTACATAGATGCCCTACCTGATAAACCGGGTACAGGCCTTGTTCTTGACGATAACTCTGAAAGAATCTATCCTATACAGATGAGACCTAGAAAATCTTGGCACGCAGGAGGAACACCCGACGCATTTGATTAAAAATGAGTTTAATACAGGGAACCACTATCGAATCAGTTCTAGAAGAGTTCTTGTTCGCTCCTATAAGATATCCTGAGTTCTTACCGACACTTCTACCCATAATACTTGGCGCAGTAGTTATAGAGCTGTACTTCGGAAAACATAAATCGGAAAATCTTGGATGGAATACAGCTGTTGGCAACGCAATTATCTGGACCACAACAGGCATAACACTACTTATAACCTCCGATCCTACCGGTAGTGCCCGTTACGCTGCTTACTTCCTGATACTTATCGGCGGATTTATAGGCTACATGAACTTCTTCCACAAATGGTCTGCCGAGATAGCTTTCTTCATATCTTCAGCCGGGATAATCTACTCTCTGGCCTACGTAACAGTTGTAGTTGTAAAAACCGGTATGACTGTAGATGAAACTGTTTTAAAAGCCTCAGCAGTATTTATTATCGGAGTAAACATAGTATTCAAGATTATACAGGCATTTCAGAGACCTGCTCAAGACGAAATAGGTTTTTCTTAACAGCAAAAATTTGATCGAGGTTTATGAATTTTCAACCCCAAGACTAAGTTATAATGGAGCTTCTGAAAACCGATAAGATAGAGTCAAGAACCTACCAAGAAGTGATAGCTGCATCATCAATTCAAGAAAATACGTTAGTAGTTCTGCCCACAGGATTAGGAAAAACCGTTATTGCTGCCATGGTCGCAGCTAAAAAGCTGGAGACCGGTAAAGTACTCTTTCTAGCTCCTACAAAACCTTTGGTTGAACAGCATCTAAGAAGCTTCAAAGATTTTATAGATATCGACGAAGACGACATGACTGTTTTAACAGGTAAGACTCGTCCAGACCAGCGTTACAAGCTTTGGAAAGAGAAGAAAGTCTTTTTCGCAACACCACAAGTAGTAGAAAACGATTTAATCGCAGATAAAGTACCTGTAGAAGAGTTCTCACTTGTAATATTTGATGAGGCTCACAGAGCTACAGGCGAGTATAGTTATGTCTTTATCAGCGAGAAGATGAAGACTCATAAACTAGCTTTGACTGCTTCTCCCGGCGGAAGTAAAGAGAAAATTCTTAACGTAGGAGAAAAACTTGATATAGAGAACTTTGAGGTACGTACGGAAGACGATCCGGATGTAGAGCCTTACATCGAAGATAGAGATATAGACTGGATAAACGTAAGTCTCGACAACCGTTTCGAAACAGCTAAAGAAAGCTTTGAGAACAGCTACAGAGAACAGCTACAGCAACTGAAGAAGCTTGGACAACTTAACTCGACCTCCAACGTCCACAAAGGAGATCTATTGAAACTACAGGGCAAAATAGGTTCAAAACTATCAAACAACAAAGAACCTAAACTATACAAGGCCATATCTGTTGTAGCTACTGCCTTGAAAATATCTCAGGCATTAGAGCTCTTAGAGACTCAAGGAGTATCTCAGTGTTACAATTATATCCTAAGACTGGAAAAAGACGACTCGAAAGCAGCTAAAAGAGCTTTAAGTAATGAAAACTTTCAGAAAGGGAAAAGTATGGTCGAATTCCTAAAGAAAAAAGGTGAAGAACATCCTAAACTCGACAAACTACGAGAGTTAATCGGAGATATGGACGATGATGAGAAAGCCTTAATCTTCACAGAGTACAGAGACTCAACAGAGAAGATAGCTGAAGAGCTTAATACTGAAGGACTGAACGCCGTAAAGTTTATCGGACAGCAAGGAGAAGAAGGAATGAGTCAGAAGAAACAGGCAGAAGTACTTCATGCCTTCGAACAAGGAAAATACAACGCCGTAGTATCCACAAGCATCGGAGAAGAAGGACTTGATATTCCTGCAGTAGACTACGTAGTTTTCTACGAACCTGTACCTTCAGGCATAAGAGATATACAGAGATCCGGACGTACAGGAAGACAGGAATCAGGGAAAGTCTATGTCTTAATAGCAGAAAACACTAGAGATGAAGGCCATTACTGGTCAGCCCACCATAAGAAGAAACGGATGAACAAAGTCCTCAATGAACTGAAGAACGAGGAAATAGAACGGAACAAACAGAAAACGCTTGAAGGATATGCGGAAGAAGAATCCGAATCAGAAGATAAAGTAGAGGTTATTGCTGATGATAGAGAGAACTCTATCTCGAAAAAACTTTCGAAAATGGATCTAATAGTTAAAAAAGAGCGTTTAGAGGTTTCTGACTTTATTGTCTCAGAAGATACTGCGGTTGAAAGAAAAAGCGACTCCGACTTCGTTGATTCGTTGGTTGACCAAAGACTGTTTGAGCAGATACAGGAGCTAACCCAGTTTGAAAACCCTATAATTATAATCGAAGGAGAGGATCTTTACTCTCACCGGAAAATACATCCTAACGCAATTAGAGGTGCTTTAGCCTCAGTTACCGCCGACTATAACATCCCTATTATCTGGACAGATGATGAGAAAGAGACTGCAGAGATGTTACGTGTCTTAGCAGAACGCGAACAGGAAGAGAAAGATAAAGACATCGCGATCAGAGGTAATACTGGTGCCAAGTCTGATAAAGAGCTTCAAGAGTTTTTAGTTGCAGGTCTACCCGATGTAAACACTAAGCTGGCTGAAAGACTTTTGAAAGAGTTCGGTACTGTAGAAGATGTCTTCACAGCTTCAACAGATGAACTGAAGAATGTTGAGGGTATTGGTGAGAAAAAAGCAGAGAAGATACATTCGATCATTAAAACAAGTTACAATGACTAAAAAGCCGTTGATAGTAGGTATAGATCCTGGAAATACGTCTGCAGTTGCAGCTTTTAACCTTGACGGCGAACTAGAGTTTTTGGAGAGTAAAAAGGAGTTTGGAACGGATGAAATGATTAAACTACTTGTAGAGACAGGCAAACCTGTAGTAGTTGCATCAGACAGAGAGAAAATACCTTCAAAAGTTGACAAAGTAGCTCGTTCTCTCGGAGCAAGAAAGTTTGAACCACTGAAAGATCTTAGTACTGAGAGAAAAGAAAAGATAGGTAAAGGAGAAAACTCTCACGAAGTAGATGCTTATGCCTCCGGTTTATATGCGTATAACTCTCTGCAAACCCAGATTAGAAAGATTAAACGTTATGCATACGAGAATGAAGAAGATATTGGGGCTGTAGCGAAAAGGTATTTCTCAAATAAACAGCTTGAGAAATAATTTTGACCGAAACTAAATTAGACAAGTAACGACTTAATACAACTATAGAATGGTTGAAGTCAGTCAGAGAAAACTCAGAGAAACCTCTTTCTTCATTTTGAAGCTGTTTTTAGCAGGAGTGATGTTCCGAGCAGTAATATTTCTCAACCCTGACACCTACATGATTCAAAGTTATTTAGCAGAAATAACGAAACAGACTGTAAACTTTCTGGGTCTAGGACTGGAAAGAGACGGCATATTCCTTTTAGGAAGTGAAAAAAGTTTTGTTGTCGACCAAGACTGTTTAGGATGGAAATCTATGTCCGTATTTATTGCATTAGTTTTTGCGTCAACAAAGAACTTTCTAAGACACTGGAAAATACTTCTAATAGGTTTAACAATACTTTCTTTAGCTAACTTGTTAAGAGTGGTTTCAACAGTTTATCTAAGTTATATAGGAGTTATTTCCTTTGATTTAATCCATAATTTTCTCTGGCAATGGGGTTTGAGCTTTATAGTTTTAGCTGTCTGGGTTTACTGGCTTAAAAACATTCAAAATCCGTAGGAGAACGTTCTAAGAATATCTTTAAATAAAAGAGAAAAGTAAGTCAACTTATGATGAGAAAAGGAATTTCGCCTTTAATTGCAGCGGTACTACTTATCGCATTTACAATGGCTATCGCATCAATTTTCGCTCAATGGGCGCCAGAATTAATGGAAGACGCCCAGGGAGACACTTCCGAACAGGCAGCAGCAATCCAAGACTGTTCGCAAATCAATCTTGAAGTAACCAGCGTAGACGCGGATAATGAAGCAAATGAATACTCCGTTACAGCAAGTCAGACAGCTGGCCAAGCCGGAGCAGGAGAAGTAACAATCTCACTATTCTTTGAAGAAGGAGGACCAGTTCAGACAACTTACTCCTTCGGAGGAGACGATCCTGACGCTCTTGAAGATAACCCAAGAGACAGTGTAAGACTTGACTTCTTTGGAGAAGATGAAGTAGACTTCGACGGAGATATTGAAGACACTGGAGATCTTGAGGAAGTAAGTCTCGATCCTGTAGACTGTGAAGGAGCATCAACAGCTTCTTGGTCTAGCTAAAATTGAGCTTTGAAAGCCAAACCATTTCATTTCTTTCTTTCTTTTATCTTATCTGTAAAAGTCTTTTTATTCAGGTCTCTCTAATCTTGAATTAATGTCCGGAGACGTATCTGAAGAAGTTAGTAGAGAAAAGCTTGAAAGAGAGCTGCAAGGCATAGAAGACGCTATTGAGGATATGGAGGACCGCATCCATGAGATTGAAGACAGAGATATGATGGCTCAGCTTGAATCAATGTCTCTTAAGGACGAGGTACAGGAAGTAGAAGATCTATTGAACCATATGGACCGTGAGGAGTTAGAAAAACGGTTGAACATGGTAGAGCAGATAAAGAAAGAGTACCAGGAAGGAAACGTCCATGAAAAGCTTGAATATCTATACCAACAGATAAAAGATATCCGGGAACAAGGCGTAGAGAATATTGAAGGAGATACTCCGGACTACAGTGAAAGACTGGATGAACTGGAGAACCGTATCTCCAAGCTAGATGAAAAATCTAGCAGCGATATGCCAACTAAGTATAAAAAAGCTGTTAAATCTAACTATAACGAGCTTCAGAGTCTTAAGAAAAAGGTTAATGAGCTTGAAAGCTCTGAAGACTTAGAATCTCGTCTTAAAGAGCTTGAAAAATTAAAAGACAGGGTTAAGAAAATTGATGAAACAGGAGAAGTAGTCTTCATTGAAGAAGAAGACATAGACTCCTCTACTGAAAACAACGGCGATCTTTCACATATAGAGTTTGATTTAAAGGCTGTAAAGTCCAGAATATCTTCCTTAGAAAAAGAAAGCGGTTCAGGAAGAATAGATAAAACTGATTTGAGAGATCTGAGAAGACGGTTAAAAAAACTTGAGCGCTCTAAAAACAACTCTAAAGAGCTTGAAGCTTTCAAAAACGATATTGAACAAAAAGTAAGGCGTGCAGAAGAAAGCACCGTCTCTGAAGAAGAGCTGGATAATGAAATAAACCAGATACAGGAAGAGATAGATAACAAGATAAGGAAGCTAAGTTCTGAGCTTGAAAGGGCTGTAGATAATGGAGAAAAAAGAATAAAGAATCTTGAAGAGCTTGTAGAGGAAAACGTGTTAGACAGTCTTGAAGAGACAGAACATGACCTCTCTGAGAGAATAGATACCTTGTCCGAGATAGTTCTAGACAATCAAGACTATATCAACAGTTTGGAATCCAATATAGATAACATCCGTGAAGAAGTCAAGGAGCGGGACAGAGTAGTTGACCGTCAGTCAGAGCTTCCTAGTCCGACAGGAACCATTAGTAAGGAAGAGTTTGAAACTCTAAAGGAAGAGGTTGAGGAGAAGAACGAGAACAAACTGGAGACTTTAGAAAGGAAGATTGACAACTTGGCAGAACATGTTATAACCAACCAAGAGAAGATACAGGAGTTGCAGACTAAAGAAGAGTTAAACAACAGTTCTAAAGGAAGAGAAGATATAACTATAGTTAGTTAATTAGAAGTACTAACCATTCTATTCCACCGCCATAAAACAGAGTAAGTACTAATGCTACAGGAAATACAGGTATAAATCGTACACCTTCTTTTATAACTACTTTCTCCGCTTCTAAAGATTCTATTTCTTCTTGGGTTATCCCTTTGACTTTACCTCCTTTTTCTTCATCTTTAGCAAGTACTTCTCCTCCTTCAAGTTCAGATACAGCTATCTCTTTAGACATCAAATCGTTTTCAATATTTTTTATAAATCTATAGAGAAAGACAAATGAAACAAGTAGAACAAAGTATGTTAAGCCGTTAAAGTTTCCAGTGTATACTCCTAATCCAGATATTGCTGCTGCCGCTATTATCTCAACTGTTATCCTGGCTTCTTGTTCCTTAATATCGCTCCAAGTCTTACTCCATACCTGTTTATTCTGTACAGACTTATAGAACGCAAAAAGCAGAGTGTAAAGAAGCCCTACAAACATTATATTGATAAACAAATTTACAGCGTGCATTAAGTCCGGTCCTGCAAAGCCGTACGGCACAGCAAAACCTAGTACACTCATAGCAAACGCATCTGCTCCTCCCCACATCCCTAGAATGTAAAGAGTCCATCCGTAGACAGAGAACAGTGCCCCTATTCCTAGAGACCACATTAAAGGCTCTCCAAGAGCTCCTAACCAGGTAACCGGAGAATCCAGTATTAGAAAAATATTGGAAAGCGTCCGATAGTCTATTCCTGCCTGGTATGATGCTGCGGCATGTAAAACAACTCCTCCTACCACACCTATAACTGATAGCCAGTCAGGCACTTCTGTAGTCTTAAGATCTGATATTGCAGCAGCAAAAAGAACTGCAAGAGCTAGAGTATACGAAAGAGTTAGCAGCATGATAGTCTTTAAAATCAGAGGTAGTTAAAACTATACTGTTCAATAATGGCCGATGACTGGCAAGATCTCGTTATAGAAACTGGTGTAGATACCTTACTCAACTATCTAGCTGAAAACGGTGAAGCACCTACTTCAAAGATTTCTAAAGACCTAGGTGTATCCGAGAAACGTATCAAACAGTGGGCGAAAGCCTTAGAATCTAATGATTTTGTCGAGAAACGTTACTCTGCAAGAAAAGGCCTCATACTGAAATACACTAAAAGCAACAAGGAAGAAGTAGACGAAAGACTTGAAGAAGTAAAAAGAGAAGTAGATAGAGAGACAGAGAAAGTTATGAGCGAGATGAAGTCTCGCAGCTCCGAAATAGCGAAAGAAAGAGAAAAACTGGAAGAAATGACCAAGGAACTCGAAGAAAACCAGGAAGAAGAGGAAGAGCTGAAAGAACGGTTAGAAGAGCTTCAGTCTTTAGAAAACGAGCTCTCAGAGAAACTTGAGAAACAGGAGAAGAAAAGAGTACATCTACACCAAGAAAACTTAGAGCTCCTATCACGTATAGATAACTCAATAAACCAGATCGACAGAGCTAAAGAGCAGGCCGACAAGTTCGAATCCAAATCCGACAAGATAAAGAAAAAGGTTAAGGCTCTCAAAAAACTGGAGAAACATTCAGAATCAGTTGAAGAGATAGACAGAGAGCTTGAAGAGCTGAAGAAAAAAGAGGGCGAAGAATCAAACATCTTCAAATCGTTCAAAAACTCGTTAAAAAGCCTAGTACCTTCTAAAAAACAGAGCGAGAAACCTGATACCGACGAGATACTATCCGGCTCATTAGAAGACGCAAAGAAGAAGATTGACGAGAAAAACATAACGGATTACGAGAAGCTTCTGGAGCACGAGAAAAACCATAAAGACCGTAAAACCATGAAAGAATTTCTTAAAAGGAATACTAGATGACTGAAAAAATAGAAGAGACCTACCAAGTAAAAGCTGACGGCGTACCTGCGAAAGTAGAAATAATTGATACTGAAGAAGAATATGTTTTAGCCTACCGTGTTGAACGTCCTGAAATACCTTCGGCTACCGAAGCAGTTCTAGAAGACTTGAAAGAAAAAATTGTAAGACAAGTAAAACTTTCAACAGAAGAATTCGTAGACTCTAAAGCGCTTGAAGACGTCAAAGAAAAGTTTAACAAAGAAGCAATGGAGCTGCTTGAAGACGAGCTTCCTGAAACCAACAAACAGACCAAAGAAATACTTATCGGAAATCTGATCCACGAGATGCTTGGTCTAGGAGATATAGAGATACTATTGAACGACCGACATCTAGAAGAGATAGTTGTAAACGGTAGCGACGACCCCGCCTGGGTATACCACAAAGAGCTCGGCTGGCTTAAAACCAATATAGAGTTCGAAAATGAAGACGAAATCTACAACTACTCATCAGAAATCGGTAGAAGAGTAGGTAAAAATATTTCCTCACTTCAGCCACTTCTAGACGCACATCTTCCTTCAGGAGACCGTACAAACGCAACACTGTACCCTATCTCCACCCAAGGAAACACTATAACAATAAGAAAATTCGCAAGAGATCCTTGGACAATAACAGACTTCATTAAAAACGGTACTATAGATAGAGAGGTAGCCGCTTTCCTATGGCTATGTCTACAGTATGAACTAAACCTAATAGTTTCAGGAGGTACAGGAGCAGGTAAAACCTCGCTTCTAAACGTTTTAATGCCTTTCATACCTCCTAACCAGAGAGTATTATCAATTGAGGATACAAGAGAGGTCTCACTTCCAGAGTTCCTTCACTGGGTGCCCTTGACAACCAGAGAGCCTAACCCTGAAGGTAAGGGCGGAGTATCAATGCTTGACTTACTGGTTAACGCTTTACGTATGCGTCCAGACCGTATTCTTGTCGGAGAGATCCGTAAGAAGAAACAGGCAGAAGTACTTTTCGAGGCTATGCACACAGGTCACTCAGTCTACTCCACATTACACGCAGATACCGCCGAGCAAACCGTTAGAAGACTTGTCAACCCTCCTATCGATGTTCCTAAGACCATGGTTGACGCTGTTGATGTAAACGTTGTCATGTTTAGAGACCGACGTAGAAACTTCCGTAGAACTATGGAGGTAGCAGAAGTAGCAGAGGATGAAAATGAAGAGTTAGAAGCAAGAGTAATCTATGAATGGATGTCTAAAGAAGATGAGATAAACAAGAAACAAGAGTCCGAACATATCTACAATACTCTAAAACTTCACACCGGTATGACCCGAGAAGAGATGAACCAGAACATAGAGGAGAAGAAACAGATACTGAAATGGATGGAAGACAACGATGTAAGTACTGTAGACGAAGTCGGTAAAGTCATAGCAGAGTACTACTCCAGCCCGGAAAAAGTTATAGAAGCCTCAAAGAAAAATGAAGAACCGGAGAAAGTCTATTAATCCCGTTCATTCAACCATTTAGGCGGTATACAGACAGATGTTTCATAGTTCTGCCAGAGCGCTCCGAAAAGGAACAACGCCATATAAGCCATCAGAAGATCCTGAAGTAGCTCATGGTTGAAAAGTGCGGCACCTGTAAGTATCTCAAAAATTCTGGCAACCGCCATTAATAGCAGTGTACCGAGAGAGAATCCTATGAAGTAGAAAGTCGGTATAAACACGCTTTCTTTACATCCTTTGATAACCCAGTAGAAAACTCCTAGAGATACTAACGCCATTAAAGCTGCTAATGAGGGCAGGAATAGTTGGAAAAACTCCATATAGCTATAGTTAGTTTACCAGTATAAAAAACAAGGTATCTTGCTTTTTATTCAACAACTGAGAAAACAACTTTGTAATGGAGATAGAGGCCTCTGAGAAATATATCAAATACTTTTTACCTCTTGCAGAGCCAGCCAAAAGGCTTGCTCCGAATATTCAGAAGGATTTGACCCGTGCAAGAATGGATATAGATCCTAGTATATTTCTTGCTTCTTCAATGTTGAGAGGTATACAGCTAGGTTTCTTTATAGGAGTCTCTTTAATTTTTGCTGGGTATTTAACAGATACAGATATTTTACTGAACATTGGTCTTGCCGCAGTACCTATATTAAGTATTATCGGGTTTTTCACATTCACTAACCTGCCTAAAATAAAAGGTAAACGTATTTCTAGAGAGTTAGAAAAAGATCTTCCTTACGCTTTAAGACATATGCTTATTGAGGTACGTTCAGGTATCTCACTTTATGAGTCAATGGTATCTGTAAGCAGCGGATACGGAGAAGCATCCAAAGAGTTCAACCGCATAGTTAAAGATATTAACGGAGGTAAACCTCAGATAGAAGCTTTGGAAGACTCTATTGTACGTAATCCTAGTACCCAGTATCGTAGAGCGATGTGGCAGATGATCAACGCCTTGAAGTCTGGTACAGATGTCTCAAACACTTTAGATACCCTTGTAGAGTCGATGGTTAAGCAGCAGAAGCTTGATGTCGAAAGATACGGTAAAGAGTTAAACCCGTACATCCTTGTCTACCTTATGATAGCGGTTATAATGCCTAGCTTAGGCGTTACCTTTCTCATAGTGCTTTCCACATTTACAGGTGTAGGACTAGATGAGATGACGTTTTACCAGATGCTTGCAGGGCTTATACTTTTCCAGATATTCTTCCTAAACTTTGTTAAGTCGAAAAGACCTGAGGTGAAAACCTAGAAAATGCCGAACAGAGATCTGATAAAAACATTTTATGAGAAGCTTCCTGAGTTCTACAA
>LKMO01000021.1 GCA_001563905.1 Nanohaloarchaea archaeon B1-Br10_U2g19
GGCGCAATAAAAGACGTGGAAGCTGCAGCACCAAGACCCGGAAAAATACCTGCAACAAGTCCGGCAAGAAAACCTATAAGACCTCCCACAACCGTTTGATCTCTTTCAACCCTCGCAGGTCTTTGATGAGGAATATCTGCCTTCTCAGTCAAAGATAACAGAACCGTAGGAACCGCAAAGAGTCCCGCAAATACAGGTACAAGGATATACTGTCTATTAACCGTTGCCGAAAAAGACAACAACCCCAGAGAACCTGTTAAAACCGCAATAGTAAACGAGACCTTGATGTCTGCCGAGTCAAATACTAAAACCAGCAGAAAGAAAAGAAGCAGATACTCCATATAACTCTCTAAAAAACCGTACACCGGTTCAACAGCAAAATAAAGCCACGGCAGAAGAACCACAACCAAAACTGTCGACCACATCCCTCCTATAACCGTATAGTAAAATGCTTCCAGCCCTTTACCCTCTCCTGTCATCTCCAATCCAGGGCTTGTAGAAAGCGCCGATTCAGATTCCGGAGCTCCAAGAAAGATAGCCGGCAAGAAATCATGGAACGTGTGCGCTACTGAAAGACCGCAGACAAATGAAACATAATTGATAAAAACAACATCAAAGTAGAAGTAAAAAGGCAAAGTACCGAAAATGACTGTGTTAGGATGTATACCAGGTATCAGACCAGTTATTACTCCTGTAAAAACTCCTAGAACAACTATAACCACTAGTTCGTACATACGTCTTGGAAAAGCATCACGGATTTAAAAAGCAGGGTATAATGTTGTGGATATGTTCGGCGGCAAAGATATGTCTAAGATGATGAAACAGATGGGAATGGATATGGACGAAATAGACGCAGAAAAAGTAGAAGTCCATCTGTCTAACGGTAAAAAACTTGTTTTCTCCAAACCAGAACTCTCAAAGATAGATGTACAAGGACAAGAACTTTTCCAGCTACAAGGAAGCTACACTGAAAAAGAAGATGTAAGCGATGAAGACATAGAGCTTGTGATGGAGAAAGTAGACTGTTCTGAAGAAGAAGCTAAAGAAGCTTTAAAGAGTTCAGACGACGTTGCAGGAGCCATAATGGAGCTCCAATAAAAACCATATTTTTCTCCCCATTTTTAATTTCAGATCTATCTGATTGCTCTAACTTTGATCTCCTTCGTAATCCATATGTTCTAGGAACTTGGCGTATGCCGGTCTTGTAATAGTGATTCCTACCAATACTCCGACAATAGTTGTTATTGCAAAGCCTCTAACTGCTTGTAAAGCGAACGCGGAAGGATCAAACTGCATCATAAGAGCAGACACCATTACTGCGAACAGTCCTAATGCTATGTAGTGTCGGCTTGCTCTTCTACTGTATAGAGAGTAGCCGATAAGTCCTAATCCTGCAGCTCCTATCGCCATGTTGGATGCGGCCGGATTGATCAGTGGAGCCATTGCACCTATCGTAGTTGCTGCTGCGGTGAAAATGACGAAGAACGCTCGTTTTAACCGTTTCTTCCAGCTTCTTATCTTGTCTTTACCTCTTTCGTCAGTAATAATGATTTGGTCGTCGACACCGGTACCTACTGCTGCGATTATACCTGCTATCGCTGCTAAATCTAGTGTTATTAGTGTGGAGAAGAATGCTCCTAGTAGGATAAATACTTCTGCAGATCCTGTGAACACTATAGGTATTACAAGTCTAGGATCTCCGTATCTTACATAGATTAGTCCTCCTACTGCAATCAGTGAAGATATTATTGATAGTAGGGCGGCAGTCATGAATCTGTCTCCTAGAGCTGCAGATATTGTTGATATGCTTTCAACCTGGATTGATGCTGGAAGGCTTCCTGACTGTAGTATTGCTTGAAGCTCTTGCATGTTGTCTTGTGCTTCTCTTTCAGTCTCTCCTCCACCCTGAATAGATGGTTGCTGTATTACTTGTTGTGCGAATGCTGCAGCCATTCTTAGCTCGCTTTCCATGGACCCATCAACATACAGTCTTAGGTATGCGTACTCGCCATCCTCCATCATTAGATGTGCTTCATCCCCTATACCGGAGATCTGGTAGTTCTGTGCTACCCTTTGAACGTTTTCTGCGGCTTCTCTAGTAATTATTACAGGGAACTGGAACTGGAATCCTCCACCTCCGCTTGGACCTACTTGTCCTTCTCCGGTCCGGACTTGTTCAATATCTGATCCTGAGTATGCTAAGACTTCTAGCTCTGCTCTTTCTCCAGTATCATTTACGTAGTAGAATCTTGTTCCGTCAAGTTCGAAGTCGTCTCCCGGGCTGTATGTGCTTCCGTTTACTGAGACTTCGCTGTTTTCTCTTGTGAATGTATGTGTATCAAATAATGTGTATTCTGTTTCATCTTCAACATGGAGCGGCATACGTGCTTCAAACTGTCCTTCTTGCTCCACAAGTTCTCTTATCTGTGTCTGATTGGTGTCTGCTACTTCAACCTGGACCATGTATTCTCCAGCAAGATTTACTGTTCTTATTGAGGCTTGTGTAAGTCCGAACGCAGATATTCTTTGTTCAAGTACGTTTCCTACTTGGTCAGCTATTTCTTGATTGTTTTCTTCCGCATCTATAGATACTAATAGACTTGTACCTCCTTGTAGGTCTAAACCTTGATTTATGTTTGTCTCTATACCCCATTGGCCGTCCTCATCTTGGACGTAGTGAGGTCCTAAAAGCATTAACGATAAAAGTAGCGTTATTGCTAGAACCCATATTCTCCATTCTTTTAGTAGCGGTTTCATTTCCATCTTAACATACCTCCCAGTTCTGATACTGCGTCTGAAGCTGTATCCATATCTCCGTCAGCATATTTCTTGAGTACTACTGCGTTTCCTAGCCATGTTAAAGGCATGTCGGCTAATAGTCCTATAACCATTACTGCTGCAATGTTTGAAAGTTCTGAAGGACCTACTATCATCCAAGAAACTGCGTATAGTAATGTAAACCCTGCGATTCCGCCTGAACTCATAGTTAAACCTGTTTTTGTAGCGCTCCATACTCGTTCTCTTAAGCTTCCACGCCTCTGCTTTAGTACTCGTGTTGACAGTACAATGTCTGTGTCAACAGAGTAACCTATAAGCATCAGTAATGCTGCCAAGGAGCCCAATGTTAATGGTATATCTAGTAACGCCATTCCTGCCATTGCAAAGGTTATGTCTCCGGCAATAGCGAATATAACTGCGAATGAGGGCACTATATCTCTAAACGCTAAAAATACTACTATACTCATAATTGTGAATGCTATTATAAACGCTGCAATTGCTTGTCTGAAAAACTCTTCTGAAACTGTTGCGTCTAAAGTCGTAAGACTTTCAACTTGTGCGTTATAACCGTTCTCTGATAGTATGTCTAAGGCTTCAGTTTCTCTCAGTTCCGGAGGAGGTGCTCTCAAAACAAGATATGTTTGGTCTGTTGTAACCTGTTCTAGTGCTTCAACATCTCCTCTGTCCGCTGCAGCGAATAAAGATTCTATCTCCTGAGTGCTGAAGTCTTCTTCTACAGAAAGCTGGATTTCCGTGCCTCCTGTAAAGTCTAGACCCATTGTAAGTACTTCCCCGGTTAAAAGAAAGTTGCCTCCTAGAACAGTTAACGCCAAAACAACCATTATTACAGGTATAATGAAGTAGTCCTCCATGTTCCTGTATATCGAGTTGAATTTCTTTTCCGGGTTCACGAATATAATACAACTATCTAAGAATCTTTTAAACACTCCGGGCTGTAGCTTGAGTAGAGAATAAAAAACCTCTAGCCACAACAGTTAAACACGGATGAAGGAGAAGCTACAGGAACTTGATACAGAGACAGTAAAGAACAGTTTAAAAAACAACAAAGGTCTTTTAGCGGCTTCACTAATAGTTTTACTTGCAATATACATCCGTTATATACCTGCATCCGATATGGAGTACTTGCAGGCACTGGACTCTTATTTAATTTACAGATTTAGTCAACACATCGCCTTGGACTGGAGTTTCCCGGCACTCGACTTTATGAGATACTTTCCTTACGCATTTCCTACATATGCTGAAAATTTAGGATCTTTCTTCATACCAGCGGTATTTTACTGGATGGGTCCTTTCCTCTTTTTCAGTTACCTTGAGTGGGCTCAGCTATTCCCGGCACTAATGGGAGGTCTCTCAGTACTTGCCGTATACTACATCGGTAAAGAGGCTTTCGACGAGCTCACAGGTATTTCAGCAGCCTTCTTCCTCGCAACAATCGCAGGAGTAATGCATAGATCTGGAGCAGGATTCTTCCAGAAAGATCCTACCTCGGCCGCATTTATGCTGATATCTATGTATTTCTTTATAAGAGCATGGAAACGTAACAGCTGGTACTCTGGTATAGGCGCCGGTGTGGCTCTCGGATTAGCAACAACAAGCTGGGGCGGATCAAGCATGCTTTGGCTTCTATACGCTTTAACAATTGGTGTGATGCTTTGGATAAATGAAGATATTAGACAGTTAATAACTGCCTATACACCTACAATACTGATCGGAGCCGTTCTGGCGGCTTCAATCAATCATGATCGTTTCTGGTTAACAGATTTGGACTTTTTAGCTAACTTGGCGATGCTCGGTTTTCTTTGGAGCAGATATCTTGTAGAGGAGCTTGAGTTAATCAAGACGTCATACTTACCATACTATACTCCTTCCCTATCTATAATAGGTTTAGTTACAGCTGCACTGTCTCCTCTATACTCTCAGACTCTAGCAGATATGTTTATCAGTATGACAAGAAGGGTTACAAGACAGGCTAGCGACACCGATACAATAGCAGGAACTGTTGCAGAGAACACTCCTGTAACACTTGGAGAGCTTTCTACGCAGTTAGGTGCTGTAGGAGTATCTCAGGCTCACGCGTTCTTGAGTGACCCTTACAATGTTTTATTATCTCCTTTAACAGCTATAGGCGGTTTAGTTGCTAACATCAACGGTGCCTGGCCTTTAGCCTTTATCGGGATTGTTTTCCTCTCTACAACAATTGCACTAATGATTTTAAAGAAGCTGGAGTTTGTTGAAGATACTATAACAGATAAGCAATTCTATAGAATAGCTGCAGTTGTTTTAGTGGTTTGGATCGCAGCATTCTCACTTGTATTTGAAGATCCTACACCTGGCGCAACATTTATAGCTGCAGGTCCTGCGGTACTAGCTTTGATTGGAGGAGTAGGAATTCTTAAAACTCTAGAAGAGTTTGGAGAAAGAAAAATTGAGGTAGAATGGTATCACGTCTTAATTGTCTTATGGGCGATCACTAACATTCTAGCTGCTTCCGCACAGTCAAGACTTGTGTTCTTAGCATCCTTCCCTACAGCTTTCATGGCAGGATACATGTTTGCAAGAGTTATAAGAAAAGTTAGATCTCTGAAAGCAGAGACATCTACCTACTTAGCCTCATCAGCAAGTATACTCGTCTTAGATATTTTACTAATTATAGGGCTTCTTTTATCCGGAATAGGGTTCTTAGTTGCCGTAGTAGCTGTAGCAATTCTAAACGGATTAGGTTTTGTAATCTTCAACGATAAAGAATTCAGCAACTTCGGCTTAAACGCCAATACAATCAATTTAGGTCTTCTAGGAGTAATAATCATAGTAACTGTTCTAGTCAATCTTGGTTCTGCATACTCTGCAGCTAACAGTTTAGGAGAGTCTCCTAATGAGCTTTGGATGGAGAATCTGGACTACTTTAACGAAGAAGCTTCTGAAGACTCAGTAATACTGTCTTGGTGGGACTACGGTTACCATTTCCAGTCTCTGGGCAGAACAGCTTCTGTAGCTGACGGGGGTAACCTAGGATACTACACGGATGGCGAAAGAATCCCTTATGCTATAGCAGACTTCTTAGCATCAGATAGTCCGGAAGATTACGGAGAAATGTTTGAGAAACACTCTGTAGACTACATCGTACTAGACGAAACTATGATAGGTAAGTACTCGGCAGTAAGCCAGATCTCTAACCGAGATAACGAAAACTTCGACACCATGATGCAGTTAAGCACTTCCGACAATATACAGGACAGCGTAACTGAATCAAACAACAGGACTATTGTACAGTACAGCGGTCAAGGAATGCAGGCTTACGTACCTGTTCAAACTGATGGAGAAACAGTTGAAATCAGTTCAGCACCTACCATTGAAAGCCAAGAGTTCCGAGGACAAGTAAGCTGTGTTCTGACAGATGAAGGTGTTCAGGAGTTTGATGTTGAACAGCCTTTAAACATCGATGGTTTTGGAGAGATGTGTGTAGCAGAGAACCCTTACTTTAGTATAACAAATGCTGTGCTTTCCGGACAACAAGGCTTCGGTATGAACTCGCAGCTAGTCTTAGTACCGGAAAACATAGTAGACTCAACACTTGTAAGGCTCTACTTGATGGATGGGTACGGAATAGACTTTGTTGAGGAAGTACCTGAAGCTTCAAACGACTACGTTAAAACCTGGGAAGTAGATTACGAAGGATTGTAAAAACAATGGAGTTCATCCTACTTTCACTACTTCTAGGATTTTTTATAGTACTAATTTTTACTCCTGTAGGAGAGAGATATCTAGCATCTTCAGGGCTTTACGGAAGAGATCAACAGAAACCAGGCAAGCCACGCATACCAACCTCAGGAGGTCTCGTGGTCACTATTGGTTTTCTAACAGCCGTAACCTTTTATGCCGGAGCAACCTCCTTATTTACCGACACTATCCTTGATAAAGAACTCTTATTCGCAGCCTTATCCTCAGCAACACTGATAACTCTAATAGGGCTTATGGACGACATACATATCGACTATAAAAAATTGTTAGATAAAGATCTAGAAATAGAAGTAGGCAATACTTTTCTACACCAGAAAGCAGATCTGATTTTCGGTCCTTCAACCAGCCAAGAAGAACGCGTAGGACTTTCTCAGACAACAAAGCTGTTTATGATCTTACCTGCTTCGTTCCCTCTTATAGCTGCAGGCGCAGGCTCCTGGTTCATGATACTACCTATCGTAGGCGAGGTCCACTGGGGCCTTTTCTATCCTTTAGTCTTACTTCCTCTTGGCCTATTATTTGTTACAAACGTTGTTAATAGCTTAGCAGGTACAAACGGTTTGGAAGCAGGCCTGAGCCTTGTAACTTCTCTAGGTCTTGGAATATTTGGATATATTAACGGTCAGCTTGAAGCCGCGATTCTCGCATTTTGTCTTTCAGCAAGTCTTGCAGGTTTCTTATACTACAATAATTATCCTGCATCAATATTGCCAGGAGACTCTTTAACCTATCTTTGTGGCGCAGTAATATTCTCAAGCATGGTTATAGGAGATATGGAAAAGTTCGGAGTGTTTATTTTTACTTTATGGTTTATAGAGTTGCTGCTTAAGTCAAGAAGCCGTTTCAAGGCAGAATCCTGGGGTAGTTTACAGGATGACGGAACTTTAGATCCAGGATACAGTAAGAACTACTCTTTAACCCATATTCTGATGCGTAGAGGGCTTACGGAAAAACAGATAACCTATACTCTTGTACTTACACAGAGCGTCATAGTTGGTATAGGACTAGTTATCTTTTCATTAGGCTGGTTATAAGCTAGCGATCTTCGAGGTAAGGATCTTCTACTCTTGTAATATCTTCCGGTCTGTAAGGGAAAGATATTTCCAATACTTCTGCAACATCGCTACCGATGTTTTGGATCTGGTGTTTCTCTCCTGATCTTATTACCATCGCTTTACCATCGGCCAGTTCTTTTATGTCGCCTTCTTTTCTTACTGAAACATCACCCTCCTCCA
>LKMO01000022.1 GCA_001563905.1 Nanohaloarchaea archaeon B1-Br10_U2g19
GCAGTTATCTACGCATGGGGAATACTTGAAACCTTGGAGAGACTAGGAAAGTTTGAAACCGAATAGATAAAAGGCAGAGAACTACAAAAACTTGTTATGGCTTTACTTGAAGATCCTTGGAAACATCCTGCATTCGCAGTAGCAGGGATAGCGGCCTTCGTAACTGCAGATATAACAGGGCCTATGTTGTCTGGTATAGTAGGTCTTGAGGACTGGATCGGAGAGTATATAGCCGCAGGACTTGCAGGAATACTTTTCGGATTTATAATAGATGATATGGTTCCTGCATATATAGCACAGAAGAAAGGAGGCTCCTCCGGTATAGGTGGAGGCGGAGATGACTTAGGTGGAGGCGGAGATGACTTCGACTTCGAGTAAAATAACCGCGATTTTTGTTCTATCCCTATTTTTGCTTGGTTTAGCGGTTTCGCACAACCATCAAACTACTTCTGTATATGATCAGACAAGTTTTGAACTACCTCAGTATGAATCTCATGAACAAGTTCTCATAGAGTTTGTTGCGCCATTTTTATTCCTCTCTATTCTTCTTACTCTGTTGTATGCTAAGGTTCTGCATGCCATCTTCAAAGACAAAGATGAAGCGCCTTATGGCAACCCTTACTGGATTGAAGACGAGGATAAGCCTGATGTTAAGCGTTACGCACTCTTACTAGGCATACTAACCACTGCGATACTAGTTCCTACAGAGTTCTGGGCGTGGATTCAGATAGCTATAGGTTCGATAGGATTACTTGTAACAGTAGGTTTCGCACTACTAGTGGTCTATATTATGTATTTGATGAGGTAGTTGTGACAAATTCTTATAAAATAAAGACTATTAATACTGCTTTTATGGGATCCGAACTAAGACGTAAGTTTATAGTTTTGAGTTTAACAGTTATTTTTGCCTCCGGCTTTGTAGCAGCACAGATTTCAAACGGAGGTGCAGGAGGAACACCGAGCATAACGGGCTTCCTAGACGATATAGCTATGGGAGTTAATGACGCCATAAGCTGGGATACTGGAGATAATTGGGAGTCAATGCTTCTATACGTAATTTTACCTGCATTAGGTGTCTACGCTGCAGCAAGATTTGTTATCGGTAAAGGATTCCACTACGCTGAAGCAAACTTTCAGGAAAGAAGTAGTCTCGGCTCCAGCGAACTTGGAGATACTGCAGAATGGGCAGCAAAAATACTATCTGCCATAACAGCAATCTGGGCGGTAGTGGCTTGGGGAGCATTTATTGCCGCATACTGGTATCTAGCAGGACTAGTATTTATGATCTTCCTATTATGGATACTGGTTACAGGAGGGATAGGCGTAATGTCTCCTTTCCCTGAACTTGGCTTAGCAGGAGGTAACAACGCCGCTAACGGAGATAATTTAGATCCGGAAGTTGAAAGAGAGATCAACGAAATAGCGGACCAGAACCAGACACTTAGAGATGAGCTAGAACAAGTAAGGAATCAAGAAGAATCTGATGAAGAAAGAATAAACAGTGGAGATGAGGGACCGGAAGAAGCAGAGTCACACATCCGTACAGAGCTGAAAGAGCTATCCAAGATCGAAGAACAGATAGCAGAAATAGAAAAAGAAGTAGAAACTGTAGAATCACAGATAAAAAGCCAAGAGCAGAGTACAGAACAAGAAGAACAGCATGAACAGAAGCTTCTACAAAGACTTGAAGCTCAACAAAAGAAATTTGCAGAAGCACTAAAGGATATAGGAGCTTACGAAGAAAAAACTATTGAAAATCAGAACGGTATAGATGAGATGCTGGGCGGCTTAAAACATTCTGATCAAGTCGACGTAAATGCTTTGGAAGAAAGTATTGGTTATAACTTCCAGAATTTACAAAATATACAGTCGATGTTAGATAGTCTCTTTGAAATGGAGCAGCAAGAGTTTAAGGAGCTCCAAACTGCATTAGAGGAAGAAAAAGATGTTTTATCTAATTTAGAGGCTCAGAAACAAGAAATAGTTGCTCTAGAAGACCAAGTCAAGCAACTTTTTGAGGATATAGACATCTTAGAGAGTTGTTTTGAAGCAGAAGAGGATATAATAAGTCAAACTGAAAGACTGGCGCAGCAAGTTGAAGATAGAGAGGATTATCAAAAACTGCAAGAAGATGAAAAGATAATAGAGAACTTGGAAGACAAATTCAACAGCGTTCTCAATGAGGAACACAAGATTAGAGAAAGAATAGAGGAGCTCAAAGAAATAGAAGAGCATGAAAGAAGTCAGCATCAGCAGATAATTATTGAGCTACAAGAAATGGAACAAAGCTTCGACAATACACGTCAACTGCTAACGCAGATAGGAGAGAATATGGAAGGATTTTTACAAGACCTGAGATTGGATAAAGACGAAATCCAAAGAGTTCTAAGCTCTACTAGAGAAAACTTGGATGATCCTGAAATGAAGAGTAAGTATGAAGATGCACAGAGAACATACACAAGTAATAGAGGTGGTGGAGACTGGAGCGAAATAAATAGAGAATTTGAGCAAACTCTAATGGCTACAAGATCAATACTAGATAGACTAACCGGAGAAAATAGTAACCAAGGTATGATACAAACTATGGAAGAAATGGAACAATATTTAGGTAGCTACTTGAGCGATATCAAGGGATAAAAAAAAGAGGATTTAATTGAGAAGCTCTCTTACACGACCCCATACAGAGCTGGAACGGTTATATGTCTCTGTTAATGAAGAAGACTCATCATCTCTTAGAGAGACTCTTCTTGAATCTACAGAGCTATAGGGAGTATTTTCATCTATAATATCTAAACCCAAGTTTTTGGCTGTTTCTTTTACTCCTCCGATTTTGTAGCCGTTGCTTGTAACGGCGGTGGTGGCACGTGATGCTGCATCATATATGTCGGAAATAGTGCTTTCTTCAGGGTGGTCGTACTGTTCTGATCTTTCTGCGAAGCTCTGATAAGGGTTTGATGTTTCGAATCCGTGGGATGTTTCTATCTTGTCTATCCCTAGTCTCTCTGTTACTTCGTCTAGGCTTGTTTTGTAGGACTGTCTGTCGGTAAACTGTGTGCCTGTTTCGTCGTATACTTCTGAGGAGTTGAATTCGCTAGCGGTTTCAAATCCGTCTAGAGATTCTGGTTTCACGGTTCCGACGTCTGTTCTTTCAGGGTGGTTGTAGTCAACTTTCATTGTTATGTTTAAGTAGTAACACTCTAAGTTTATAAATCTTGTCCGGATTAAATCGAAAAACTAGTCGCAAAAACCTTGGAGCTAGACGTTTCACGCGCTTACAACTCCCAATTATTTAAACCAAAAACATATTATACAGTGTTATAGAGGTTCAAAATATATGGAAGAAATAATTGAAAGCATAATGCAGAATCCTGATGTCGCTGCAGTAGGTGTCGCGGTAGGATTTCTAATTAAGTTCGCTTTAGATATGAAGAAAAGAAGAAACAACACTATGGGAGGATTTGCTTAGGTGATATCAGAATGAGTAAGAAAAAATTTCACGAATACTTGTATGAAGTTGAAAACTTGGTAGATGAATTTGCAATAGCATTCCTATCTTTCGGAGCTATAGCAGTCCTAATAAACGCAATATTCTTTGCACCCGGAGATATCAATTTCATGTCTCTAGGACAGCTACTGTATCCATGGATTGTAATGCTTGGCTTAATGATAATCGGTAGAGAACTCTGGCTACTAAACAGGAATATCCAAGAGTACGTAGAGGGTGAGTAACTGAGTGTCTTCAGCGCCAGGTTTCAATGAACTGCTCCGGACAATGGCGGAGCAAGACTTTTTCACAGGAATCTTTCCATTCCTATTAACATATGTTTTAGTCTACCTGGCGCTAGCAAAAGTACCTTTATTCACGGAAGAAGATGGCGATGAGACTGTTACGCAGGACCGTTTCAGAGCTTTAGTATCTGTAATCTTCGCGTTCTTCGTATCATACTTCATGGTGACCAACCCGGTCTACCAGTCGTTCTTCACTACATACCTATCTACAGTAGTTATAGGAGTAGTCGGTATTCTAGGTCTTCTAGTCCTGCTTGCTTTAATCCCAGGGTTTGACATGGATTATGTAGGCGCAAGAATAATGGTGGCGCTGATAGCGATCGCAGCAATACTCGCATTTACAGGTGCAGGAGGATTCGAAATATTTGTACCTGAAACAGATACTGGTGCAATTTCGCCTGCATTGGAATACGTAGTTGAGTCAGGACTAATCTACATAATAATTATCGGAGCCGCACTTCTCTGGGTGACAGGAAGTAAAGATAAAGACAAGAAAGAAAAACGACGTAAATACTGGTTCGGTCCTGGCGGATGGAAAGATTAAGAGGTTGAAAAGATAGATGAGTCTATTCCAAGATATGGTAACTGTTATGGAACAGATGAACTTTTTCCATCTCTTCCTGCCGTGGCTGCTTGTTCTAGCTGTATCTTACGGCGCTTTAACTAAGTATAATACTATAAGCGATGAGGAGTCTGTTAACGGAGTAATAGCGCTTACGCTCGCATTCCTTACTATAGGGGGTGCAGCAATGTTTATACCGCCAGGAATGTTCCCTCACTTTGTAGGAGCTATATCTTTCGGTATACTCGGTATAATAGGCTTCCTGATCCTGATGGCTGTAGGAGGATTTAATCTTGATAAGCTGGAAGAACTTGATAGAAATCCTTTAGCAGGCTTTGGAATAGCTGTAGGTATTATAGCTTTCGTAGGGGTAGTATTGACTCATTTAGAGTTCGACTTTTTACCTGATGTTACAGAAATAGTTACAGAAATTAATTTAGAAGAACTCTATCCGTTGTTTATACTTGTCTTCCTACTGGTTGTTGTAGTAGCTGCGACAAGAGGAGAATAAAAAAGCTAGAGCTTTTTAATCCCAGTCTTCCATATCCATATCTTCTATATCATCTTTGTTGATACTGGAGCTTGTTTCGATTCCGCGTTCCTGTTTAATTTCCTGAACTAGGTCTGTCAGTTCTCTAACATTATCAACTAAAGATGGTAGTACTTGTTGGAAAGCTTTCTCTAAGCCACCGATACGGGACTGGTAAGAATCAATATTATCTTCGATTTCGTCCATTTTCTGTATGAACTGTGTCTGGTCTTCATCATCTCTTACTTCCAGATCATGGACTCTTTCATCGAGATCTTCAATCTTTTCTTTCATCTCATCAATCTCTCTGTAAACGTTTTCGAACTCAGACTCCACCATCTCAAAGTTCTCAGCGACAATAGTCTCTACAAGCTCTTCTACCCCGTTGTTCTGAGCTCCGTTTTGAGGAGCAGGGTTCTGTGAACTGTTCTGGACAGGCTGTTGAGGCTCCGGTTGAGACTGTTGGAGCGGCTCCTGTTGATTCATATTATCTTCTTGAAAGTTTTCTTGTTCTGGGGAGCTGTTGAAGCCTTCGTCCATCGGACTCACTGTTTCTTGACCTCCGTCATATCTTTGCATTGGTTCCGGTCCGTTATCAAAGCTGTCACCTGTTGCGGAAGAAGTTACTGTACGGTTCACTGCCTGTTGTATCTCTGTAGCTGCGTACTGGCCTTCAAGCTCTTGTTTAATTTCTTCTTCAGAATAGCCTTGGGAAAACATTCTTTCTACGGTTCTTTCTAAACCGCTACCCATCTCTGACATGCCTGTGTCTTCAGTTTGCTGAGATATTTCTGAGCTACCGTCTGAACCGGTGTCGTCGTCTCTTAGTTTTCCGAATAGTTCAAATTTCATATTTTGTCGAACCTGTCTTGGCTTGAATCCTTACTACGGGGTTGGTTTTCCAGCCTTTTTATCTTTCTGTCTATTATCTGTTCCACTTCCTTTTTTGAGACGCCTTGTCGCTGGTCTATAAGCTTTTTAACCTCTTTTTCTGTCATGAAAGAGGATTTGATAGGGTTCATCAGCTCCATATAGTTTTCGATCTCTTCAATCTCTTGAGAAGTAACGTACTTCTTTTTTTCACGGTTCAGTTCTTTTATATCGACTTCTAAATTCGCTATCCTGTCTCTAAGCTCTGTTAAATCATCTTCAAGATCTTGTACATTGTTATTGATGGCTTTATTCTTTTTCAAGATAGAATCGTCTAAAGTATTGACTCTTGCGTTCAGATTTCTTATATTCTCTTCAAGGTCTCTAACTCTTCTGTTGAAGTCGTTGACCCGGTTCACAATCCGGTTCAAAAGATCTTGTTGCGCCACATCTTTTATTCTAGAGATGCTTGAATAATAATTAACGGGATGGCAGTAAGAGAA
Source organism: Nanohaloarchaea archaeon B1-Br10_U2g19 (assembly GCA_001563905.1). Lineage (GTDB taxonomy): Archaea > Nanohalarchaeota > Nanosalinia > Nanosalinales > Nanosalinaceae > B1-Br10-U2g19. Next base: position 6,254 of record LKMO01000022.1, read on the forward strand.
AAAGACGTTTTCGAGTACGAGTACAAAGATGAAACAGGTACGATAGAGGTAAATCTGCTGGGATCAGTTTACGGCGCATCAATAGAAGACTATCCTGAAGTAATGTCCAGAGTAATCAATATACTTCAAGAAGTTCCTGACGCCTCCGCAGTAGTTCTCTCAGAAAGCAGAGACTACGAGTACGGAGAAAACCAGGTACAGTTGTTGAAAGAGATTGCGGAAACGATCAGAGATATTTCAAGTCAAGGCTATCTGTCCGAAAACATTAGAACAGATAAATGTGAAAGCCTATACCAAGAGAAACTTCCTGAAGTACAGAGAATAGTTGTAGACGATCTACGTAAAGATCCTATAGGCGCATACGTACAGCTCAGACGTATGGTAAGACATCTAAAACAGGAGCAAGACGAGTCATATCCTCAGAGAAGACGTTGTATCAAATACTTCATACAAGACGTTGTTAAACCGGTAATGCAGCGACTAGAAGAATGCAGACTGATACAACAAGCTAAAGAACAAGAATATCTTACAGGACATCATGTAGGAGACAGAGAAGTTTACAGAGAGTTCTTCCATCCTTTAGTACGTCCTAACTTCATGCTTACAAAGTTCATGTCCTTACCTCCGGAAAGAGGTGAAGAAATCGATAGATACGAGTCAAGAGACGATGTAGAAGTATCCATATACCAGGTACCAGATCAAGTACAGCCCGTATACCACGTAAACCCTCCGGAGTTTAATCTACCTGAAGAGAAGTATAAACTGCTTGATGCGGCCAGAAGATTCCTAGCATCCCACAATCCGGATTCAGGAGAGTTTGCAAGACCAGAAAGAATGCGACAGGTATTCCAGAACATAGGAAGAGACATGATCAGAGATATCGCAGATCAAATGAATATAGAAGTGTCTGGAGAAGAGCTTGAACAGTTAACCGCAGTACTAAACCGTTATACATCAGGACTAGGCGTTTTAGAACTTCTATTAGCGGATCCAAAAGTACAAGACGTATATATAAACAGTCCGATAGGGAATGCTCCGATCTACATAAGCCACCAAGACTACGAGGAATGTGAAACAAATCTTATACCTACGAAAGAAGAAGCAGAGTCTTGGGCCACAAGATTCCGTATAAGAAGCGGAAGGCCTTTAGACGAGGCAAATCCTGTACTGGATACTGATACAGAAGTTCCGGGAGGAAGAGCAAGAGTGGCTATAATACAGGAAAACCTTTCTCCAGAAGGCTTAGCGTTTGCGTTCCGAAGACACCGTTCAAGAGCCTGGACGCTACCATTATTCATTGAAAGCGAGATGATCAACCCGTTGGGTGCCGCACTACTCAGCTTTATCGTGGACGGCAACCGTTCAGTACTTTTCGCAGGAACTCGTGGAGCAGGAAAAACCAGTATACTGTCGGCTTCAATGCTAGAAATACTTAAAAAAGAGCGTATAGTGACGGTAGAAGACACTCTAGAGCTTCCGGTAAAACAGATGAAAGATCTAGGTTACAA
>LKMO01000023.1 GCA_001563905.1 Nanohaloarchaea archaeon B1-Br10_U2g19
GTGAGGATCTTCGTAAGCCTTCTCTCTCAAGTCTTTTATCTGGTCTACATGGCCGTCGAAAGAGGTTCCGTGGTACATCAGATTTACTATGCCTTTACTCTTTATTCCGTGTAGTTTAACGGTCTGAGGGTTCTGAACTAGATGTACGTTGTTGAAGTCTTTGATGTTTGGTAGTGCTTTCTCAGGAAGTCTTGGCTGAGGCTCGGCTAAACGTGTTATATCGTGGTTTCCTGGTGATACGATTATCTGTATATGTTCAGGAACTCTTTCTACCCATTCTTCGAAAAGCTTGTACTGTTTGTAGATATCTGTAACTTCTAGCTCTTCTTCCTGTCCCGGATATGTTCCTACACCTTCGACGATATCTCCTGGTATTACGAGGTAGCCTACGTTTTCTGCATCTTTGCTTTTCAGCCAGTGTGCGAACTTGTCAAATGCTTTGTGTGAGGTATCTTTAGATCCTAAGTGTAGGTCTGAGATATATGCTGCTTCTACTTCTTCTTCTGTTGTTTTGATTCCGTTAGGTATAGGCATGTCAGGTCTTACTATACTGTTGGCGTAGATTATGTCGCCACCCATATTCCCTATTACACCTATTACTTCATCAGGCACTATTCTTTCTCCTTCTCTTTTATCTACCAGTACTTTGAAGCTTTCTGTTTTATCTTCTATCTCTACTATCCATTTTCCGCTGTTTGTAGAGTATTTATCATTTACTAAGCCTATTGTTGTGGCTTCATCTCCTTTGTTTCTTCTTTCTAACCGGTTGATTGTGGTTGCTGACTGCATTTCCATACGGCTCATCAGCAGCTTCTTCATCTTGTCGTAGCGGTCGTTGTAGTACTGCAGGAACTCAGGAACCTTCTTCTCTGTAATGGATATATCTTTCTCATCCATTACCTCTACTTTTGTTCTAAGATCTTTCCTTTTCCTGTTGTCCATTATCTTTACCGGTGTAGAAGTTTGAGTATTATTATCTTTTTCACTATGTTCTTTGTCTTCTTTACTTTCTTTTTCTGAAGAGTTATCTCCAGTATTCTCTTGGTTAGAAATCTGTTTTTCGGAACTTTCTTTATTGTTGACAGGCTCAGCCATCTTCTGTTTTACAACGGTTCCGCCATTAGAAACTTCAACTGTTTTCTCCCGTATTTTAGACAGCATTTTTTCTGTTATGTACATAGGCGTGGTATCAAGCTGTTTTATCGCTTCTATATCTTCTTCTGTAAGCGATTCAGCTGCCTCTTTATCTACAATGCATCCTTCTTTCGTTAGCTCTTTGACTACGTGTTTATTCATCTATGCTTGCCCCTCTCTCCCCCTCAAGGAGAAAATTGTCTTTATAGGTAAAACTTTTCTTCGACCATATCCTTTATCTGGCCTCTGATATCTTCTGAAAGATCGACACTTATCTGTCGTGTTCTTCCGTAACGCCCTTTCGAAATTACTTTTGCGTTGATTACTCCTAGCATGTCTAGCTCTGAGATTAAGCCTGATACTCTTCTCTGTGTGAGTTCTGAAACATCTAGGTCTCCACAGATATCTTTGTACTCTGAGTAAACGTCTCCCGTAGCTATCTCGTCTTCTTCGTTTGTCATCTCTAAGATGATGTATAGAACTAGTTTGGAGTGTTTTGGCTGTGAACGAACTGTTTCCACAATTCTGTCTCTTTCAATCTTTTTCTGAGCTCGGTCTACATGTTTTTTGGTTACTTCGTCGCTACTTGATCTTTCTGCGAGCTCTCCTGCTACACGGATAAGATCTAGTGCTCTTCGTGCGTCGCCGTGTTCTTGTGCTGCTAAGGCAGAACATTTGCTGATTACTCCTCCTTTCAAGGCTTCTTCTACAAACCCTTTTTCTGCTCTGTCTTTGAGTATCTCTCTTAGTTCTATTGCGTTGTATGGTGGAAATATAATCTCTTCTTCAGATAAAGAGGATTTTACTCTTGAGTCCATGTACTCTGTGAAGTTCAGGTCGTTTGAAATCCCTATTATACTTACTTTTGTCTGATCTAAGTCGTCGTTGATTCTTGTTAGATTGTAGAGGAACTCGTCACCAACTTTTTTGACCAAGGCATCTATTTCGTCTAAGGCTATTACTACTACTCCTTTCTGTTTCTGTAGTGCTTCGAAGAAACGGTTGTATACTGCGTCGGTTGGTAGTCCTGTGCTTGGTACGTCGTCTCCTAGTTGTTCTGCTAGTTTGGCGAGAAGTCTGTACTCTGTGTCTGCTACTTTCTTCATCTTACAGTTGATATATACTACGTTAAGGTCAACGTCTTCTGCGTCTGCTACACTTGTTAGTTCTTCGGTTACGTGTTTTGTGATAAGTGTTTTTCCTGTACCGACAGATCCGTATATGAACACGTTGCTTGGATCATCTCCTCTCAGACTTGGTGCTAATATTGAAGCTAGGTCGTTTATCTGTTGGTCTCTATGTAATATGTTGTTCGGTTTCCAGTTTGTTGTAAGAGCATCCTTGTTTTTGAAGAATGAGTCTCCGTCGATATAGTCGGAGAACATTGATTTTAGGTTGCTCTGACTCATTTTTCCCCCTCCCAGTAAAAGCAAGTCATTTTCGTTCTATTCCTCGTGTATTCTCCATTAGAAACCAAGGTTTAAATTAGTACTCCAGTTGAAGCGAGGGTATATACCACCCCCACCCCCTGATTTCCTGTGGAAAAGAAATCTCAACTACACTTACCAGATATAACAGTGTTATATTAGTATATCAGTGTTATAACAGAAAAGTCGGTCCGAAAGAAAAATTATTCCATACGAAATCAAGGGGTCGGTCTACAAACGAAGATAGAGCTCAAGAACAACAGAAATAACAACTACAGACCTCCTTTATAAGTAGTAGTATCTAAGTCAGAAAAAACGCTTTCTGAACCTGAAACTTATGTAAAAATCTTTTCAACAATTAAAAGCTTACTAAAAATGTTTAATACTTGTTTAAGACGTCTTAAATCTGTTTTAGATCTATTATATTACGGAATCTTACTCCAACACCCCCTGATTTCATGTGGAGATTAAGATTTCAGCCGACCAAAGTTACCGAAAACAAGTAACACTACACCGCTTTAAAACATTATACTAAACAGCAATGTAGCAGTGAGTAATAACCACGGTCACTCAGGAAACAAACACTCTCCAAAAAGCTGGGAAAAAACACTGGCCAATCTTTTCGCCTCAGTAGTAATGGGTATAGGAACATTACTACACTCGGTATTCAAATCAGTCTTCCGACTTCTCGAATCCATGACCTAACTCATACCACTCATAGATCTTACCTGTCTCCGACTCAAGCTTCTCCAAATATGTCTCAAACTCCTCACGACTGACACCTTCATTATACTGTCGAACTTCACCATTCTTCAGTACCTGTTTGAAAAATCCGTCCGAACGTTCAACATATCTTACTACCTTACCGTCTTCCTCAGTAACAGAAACTGAAAATTGAGAGGTCTGCAGATACTTCTCCAGATACTCCGAAGACTTAACTACTTCTACAGAGCCTTCCGAAGAGCTGAAAAGAAGAGAAACCTTGCTGGAGCTAGACTGCTTCTCGAAACTTTGTCTATCTGAAACCATCTTTCTAAACAGACTCAGACCTTCAGAACGGTTAATATAGTTCTCAGGTTTAACTTCTGCTTCGGTACTACTATTCCCTATATTTAGAACAGAGGAACCTTTTTCCAAACCGGTCAAACTCCAAGAAACAGTTTCAGATTCATGACCTTCCAGAGTTACTTCTTTAACTTTATCTTCTAGGAAACCAAGCTGAGTAAGGTTATCTGTTTCAAGAGCTAGTTCTTTACTAGTCTCAAAACTGTTAGGATTGTCTAAGTAAGCAGTTACTTCTCCTCTACCACCTCTAACCATGTTCTCAGACGATAGAGTCTTGTTTATAGATCTGCTTATCCTGAACTGCTCTTCTCCATAACCTAGGACAGTACTGTTCAGCACATACAGCTCAACTTCCGAACTACCTTTAGAAAGCTCTTCTAGTCTGAAACTGTTTTCTCCTTCAGATATTTTCACTTCTTCAGTATAACTTTCTCCGTCAATACTATAGACTAGTTCAGAGTCAAAAGCTTTATCTGAGTTAAGCTCTGCGGTAAGAGTTCTTCCAGTTCTATTGAGCTCTACAGTAACAACAGGTCTGTAATCGATCTCTACAACAGACTTTTCTAAAACCTTTAACCGGTCTCTATCTTTCTGTATTCCGGACTGTACAAAACTGAGCTCGTTACTGTAACTACTGTTGTATCTTTTGTCAGGAAACGTTGTGTAATCTATAGAGTCTTCGTTGTGCACCTGGTTATGGGTTAGAAGCTCTAGCTCTGGTAGATCAACATTTTCTCTAGTTTCATATACGGATTTTTCTCTAACCTCTTCTGGTTCGACAGGTAGAGGATAACTAAAACGATATAACGGTGTTATAGGTTTTCCGGGTTCCAGAAGATAGTCGTCAGCATCATAAACTAAAGTTTCTTCTTCACCTGTCTCCAAAACCTCTATCTCCGGAGATTTCTCAGCTCTCAAACTACACAGATCTTCAGAACAGGTATGACTGGTGCTGTAAGTATTGTTTCCAAAACTCTGTTTAACAGTTTCCGGATTACCTTCCAACATAAGAGAGTGAGACATCTTCTCCCGGACACCAGATCTATGAGCCGTAGTAGGACTGTAAACCATTCCTCCGCTTCTCAAAGAGTTCACACCTTCTAACATAGACTGTCCAAGAGTCTCCCCATGACTCAAGAAGTTATAACTAACAACTGAAGAGTACTCCGAGTAGCTTACAGAAGAGAAACCAAGATGCGCCACAGCACCGTTCTCAATAAAACTGTTTTTCAGCTCCGCATCGTTTTTTCCGGCGTTATCAGAGTTGTCCCAGACTACCCCATCAACTTCCGGAATATCGCCGGGCTCCAGACTGTTTTCACCGGTATAACGGTCGTCAACAATACCTGACTCATCGTTAGGAAGTATCCAAGAGCTTTCATCACCGACACCACGATAGTAAACAAAGTCTGAATCCATCTCTTCCACCAAACCGGTTTCTGTAAGCTCAGAATGTCTTTCCGGCCAGATAAAGACATAGACGGCTTGTACGGCAGACTTCTGAACAACACCGCTTAAAGAGTCGTCTTCAGGAACCTCTAAATCATCTACACGGTCCATACTACTTTCAAAATCAAAGCTGTAGCTGCTCCAGTCGTACTCATAGTACATCTCTAAGATCTGTTGAGCATAACTAAGGACTTCTATAACGATTAAAGCATTTCTTACACTGCTTGCAGCATTATCTGATACGAACTCTGCTAAAACATCTTCAACCTCCTGTGTTTCAGAAAGAAAACCGGATATCTCAACAGGAGTAAGATCTAATAGAAAACTTACAGGATCAGCACGGTGCTCAACCAAGTGAACTGTATCTGTCTCAGTTCGTAAAACTTTTTCAGTCTGTGAGCCGTGACGCATACCTCCTCCAGCTGTTGAAAGAATTACAGGCCAGTTACTGTGGAGATAGCTGGAAGCAACAGTTGTGTCGCTCCACTTTTCAGATTCTGTTGACCGGTAGAAAAGTTTACTGGCTTCGGCAGTGTTTTCAGGATAACGTGCTACTGCGGCGTTAAGGTAGCTGTCGTCCTCGAAGTTTCCGTAGTTGAGATCAGTACTGTAGTATTCGCCGTCATTATCTTCGAAAAAGCCGTCAACAGGGTTTTCAACAGTTTTCTGAGGTCCGTTTAGGATTGAGATATAACGGCCTTCAAACAAGGTGTTCTGGTTTTCTCCGATTAGTTCGAAGCTTTCTTCAATTTTCTCCTCAAGCATTATAACGCTGTTATCTTCGTCTGGCACTCCGGAATCTTCACTAAAATGAGCTGGTAGAGAGCCTTGTTCAACCGCCATATAACCTGCTAAAATACCTTTCTCAGACTCCAGATCAGCTACAACAACATGGTTAGGCTCAAAACGATTAATAAACTCTTTTTTAAGCTCCTCTTTACTTTTACTTGAAAAATCCTTCTCAGCACGGCGTTCATCAAAAGTCAGGGTTGCATTATCCTCGGCTGCAAAAGCAGAAACATAAGGAAGCTTAGAAACATCGCCAACATAGTAACTTGTTTTATCAACATCAAAAACAGAGTTAACACTGTTTATAGACTCAACATCAAGTTTTTCTAGACCTGTATCCTCAACTATTTCATCTATACTACTAGAATCTTCATTAACAAAGACAGGCCGGTTCAAAGCCATAGAAACAAACAGCTGTTCTGAATCTCCTACAAAAACCGTTTCATTCAGCTCTTGATCTACTGAATCCCTTCTCTTGTCGGGATCTACTTCCAGAACCTTTATCTCGTCACCGTCAGAAACAGCAATCTCTTTATCACCATCATCTGTAAAATCAGTGAAACGAGTATAACGGCCTAAACTATCAAACCTGACAGAACCTTTTTTCTCACCATCCAAACCGAAAAACGATAAATTGTTGTCCTGGTAGCCTACAAAAAGATCCTCTCCCGGATAATGGTCCAGGTTCTCAACCTTCTCATCAACAGAAATCTGATCAACAACACTGCCGTCCTCATAACTCCGGAAAACCAGAGAATCCTCTGTAGAATAGACAAAAGACTCAGACAAGTTCAAAGGATCAATAAGACCGTCCACATCCCTACTCCATTCAGGATCACCGGTCTCAGCATCCTTCAAAGAAACACCGTCACGCCAAAAAACAAGAACACCATAAGGCGTGTTGAGCCCTCTGACAGAGTCTTCTTTTTCTTCAGTTCTCCATTCAACTTCTCCGTCTAAGGAAGCCATTTGGAAGCGAGCGTAGGTCGGTCTACCTCCTCCACCAAAAGCAATGTTTTTGTTTTCTGATTCTTGTACATTATACAAACTTTCTGGAGCGTACCGAGAGTAGCCTTCACCACTAAAACTGCTTTTTAATTCGCCATCTGTATAAAATAGAGCTAAGTAGTCTGTTGTTCCTGCTCCTACCAGAGTAGTTCCGCTGTTATTATACAACCCTAATGTATCGACCCAAGTAGGAAGCATCCTCTCAAATTCTAGTGCGCCGTCTCTTTTGTAGAGGTAGACGCTTCTTCCCGGATTTCTAGTACCTGTTAGAACATACTCTTCAGATAGTTCGACGTCTGTGTAACGACTGTCAGTTTCGTACCAATAGTTATCCTCATCAAGCCTTTCTAAATAGTTGTCAGATACTGAAAATACGCTTTTTTCGTCTATTTGGAAGCCTTTTATTTCTTCTTGTGCTTTATAACTTTCTATTTGATCTGTTTCAAGACTATAACTTATAGGTATTAAAATTAAGAGGCTAAGGATTGCAATTTCTTTTTTCATAAGTACTCTAAAAAAGACTGATTTTAAAATATAATGTATGGATGTGGCGTTATACCATCCCTGGCTCAAAGAAAAAGGGGGTGCAGAAAAAGTAGTTTTAGAAGCTGCTAAAAGATCAGAACACAATATAACCGTATACACGCTTTTCTACGACGAAAAGAAAACATTCAAACAGTTCAAAAAAATAGATATAGAAGTACTAGGCTCCGGAAACAAACCTGGAGGAGTCATAGACAAAGGAATAAGATTCGGACTAGGCTCAGTTCTAAGAAAAATACCTGAGGAAAAACACGACACACTACTAGTATCAGAAGCCGGACTAGGCTCACTAATAAC
>LKMO01000024.1 GCA_001563905.1 Nanohaloarchaea archaeon B1-Br10_U2g19
CTAAACTGGCCTGCGGCGGTACAGCCAAAAACGGACAGATCCAGTTACAAGGTAACCATCTCAGAAGAATTGAAGATGTTCTATCCCAAGAAGGTTTCGACAGAAACCAGATAGATGTTAAAAACTAGAGAGAACTAACCATTCTCTTCCCTTAACTATTTCTAAAACCTTACCTAAGACCTTAAGTACAGAGCTTGGCAAATAGTTTTTCTATGCCCGGAGCACTATTCTTGGAAGGAGAAAAAGTTAATTTGAGAACTGTAGAGAAGGAAGATTTAGAATTTCTTAGAGACACATATAATCTTGAACAGGTTAGAAAGTTTGTAGGTAATAGGCACCCTGCTAATCTGAAACAAGAACAAGAGTTTTTCGAGGAGGTAGTCTGTAAAGAAGAGTCCACAGATCTGATAATATGTTCTGAAGAGGAACCGATAGGAATGATCTCTGTCACTCCAGACAACAAAGATATACAGGTAGCGGAAATAGGACTATGGTTACATCCTGACCATCACGGAAACGGTTATGGAACTGATGCATCTAAACTTATTATAGAGCACGCCTTCAAAGAAAGAAACTTTCACAAGTTATTTGCAAGAGTTTACAGTTCAAACGAACCTTCTCAGAGATTATGGGAGAAACTGGAATTTACAAAAGAAGGCGAACTAAGAGAACAGGTATACAAGAATGGAGAGTTTGAAAACGTATATATGTACGGTATCCTAAAAACGGAATGGTTCTAGAAAGAAAGTTTAGTAGACAAGACTATTTATAAAACTTAATTCCGGTTTTTAGTTTAACCGCTTAGAGTCGAGCGAATACATTACAGCCTTTTGTCTTGGTTGTATGTAAGATTTCGATACTCTGGGCCTGAAAAGGAAAAACCTCTTGTAACAAGTACAACTGTTTTTCAAGGTCTCAGATTTGGTTCGACTAACAAAGTGGTTTAAAAGATTTACATACGCTTTCAAGATTTACGAAACAAAAAAGGTGTTTAATCCTTGACAGAACAAAAACAAGACGAAGAAAAAGTTGAACAGTCGACCAGTATAGAATTCCCTACAAGAGGTAGTACTTTCGTAGGCAAAGTCGAATCAACAAAGATGCAGAAATCAGCAACAGTAAGATGGGAATACAGTGAAAAGGTTCCTAAATACGAGAGGTTCGAAAGAAGAAACACCAAGATAACAACACACGTACCTGAAGACCTTGATGTAGAAGAAGGTGACAGGGTAAGAGTTGCGGAGACAAGACCTATTTCTAAAACCAAGAGCTCCGTAATCACAGAAGTATTACAGGGATAAAAAATGAAACCGATTGGATCCAACGTTACAAGAACATTAGACATCGGCGCAGAACTAACATGTGCAGACAACTCCGGCGCAAAGAAACTGAAAATCATCGGAGTAAAAGCAAGACAAGGCCGAAGAAGCAGAAGAAACTCTGCAGGAATCGGAGACGTCGTAATGGTAAAAATACTTAGAGGAGACCAAGAAGTAAAACACCAAGTCTTTGAAGCAGTAATCGTAAGACAGAAAAAAGAGTTCGAAAGACCGAACGGATTAAGAGTGAAATTCGAAGATAACGCAGCAGTCCTAGTAGAAGAAAACGGACTACCTAAAGGATCAGTAACAAGAGGACCAATCGCAAAAGAAGTAGTCGAAAGATACTCCCCAATCGGAAAAATCGCATCACAGGTGGTGTAAAAAATGGTAGATAAAACACAGAACTGGAGCAACAACTGGAAATCAAGTACCAACCCTTCCAAACAAAGAAAATACAGAGACAACGCTCCACTACACGTAAAAGATAAACTTATTTCCGCTAACATGGATAACGAGCTCAGAGACGAGCTTGAAACAAGAAATATTACAGTCAGAACCGGTGACAGAGCTAAAGTAATGAGAGGAGACCACAAAGGTGGTGAAGGAATCGTAAACAAAATTGACAGAGACACCGGAGTAGTATTCATCAAAGGAATAGAACACGAGAGACAAGACGGTTCAAAAAGCCAGGTACCAATCAGACCATCCAACATCCAACTAACAGCATTAAACGTAGATGACCTTACAAGAATCGAGAAGTACGATGTTGACGATGTAGAATCAATCAAGGTTGAAGAAGAAGAGCTAGAAGCACTGGAAGAAGAGGAAGAAAACGAAATGATGCAGAGAATGCAAGACCAGTCAGAAACAGCTCAAGAAGACGAAGAAGATGATTCTGAAGAAGAAGTAGAAACCGAAGAACAAGAAGAAACAGAAGACTCAGAAACAGACTACAGTGAAATCGTTTCAGAAAACATTGGAGACGTCAAAGACGCTCTGAACAATCTTGAAGAGCCTGACTACGAAGCAGCACTAGAAGCTGAGAAAGCAGGTAAAAACAGGAAAACCCTTGTAGAATATCTAGAAAACCAGGTGGAGGAGTAAAAAACAATGACACATCAGAAAAGACTTTCAGCACCAAAACATTACCCTATCCAAAGAAAACAGAATACCTATGTTTCGAACATCAAAGGATCTCGAAGCAGTGAAAACGCAATACCAACAGTACTTTTCCTAAGAGATGTACTAGAGTACGCGGACACAGAGAAAGAAGCTAAGAGAATAGTCAACCAAGGAGACATCCTAAGAAACGGAGAGCCAATAAGAGATATCCAAGAAGGTGTTGGAATCCTCGACATTATCGAACTACCGAAGACAGAGGAGACTTACAGAGGCGTAAGAAAAGGTAAGTACATCGAATTTATCCCTGTAAACGATACTAAAACAGTAACAAAGATAGTAGACAAGTCAGTAGAACAAGACGACTACATCTACAGACTCCACAACGGAGAAAACTACAGAACCAAAGACGAATACAATACAGGAAACACATTAGTATTCGACAACGATACTGTAGAAGAAGTAGAACTAGAAGAAGGATCCGAAGTCCTAGTAATCAAAGGAAAACACTCCGGTAAAACAGGAGAACTAACAGAAATAAAACAGAGAGGACACAAGAAATCAGGAGAAGTAGAAAACGGAGAAACCTTCGAAACACAGCTCGAAAACCTTATAGCAATCAAAGACATCGAGGTAGAATAAAATGGCAGAAAACGTGATGAAACAAGTAGAAATCAGCAAAGTAACAGTAAACGTTGGAATAGGACAAGTAGGAGAAGACGTAGAGAAAGCAATGAACCTACTAGAGAAAATTACAGGAAAAGAGCCAATAAGAGCTGAATCAAAAGAAGGATCAAAAACCTTCGGACTAAGAAGCGGACTAAACATTGGTGCAATGGTAACACTAAGAGGAGACGAAGCAAGAGAATTCGTTGAAAAAGTAGTACCAGCAGTAGAAGAAGTAAACGCGAACGCATTCGATGGAAACGGAAACTTCTCATTCGGAATCTCAGAATACATCGATGTCCCAGGAGTCGACTACGACGCAGACATCGGGATGATGGGATTCGAAGTAACAGTAAACCTGGAAAGACCAGGATACAGAATCAAGAAAAGAAACTACAAACCAAACCAGATCGGTAAAGAACACTTAGTTAATGATGAAGAAGCAAGAAAGTTTGCTGAAGAAGAACTAGGAATCGAGGTGGTAGAGTGAGCTACGAAAAAGTACTAGAACAGATTAAACACAAAAAAGGAAAAAGAGAACGATTTGAAAAGCATAACGCTCCTAAAGAAAGAGACTACGGGAAAGCCAAAAAACAATGCAGAAGATGTGGAAGAGAAGGAAGAGGAGTAATAAGCGAATACGGCCTCAATTACTGCAGACAATGCTTTAGAGAAATCGCAGAAGATTTAGGGTTCAAACAACTAAAATAGGTGAAAAAAGAAAATGCAGCACGATACACTAAGCGACGCACTGTCCTCCATAAACAACGCAGCAAGAAACGGTAAGGAATACGCAGTAGTAAGCCCTACAACAAACCTAGTTCAAAACGTACTACTAAAACTCCAAGAAGAAGGATACATCGGAGTATTCGAACTAGTAGAAGACGGAAAAGGAGGAAAATTCAAAGTAGAAGTTGAAACCACTGTAAACCAGTGTCAGCCAGTAAAACCAAACTTCTACGTAAAAAGCAACGAATACACAGACTGGGCAAAAAGATACCTACCAGCAAGAAACTTCGGAAAACTCATAGTAACAACACCGCAAGGAGTACTAACACACGATGAAGCGGTAGAACAAAACGTAGGAGGAAAACTCCTCGGATACGTCTACTAAAGGTGAATCAAGAAAATGGAAATTAAAACCAAACTACCAGAAGACTTTGAAGCCAGCTACGAAGACGGAGTACTCGTAGTAGAGAAAGACGGCGAAAAATTAGAAAGAAAACTAGAACACGCACAAGTAGACGTAACCGTCGAAGACGATGAAGTAGTCCTCACACCACATAAAGAACGTAAAAACATTACAAGCATAGCAAAGACATTCCAAAGCCATCTGAAAAACATGATTGATGGACTGGAAGAAGAGTATGTCTACAAGATGAAAAGCGTATACGCACACTTCCCTATGACAGTAAAATCAGAGAACAACCAGGTAGTAATCGAAAACTTCATGGGAGAAAGACATCCAAGAAAAATCGATATTGAAGAAGGAGTAACAGTAAACGTAGACGGAGAAGACCTAGAAGTAAGAGGTCCTGACAAAGAAGCAGTAGGACTAACAGCAGGAAAGATAGAACAGCTATGTAAAAAAGGTAACAGAGATCCAAGAACATTCCAAGACGGAGTATACATAACAAGCAAAGGTGAGCAAGATGAGTAAAAAACGATTCAAGAGAGAAGGCTCTCACAAAAAGAAACAGACTCCAAGTTCATGGAGAAAACCTAGAGGACGACACAGTAACGCAAGACTACAGAAGAAGCATGCAGCACCTCTACCTAAAGCAGGTTACAGAACCGCTAAAAATATTAGAGGCCTACATCCTTCAGGATACGAAGAAGTAATGGTGCACAACCCTTCAGATCTAGAGAAAGTTGATCCTGAAACCGAAGCTGCGAGAATCAGCTCCAAAGTAGGCGGAAAAAAACGTGAACAAATACTTGAAAAAGCTGAAGAAGCAGAGATAAAAGTACTTAATTCCGGTGAGGAGAAATGAGCCTAAAAAGTCAGAAGAGAATGGCAGCAGAAATATTAGACGTTGGAGAAACCCGTGTATGGCTTGACCCAGAACAGACAGAAAGAATAGATGAAGCAATTACCCGTCAAGACATAAGAAACCTTATTGAAGGCGGAGCAATCAAGAAGAAGCCTAAGAAAGGAAACTCTAAGGGACGAAGCCGCAAGAAGAAGAAACAGAAAAAGAAAGGACGAAGAAAAGGACACGGAAAAAGAAAAGGTAAGAAGACAGCACGTAAAGGCTCCAAAGAGAAATGGATGGAACAGATAAGAGCTATAAGAAACCGGCTTAAAGAGATGAAGGAAAACGAAGAGATTACCAACGACGAATACTGGAAGCTATACGATATGGCTAACGGAGGCGTCTTCAGAAACGTCAAACACTTAGAAAACTACACAGAGAACAAAATGGAGCGATAAACAATGGCAGACAACTCAAACTACCAAGTGCCTTTCAGAAGAAGAAGAGAACAAAAAACAGATTATAAACAGAGACTAAAGCTCTTGAAATCAGATACTCCAAGAGTAGCAGTAAGAACATCTAACAACCATACAAGAGCACAGTTATCATACTACGATAACAAAGGAGATAAGAACACAGCTCAGACAATAAGCAAAGAGCTTGAAGAATACGGATGGGAGAACCATACAGGAAACATCCCTGCAGCATACCTAACAGGATTCCTAGCAGGCAAAAAGGCAGACGCAGACAAAGCAATCCTAGACACAGGACTAAGAGAAACTAAAACAGGAGCAAGAATGTTTGCAGCAGCACAAGGACTCAATGATGCAGGAGTAGAAGTACCTGTAGGACAAAAAATGGTTCCCTCTGAAGAAAGAATCAAAGGAGAACACATCAAAGAAATGACAGACAAAGATGTCACTTCAAACTTTGAAGAAGTAAAAGAAAACATCGAAGGTGATTTTGAATGAGTCAAGAAGAAACAGAAGTATGGAAACCAAAAACAAAGCTTGGTAAGAAAGTTGCCAACGGACAGATAACAGATATTAAAGAAGCACTCAACTCCGGATACAAGATAATGGAAGAAGAGTTAGTCGACCAACTAACCAATCTTGATGAAGAAGTAATCCTAATCGGAGGAACACCAGGAAAAGGAGGAGGAATGAGAAGAACAGTCTCCAAAAGAACAGTAAGAATGCACAAATCCGGCGGAAGATTCTCATCCAACGCAATGGTAGTACTAGGAGACAGAAGAAACGTAATAGGACTAGGTGAAGGAGAGTCAAGCGATACAAGAGCAGCAATTGAAGACGCTACAAGAAACGCAAAACTCAACCTCATCGAAGTACAGAGAGGTCAAGGATCCTGGGAAGACCAAGGAGAAGACGACTCAAGCATCCCATTCAAAGTAACAGGGAAAAGCGGATCAGTAGAAGTAGAGCTAATGCCTGCACCAAGAGGAACAGGACTAGCATGTAGTGACGAAGTAAAGAAACTACTAGAACTAGCAGGAATAGAAAACATCTACATGAAAAGCAGAGGACAGACACAGACAAGAGAAAACCTCATCAAAGCAACATTCAACGCTTTGAAAAAACTAAACGAATACGAAAGAACAGAGAGTGAACAATAAATGATTGCAGCAGTAAGAGTACGAGGAGATGTAGACGTAAGACAGAAAGTATCAAGAACACTACAAGACCTCAACCTAGAAAAAAGAAACAGCTGTGTAGTATTTGAAGATAATGACTCAGTAAGAGGCATGCTAAAAGTTTCCAAAGACTACATAGCTTTCGGAGAAATCAGTGAAGAAACATTAGAAAAACTATCCGAAAGAAAAGGAAAAGAAATCGAATCTGGAGACGTAATCCGTCTATCACCTCCAACAGGAGGATTCAAAGGAACAAAAAGACAGGTAGGACAAGGCGGATCTCTAGGAAAAAGAGAAAACATGGATGAACTAATCCAAAAAATGGTTTAAGGTGAATAAATAATGGTTAAGAGACGATCAAAGAAGAACAAGAGCGGAACCCACGGATACGGATCCTCAAAAAAGAACAGAGGAGCCGGTAGCAGTGGAGGAAGAGGTAACGCAGGAAGAGGAAAAAAGGCTAAACACCACAAAATGAAAGGTGGAGAAGTCTATCAACTTGGAGAAAAAGGTTTCAACTCTAGAAAAGATCCTCAGAACGGTATCAACCTTATAGATATAGATCAGAGGATAGAGGAGTTCGTTGAACAAGGTTCAGCAGAAGAAACTGATTCAGGATACGTATTCTACGCAGATAAAGCAGGATACGACAAAGTACTCGGTAAAGGAACATTATACAACACTATTGAGATACATGCCGAGAAGTTTTCCGACTCTGCTGAAGAAAAGATTAAAGAAACAGACTCTGAAACAGTTAAGATAGAATAGTGAACCTTAGGACTAATAAACGATCCTCTACTAAATAAAAATTAGATAGGTGTTTTAAACTAGAATGTCGATATTCCTCCGGGCAGCACAGTACTTACCAACAGTTAAGGAACCAGAGAAAGAACAGTCATTGAAACAGATGCTTACCTGGACAGGAATCGTACTTCTACTATACTTCTTTTTAGTATCAATTGATGTCTA
>LKMO01000025.1 GCA_001563905.1 Nanohaloarchaea archaeon B1-Br10_U2g19
GAGTTATCGAGAATTTCTCCATCAATCTTAACCTCGTTTATCGCAGATTTCGGGAGTTTATAAGATCTCAAATGCGTTTTCAAAAGCTCTATCATAGCTTTAAGTCGGAAAATCTTGAATCCTCCTGAAGTGGATCCCAGAGATCCTCCTACAAGCATCACCCCTATAAATGCGGTTTGGAGCCCTACTGAAAGGGACGTAACTGCTATAGTAGAATGACCTGTGGAAGAAACAATCGATGCAGAAGTAAATACTCCATCAATAACCGCTCTTTCTGCAGTCAAGCCTTGTCTGATCAGTTCAAAAACAGTGATAGCAGCCATAACAAGAAATACTTTAAAGTAAAGACGGAACTCTGCACTTTGAAGCATTGATTTGTAGTCTGTCTTTAGGAACCGGTAGATAAGAACGAAGTTCATACCTCCTAGAAACATTAAGAGAATTGTTGCAAGCTCTATATGTACAGAGTTGAATCCTGCTATACTTTCACTGACTGTTGAAAAACCTCCTGTTGATATACCTGAGAAAGAGTGTAGAAGCGAATCAAATGTAGGCATACCCAGTAGGACATATACTGCTGTAAAAACCGCTGTTATGAAGATATATACTTTCCACAAATCTGCTATAGACTTGGTCAGCGAAGGCCTTATTGAGCCTGAATCTGTTTTATGAGACTCTGCAGAGTATAAACGTCGTGTTGCCCCTCCAGACTCTCTAATAACTGCTACGAAGAATGTTAGTATTCCCAAGCCCCCTATCCACTGCATGAAAGATCTCCAGAATAGAACCGAGCTTGAAAGAGTCTCTGGCTCTAAAACCATGGATATACCTGTTGTTGTAAGTCCTGCGGCGGATTCAAAAAGTGCGTCCATTATTCCTAGATGTGTTAGGAAAGGTATTGCTCCAAACGCTATTGCCAGCATCCATCCTAGAACAGTAGCGAACATTGCTTCAGAGACATTAGGACTTAGTGAACCCTCAACCTTGCCTGAAACATAGACTAGGTAACCAAGGGTTAACGAGGATAGAGATGCTACTATAAACCCTGAGAACTCGTACAATGTCTCATCATAGTACACACCTACTATTATAGGTATAGCGAGTAGGAACGCAAAGATCTGTAGGAATGCCCCTACGATTCTCAGGATTACTGAACTCCTCATATAGTAGGGCTTAGCATTTCTCCGAATAAAAAGTATTTTTTTCAGCGATAAAAGATGTTTATAAAGTTTGGAGATAAATCTCGAACTGCTCGGAACGAAAACACTACTCTGACTGAGCAAAGGTGAAAAATTAACAATGAAAGTTACAGTCGGCGATACAGACGGTAAAACACATCAAATCGAACTAGAAGACTCTGCAAGACTAGTAGGTAAAAAGATAGGAGAGACATTTGAAGGCGGAATAGTCGGTCTAGATGGCTACACACTAGAAATAACCGGAGGAAGTGACAAACAAGGCTTCCCGATGAGAAAAACAATAGAAGGAACAGGAAGGAAAAGAACTGTTCTAAAGTCCGGTGCAGGAATCAGCAGCCAAGACACAAAAAGAAGACGTAAATCCATAAGAGGAAACACCGTCTCTGACGAAATAGAACAGTTAAACACAAAAGTTGTAGAAGAAGGAAACAGTACAGTAGAAGAACTTCTATCAGAAGACGAAGAAGAGGAGTAAAAAACTCTTTTCAACCACTAAGAGGACTATAAACTATAATGACAGAAATACCTGAGGCCAACATCGGATTAGTAGGACACGTAGACCACGGAAAAACAACCCTGACAAACGCATTATCCGGTAAATGGACCGACGAACACTCCGAAGAACTCAAAAGAGGAATCACCATAAGACTCGGATACGCCGACATAACCTACTACCGCGATGAAGACGGTAACCTAAACGTCAAAGAAGACGGAGAAACCGTTAGAACAGTCTCACTTGTAGACGCTCCAGGACACGAAACACTTATGGCTAACGTGCTTTCAGGAGCAGCTATAATGGATGGTGCAATACTATTAGTCGCTGCTGACGAAGACTGTCCTCAGCCTCAGACAAGAGAGCACTTAGCCGCCTTAAACATTACAGGCGTAGACAATATAGTTGTAGTTCAAAACAAGATCGACAAAGTTTCTAAAGAAGAAGCTAAAAAGAACTATGAACAGATAAAAGAATTTTTGAAAGGCTCAGTAGCAGAAGATGCACCGATAATACCTATTTCAGCACAGCAAGAAATCAACATCGATGCTTTACTCGAAGCTGTTGATGAAGAGATACCTACTCCTGAAAGAGATCTTGAAGCAAATCCTAAAATGCTTCTAGCAAGATCTTTCGATATCAACAAGCCAGGAATGAACGCAGACCAGTTAAGCGGTGGCGTAATAGGAGGAAGCCTTACAAAAGGAGAGATTGAAACCGGAGACGAAATAGAGATACGGCCCGGGATAAGAGTTAACGGAAAATGGAAATCCGTAGTAACCAAAGTTGAAAGCATCCTACAAGGAGGCAAACCTGTAAAGAAAGGTAAGCCCGGAGGACTCCTAGCAATCGAAACAACACTCGACCCTGCTCTAGCAAAATCTGACGGCCTCTCAGGAAATGTACTAGGACTGAAAGATAAGCTTCCAGAGACATTAGATAAAATTGAGATAGATGTAGAGCTAATGGAACGTTTAGTAGGTTCAGAGACCGAAGATGAAATTGAGAACATAAAGAAAAATGAGCCATTAATGCTTAACGTAGGTACAGGTAAATCCGCAGGCATAGTATCCAAACTAGGTAAAACCATCGAACTAGACCTCAAAGCTCCTGTCTGCGCAGAAGAAGGCGACCGTGTAGCAATTTCAAGACAGATAGGGTCCAGATGGCGCCTTATTGGTCACGGAAAAATCGTGTCCAAAGAGTAAATCACACGGCTTTTTATACCACAGTAACTGATTGATGGTTATGACGGAATTTCTAACCGCTTTATTTGATTTTATAGGCAGAGACCAAGCAATGATCCAAATAATGGTCACACTGGTTATTTTACTTCTTGGTCATTTAGGTGTTAAAACTCTTAAGCTCGGAGCAAGAAAAGTCTGGATTGTCAACACCGAGAAAGTAACCAAGAAACAGGTAAAGAAACGACAAGACATACTCAAATACGCCGGCTATCTACTGGATGCCGGAGTAATACTTGTAGCACTGACATATCTCGATGCAGGAGTTACACAAGAACTATCAGAACAGATGGCTACATTCCTGCCTCAGCTACTATCCGCAGCACTAATCGTACTACTAGGTATCATAATTATCCAGTTAATAACAAGACTGGGAGAAAACTTCCTGATGAAGATAGGGCTACAGAACTATCTGAAAGAGATAGGGTTCTCTGTAGGAGCTGTAAAAATTATTTCAGGAGCACTAAAAGCATTCCTATACTTAATACTGCTTCAGATAACTCTTACAGAACTTGGAGTAGGAGAAAGCTTTGCTAACGAACTAATCTATGCTTCCTCCTGGGCAGCAGCATTCCTAATAGCCGCATCAGTATTCTACGGTTCAAAAGACCTGCTTGTAAACATCGCGGCAGGAATCTACCTGAAAAACTCAGAGAACGTTAGACCCGGAGAAGAAGTCACAATAGACGGAGAAAAAGCAGAGATCAGAAACGTATCACTTTTCAGCACCAGCCTAGATACAAAAACAGGTCACACACTCATATCACCAAACAAAGAGATAGCAGAAAACAACCTGACATTTAAGAGAAGTAAAAACGATCTAGGCACCCTAGAAGAAATCACAAGCTACTTCGTAGCACAGAAATCCGAGTACAACGTAGCTGCCTCACTTGAAATGGCTCTAGAGATCTTCGGATACAGAAAATCCCAAGAAAACATTGCAAAGAAAACAGAGGAAGACGACTCCCCTGAAACCATTATCACAACTATAGAAGAGATAACGAACAACGAAGTCAAAGCAGCATTTGTAGAAGAAGACAAGATAACAGAGATTTCAGGAGAACTAAAAACTTGGTTCAACGACGGAGCACTAGTAATCCCAAGACTAGACAAGTCAGAAATCTTTTCAGACGAAGAAGAAACCAGTTACATACTCTCAGTAGCTGTAGAAGAGAACGAGATCTTGATGATAGATCCAAGCCCTCACAGCGGAGGCGTATACTTCGTAGGAAAAGAAAAACTTCACAACTCCATGAAAGAAGCGGAAAACGGAGGCTACATAGTACTAGCTCCGGAAGGAACAACAGCTCACTGGAGAATCAAAAATGATCTTATCTACTCAGATAAGAACTACTACGAAGAGCTTTCAAAGACTCTAGAGTCCAGACTGCTTAAAATTACGAGAAGAGGTCGACTATTAAAAGATTCCATGCCCTCTTCAGTAGATAGTTACCTAGACAAATGGCGTGAAAACAGAGAGGTCACGCGACTATGGTCCCCGGAGGACTGATAAACCATCAAACTTCTAAAAATATCTGAGAAAGAGTTCGAAGAGTTCGACCCTTTCTTCGACGAGACGGAAAGAATATCGTTAGACCAGCTATCTCCAGAAGTAGTTGATGGAGAGAAAAATGTTAGAGCAGGAGAAAATCTGATTGAAGAGTTCGATGCAGTTTACGCAGATATACCTGCTAAAAACGCTGTTTTCGGCAGAGTGCTTCTAGAGATGATTGAGGAGAAGAACGTCAGAGTAAACTATCCTTCTACAGCCTTCTTCACAATGTCAAAAAAGAACTACCTCTACTACGTACTACACCAGAAAAACGTTCCTGCACCAAAAACAGTTGTTATAGCCAGTGAAAAGGCGGCAAGAAATATAGAAAAGAACTTAGAACTCCCTATCCTAGCTAAAAAAATTGAGGAAATGGAGCAAACAGAGGAGAACAAGTTAGAAACTCAAGAAGAGATAGGAAACTTTGTAGACGGCGTCGAGTATGAAGAAGACGTAATAGTGCTTCATGAGTACGTTGAAGGCGACAAATACAAATGTTTAGTAATTGAAGACGAAGTTATCTCTCTGAAAGACGATTCAGACGGATGGAAGTTCGACGAAAACAGTTTAAAATACTCAAATCCTTCAGAAAACAAGATAGAAATCGTTAAGAAGGCAGCAAGAAATATTGGAGCTCCGATCGCAGAAGTAGTTCTCAGAGGAGAAAAAGTGTACGACGTAAACCCTAACCCGGATCTAGAGATGTACACAAATCAGGCCGGAAAAGACATGTATGAGACCGCAGCAAAGGCGCTGAAAGGTGAAGAAGAATGAAACTCGCAATAATCTATGGAGACGTCTCTACAAAACACCAGCTGATAATGGAGAGAGCTGAAGACATATTCGACTCAGTTCTAGCAGTTCCTGTAGACGGTCTGAAACTGGTTCACGGCGAAGAACAGAAAGTGCTGTACAAAGATATCGATCTGACAGATTATGATGCGGTCTACCTAAGAACTGACGACCGAGACATGCTTTTCGCAGAACACCTAGTAGAGATACTCAATGAAGAAGACGTAGTAACACAAGCAGAAAACGATACCTACTCCTACGAGTCAAACAAGTTCTACAGCATGAAAGTACTGGCTGAAAACGGAATAAACGTTCCCAACAGCGTATACACGCTTTCACCTGACGTAGCTGTAAAAGCAGCAGAAAGACTAGGCTACCCTGTAATAATGAAAACCGTAAAAGGTGTCGGAGGAGAAGGAGTTATGCGTGCAAGCTCAGAAAATGAACTCAAACCTGTTATGGACACTATGAAATCGTTCGAACAAGAGATCTGTCTCCAAGAGTTCAAAGAGCACGACGGAACAGATACCAGAGTTATCGTGATAAACGGGCATGTAATAGGTTACTCGCGTTCTAACGCAGGAGACGACTGGCGTTCCAACATATCAGCGGGAGGCGAAAGAGTAGAAGCTAACCTATCACAGAAAATGGTTGAAGACGCTTTAACAGCGGCCCGGGCAACAGGTTTCGATATATGCGGATGTGACGTGATCGGAGATGAAGAACACGGCACTTCAATCCTAGAGATCAACGGCTCTTTCGGACTCAGTGAAGAGATGAACGAGCTTATAGGCGAAGACGTAGTTCTGAGTTTAGTGGAACGTATGCATGAACGAGCATTAGAAAACAGTAGAAAAGAAGAGTAACAATCCTGCCTATTTTTCTGCAAGACTACATAGAACTTCCACAGTTTCTTCCATATACTTCTTTTTCTCAGCTTTAACCTGCTCATCACGGTAGAAGTTCAGCCCTGGCTTAGAGTTAAGCTCTAATATCCATGGTTTCTGATTCTCATCGAAAATCATGTCCACACCGAAAATAGCGGGTTGAAACCCGGAAAGAGTTTCTGAAACGTTTTGAACTAGAGTCATTGCACTTTCAGGAACGTCTTCTAAATCAATAAATTTCATGCTTCCTCCCATGCTTACATTGCTTATGTAACCGGATTCTGGCTGTCGAACATATGATAGTACAGGCTCTCCATTAACCAGAACCACTCTCAAGTCGTGTACACCTTCAATACCTAGTTCCTCTATTCCGGTTGTAGAGTCTACAAACTGTTGTACTAGAAAGTTTTTCTTCTCTTCAAACTCGGAGATATCCTCTATAACGGCAACACCGTTACCTCCAAAATCGTAAACCGGTTTTACAACTGCTTTACCATATTTGTCTAGTATTTGCTGAACGTTCTCCTTGTTGGCTGCTAAGGTTTCAGGATGATGTTCTACGAACTCTTGAGCGCACAGAAGTTTATCCTTAGCTATTTTTTCAAGCTCAAACCTGTTTACTACAGGATGTCTTGACTCTATCTCTTGTTTGATTAGAATAGTTTTCTCGTCGAACTTGTACTTGTCAAACACCACATCAACCTTTACGTCCTGATTTTTTGTCCATCCTTCACTGTAACTGTATGCTTCCTGTAGCCCTCCGTTCTTATACCGGTTATAATGGCTGACAAAGAATTTGTGGCCTCTCTCACTCACTAGCTCTGAGAAGTACCGGTATGTTTCGTTAAAGTTATCGTCTTTGAACGGTTCATCTCCTTCAAAACTTACTTCGGAGTCCCATAGAACAACTATGTTTTTAGCTTGGCTCATGACGTATAATAGCACACTCTTTCTTTTATTTACTAGTAGTTCACAAGTAGTAGATATATGACTGTAGATTTTTCGGAGCCTGAGAAAGCAGAAGAGGACTTAGAAAAACTTTTGAAGAAAGATTTGACCACTTTAGAGATCTCAGACAGGATAGCTTTTGACAAGGAAAATCCGATATCTCAGTTGTA
>LKMO01000026.1 GCA_001563905.1 Nanohaloarchaea archaeon B1-Br10_U2g19
GCAGACCTAGTAGAAGTAGCACCCTCCCTAGACACTAAATCTAAAACAGTTGATAACAGCCGGAAAATAGTCTCAGAGCTTGAAAAAATACTTGGAGAGTAAAAACTGTTTTGAATCTTCTTGAGAAAACTTTGGCATGAAACAGGTAAAACAGCTGATTGCAGAACAACTTCAGGAAAAACTTGGTACAGACGTAGAAACAAAAGATATTGAAGTACCCGAGCCTGAACACGGAGACTTCGCATACCCTGCAATGAAAGCAGCTTCCCAGTTAGAAAAAAATCCTAGAAAACTGGCTGAAAAAACTGCAGAAAAACTTCAAGAAGACGAGCTTATACAGGAAGTGGAAGTTGCAGGACCCGGCTACCTAAACTTCTATCTCAACAAGAAAGAGTACGGTAAAATAGTTAGTGAAGGCTTAGAAACTGATAAAATGTCTGTAGAACAGAGAGAGGGCGAAGTGCTTCTAGAGTTTTCATCCCCTAATATTGCGAAACCTATGCATATAGGACACGTAAGAAACAACTGTTTAGGCGACTCTCTACAAAGAATAATGAGGTTCTCCGGATATAACGTAACCTCAGAAAACTATCTTGGAGACTGGGGAGCACAGTTCGGAAAATCAATCTTCGCCTTCAAAAAGTACGGTTCAGAGGAGAAACTCGATGAGAACCCGATGGAACATATCTACAACCTCTATGTGAAGTTCCATAACGAAGCCGAAAACGATCCACAAATAGTTGAAAAAGCAGCAGAATGGTCGAAAAGAATAGAAGAAGGAGATGAAGAAGCTGAAAGGCTTTGGAAGAAATTGAGAAAGATCACTATCGAATACGACATGAAAGATTATGAAAGAATGGATATAGAGTTCGATAGGATAACCGGAGAATCTAAAGTTGTTGAAGAAGGCGAAGAAATAGTTGAGAGAGGTCTAGAAAAAGGTATATTCAAAGAAGATGACGATGGAAGTGTTTACATAGACTTTGAAGATGAGAACATGCCCAACACAATTGTAAAGAAGTCCGACGGCACAACACTCTATCTTACACGCGATATTGCAAATATAGAGAAGAGAGCGAAAGAAGGTTTCGAGAAAAACCTTTACGTAGTAGCCTCCGAACAAGACCTACATTTCAAACAACTTTTCAAGATTGCAGAAGAGTTCGGGATAGACGACATAGATAACGAACATATATCTTACGGAATGCTTAACCTTGGAGAAGGCGGAATGTCTTCAAGAGAAGGTAACATAATTACTCTATCCGACTTACTTGATAAGGCGACCGAAAAAGCTGAAGAGAAAATACAGGACCGAGAAAATATTGAAAACGCAGAAAAAATCGGTTTAGGAGCAGTAAAATACGCTAACCTAAAGGTTTCACGTAGAAAAGACATAGAGTTCAACTGGGAAGATGTCCTGAACTTTGAAGGAGACTCCGGACCTTACTTACAGTACTCAAATACCCGGGCAAAAAGCATTCTCAAAAAGACAGATACCAAAGGAGAGTTTGTAGGAGAGTTCAACGAAACAGAGTACCAGCTTCTCAGAAAGCTTGGAGAGTTCCCTGAAAAAGTCAGTTCCGCTGCAGAGAACAGAGATCCTGTCAAAGTTGCAAACTATCTTTCCACACTATGCGAGGAGTTTAACACGTTCTACCACGACTGTCCTGTTATAGATGCTGAAGAAGATGAGAGAAAAAGACGGGTCAAACTCGTGAAGCTGTTCATAGATGTCAGCGATAAAGGCTTAGAGCTTTTAGGTATAGAGCCTCTAGAAGAAATGTAGCTCTGGTTTTGGGTAGGTATTATTAACGAGCTCGACAATCATTTCAACTAGAGATGTCGCTGTTCTCAGACCTAATAGAGAAAATTTCAGGAGAAGATGAAGACGAAGATCTAAGTTTCGAGTTAGGAAACACCTTTGACTTCGCAATAAGCGACAAACAAGACGTCAAAATAACAACTAACATCGATAAACTAGCAGATGTAGATGTAAAATATCCTTTAATCAAACCTTTTGCATACGCTCACATAAAATGGGATGAAGAGCAGAAAGAACTAATATACAGCGTCAAAGAACCAGAACTCACAGAAGAAGATGAAAGACTTCTCAACATGATCAAAGAGAATCTTTCAGAGAAAATTGATGTCTCATTAAGCTCTATGCAAGGAAGAGAAAAGATTATCTCATACCTCAGAGACCAAGTAAAAGACCTTCTAATAGAGCTAGGAATAAAACTAACGGACGAACAGCACAAAAAAGTACTATACTTTATTTACCGAGACTTCGTAGGGCTTGGAAGAGTCGAACCGTTTATGCACGACCCTTACATAGAGGATCTCGGCTGTGACGGTACAGGTACACCAATCTTCGCTGTACACAGCGAGTTCGGATCTGTCAAATCCAACGTAGTCTATAACGACCAAACTGTTCTAGAAAATCTTGTGATTAAGCTTGCTGAAAGATGTGGAAGATATGTCTCATACGCCAATCCTTTGCTTGACGGCGCACTACCTGACGGCTCCAGAGTAAACGCATCACTGACAGAAGACGTAACTTCACACGGACCAACTTTCTCAATAAGAAAGTTCCAAGACACACCGTTCTCAGCAGTAAACATCCTAGATCTAGGTACTGCCTCAGCAGAACTGATGGCTTATCTATGGTTATGTCAGCAGTACAGACAGTCAATACTTGTATGTGGAGGAACAGCAACAGGAAAAACCAGTTTCCTGAACGCAACAGTTTCATTTATTCCTCCAGAAGATAAAATTGTTTCAATTGAAGATACTAGAGAGCTCCAGCTACCTCACGAAAACTGGATACCTTCCGTTACTCGTGAGATGTTTGGATCCGAGCAGCACGGAGACGTAGACATGGACGACCTATTGAAAGAGTCTTTCCGTCAGAACCCTGACTACGTTGTAGTCGGAGAGGTCAGAGGAGAGGAAGCATCAGTACTGTTCCAGGGAATGTCTTCAGGACACCCTTCCCTAGGTACAATGCACGCTTCATCACCTAACGCCGTTGTCAAAAGACTTACAACCCCTCCAATCTCTCTTTCACCGGCACTAGTCGAAGCTATCGACGTCATGATAATCATGACACACGCTAAAGGAGTAGAGAAAAGTGCTAGAAGAGTAAAAGCTATACACGAAGTCCAGAAAGTTATAGGAGAATCCTCTTCCGCCAGGACAAACCAGGCCTTTACATGGACAGCTATGGACGACTCTTACCACCGAAGAGGAGAACCTTACCTGTTTGACCAGATCAGCAACGACTACGGTATCTCAAAAGACGATCTCTACCAAGAGCTAGAGAATCGAGCTAAAATACTTGAATGGCTTAAAGAAAAAGGTGTTAACGAGTTCGACAAAGTCTCAAAGATAATTGCAGAGTACTACAAGAACAAAGAAGAAATTCTGAAGATGATCAACGCTGAAGATACTAAGTACACTTTAGAAGATGTAATAGGCGCAGAAGACAAAGTAGATATCTCACGCGGAAATCAGCTGGATTCAGCTATGGAACGAGACAAAAACGAGAAATTAGAAGAAGAAATTGAAAGCCTAGAAGAACCAGAAATAGATGATGATACTCCTATAGACGAGAAGAAAAGCTCGGAGGAAAACCCTGTTAAAGAGCTGGAAGAACGACTTAAATCCGAGAGAAATAAAGTCGAAAAAATACGTTCCAGAACCGAGGAACAGAAGGAAGAAGATCCTTTCAGCTCTGATGAAAAAGTTGAAGAAAACCCTTTTGAGGCATAATTATGAGAAAAGTTAAAACCGGAATACATAACTTCGACAAACTTTGTGGAGGAGGGATACCAGAAAGAGAGATGGTTCTAATAAAAGGAGAGCCTGGCGCAGGCAAATCTAACCTGGGACTAGAGTACCTGTACAGAGGTGCTGAGAAAGGAGAAAACGGTTTATACATCTCTTTCCAAGATACGAAAGACGAGATTCTAAGAGTCAACACCTTCGACTGGGATTTCGAGAAACATGTAGAAAATAATACTGTAAACATCCAGAAAATGGATCCTTACCGGTATGAACAAGTCGCCGAAATGATTAGAGGAGCTGTTAAAACCAATGACGCAGAAAGAGTGGTTATAGATCCCATAACCGACCTAGATCTTTACATAGACTCTAGACAGGATATTCGAAAGAACCTTTTATCTATCAAAGAAGAGTTAAGCGGTATAGGAGCAACAATTTTACTTATAGCTGAGGCAGAGGAAGCAACAAACATAGAGGAAGAAGTAGCAGACGGCATAATTAACATGGACGTTAAGAGACAAGGAGGAAATGTTGTTAGAGAGATCTATGTGAAGAAACTCAGAGGATCTGACTTCAACCACGGCGTCCACAACTACGTATTCAAAAATACTGGACTAAAAGTACAATGAGCAAAAATCCTTT
The DNA here is from genome assembly GCA_001563905.1 of Nanohaloarchaea archaeon B1-Br10_U2g19. GTDB lineage: Archaea > Nanohalarchaeota > Nanosalinia > Nanosalinales > Nanosalinaceae > B1-Br10-U2g19. Next base: position 4,426 of record LKMO01000026.1, read on the forward strand.
CAATAAAAGTATTTTAAGACGGCTTAAGAGAGCTTCTCAAACAGATAATGTTGATGCTGCCGCAAACGCACTCTTTGGACCTACTGTAGATAAGCATGGCGACCAGTTCGAAGATCTGAAAGAACAGCTGAAAAAGGCCGACATGGATACTCTTTACAGAACATATGTTTCTAAAATTCTGCTTTATACTTCCCTAGCAGCCATACTAGCGTTCATGGGAGGATTAACTTTTGTTTTAAACCAGAATGTCTCTCTGGCAGAGAGTTTACAGTATATTATCGGCGTCCCCATAGCTGTAGGAGTACTAGTTTTTGCAATTCTATACTTTTTACCGTCTCAAAGAGCAAGAAAACGGCAGAAAAAGATAGATGAAAGCTTACCTTTCGCGCTCAACCATCTAGGCGCTATTGCAACTTCTGGAATCTCTCCTGTAGCTATGTTTGAGCTTTTAGACTCTTTCGATGAGTACGGCGCTATATCTGAAGAAGCAGGAGAAATATCTAGAAGAGTCAATGTTTTCGGAGAAGATCTTACTACAGCTCTTCGACAAGTTGCTGAAAAAAGCCCTAGTGAAGACTGGTCAGAAGTATTGTACGGTATTGTTTCCACAGTTGAAACCGGAGGAAGTTTAAAATCCTATATACAAGAAAAAGCAGACGAAGCACTCTTTGAATACAACATGGAGCGAGAAAAAGAAATCCAGAAACTAAGCACTTACGCTTCATTCTATACAGCAATACTTATTGCTGCACCAGTATTCTTAGTTGTTGTATTAGCAGTTATGAACCTTTTAGGAGGTACAATCGGAGGTTTCGCTATCAGCGACCTTATGTGGCTCGGTGTCCACGTCTTCATACCTGTTATAAACGGGCTTTTCGTAATATTCCTAGCACTAACGGTCGATTAAAAAATGAGTTTAGAAGAATACAAACTAAAGGCAAAGAACTTTTGGAGACACAATGAGAGGCTGATTGTTCTGATTGCAGGAGCCTTTATTGTAGGAATGCTTCTAGCAGGCCTAAACTACTGGAACCATCAGAACAGCACTCATAAGTTTACCACCGCCGAGAGCCAAGTAATCACTAATGAGGATGTAGCACAGTTCGGGTTCGACATTGAAAATCCTTCTTTAGCCCAGAATACAGTTCTCAGTCTCACTTTTGAAAATGTAGACTCTGAAAACCCTCTCACAATATATGTAAACGAGTTCGAAGTCGATGAGGCCACGAGTAATGAAGAGTCCGTAAATCTGGATAGAGATGTACTAGAGGAAGAAAACACAGCAACAATACGTAGAGAGCAAGTTGGTTTCGAAGACCAAACCCTTACCGGCGTATCCTTAACATCTTCAACAAACTTCCAGCAGCTTCTTTTCGTTGTAACTAACCTTGTTGCAATCATACTTGTTTTCGCTCCAATCATGTACGTTAAGTATACAGAATATGTTGAAAGGAAGAAAGTAGAACAGAAGTTCCCCGAGTTTCTAAGAGATGTGGTAGAAGGTACTCGTGCAGGAATGTCTCTACCTCAAGCCATACAGAACACTGAAACAGGTAGCTACGGGTCTTTAGACCAGAAAATACAGAAAATGAACGCTCAGCTTGACTGGGGTATCCCTTTCGACCAAGTACTGAAGACGTTCGCCGAAGATACTGGCTCTCCCGTAATAAAGAGGTCTATCGATACAATAATCCAGGCTTACCAGTCAGGAGGTAATATACAGGACGTTCTTGAATCCGTAGGAGAAAACATAAGATCTATTAAAAGCCTTAAACGGGAAAGAGAGTCTCAGCTCTACGGAGAGATGATAACCGGATACGTAGTATACTTCATATTCATAGGGATTTTAATCGCATTAAACAATTTTCTGCTTCCTAACCTAGCTGGAGCTCAAGAAGCACTTGGAGGAACAGATATAGGAGGAATAGGAGGCGGAGAAGGCGGAGATTTAGAAGAAAACATCGATCTGTATAATACCTGGTTCCAAAGACTTGTGTTTATTCAAGGATTCTTCTCAGGACTAATAATTGGTAAGCTATCCGAAGGAGAACTCAAAGCAGGTCTAAAACACACGGCAATCCTTTTTGCTCTCGGATATCTGGCAGTAACATTCCTACTTTAAATCAAACAACTTAAATACAAAGAAAGAACATACGTATAGTATAATGAAACGAAAAGGAATATCCCCTATAATTGCATCAGTACTTCTAGTCGCAGTCAGTCTAGCTGTAGCAGGAATTTTCTCGGGCTGGGC